>JBAQYT010000086.1:0-3747 GCA_049787175.1 Candidatus Acidiferrales bacterium | reverse complement strand
CAATCCACGCCCAGATGCTCCAGCGAAACACCGGAAAAAACCTCGCCCAGTGGCCTGTCGCGCCCATGCCAACCGTGAGCGCGATGAATCCTACGAGCTGCATGAACATCAGCGCTCGCAGCGCGCCGATTCGCCGCGTCGCGAAGCGCGCTGCGTAATCCGCCACGCCCCAATTGAATGCCGCCGCCAGCCCTAGAAAAATGCCCACTCATTACTCCGCGAGAAGATTCGTTGCCGCGAAATGAAAGATCAACGGCGCGATACGCAATTGCAAAGCGTTAAATGTAGCAGGAATTCTTCTAGCTTCTGGCGGGAACTTTCAATCCGAGGTGCGCCATCACTTTTTTCAAATCTTCCCACACATCACCCTTGGCATTCGGATTCCGCAGCAAATACGCGGGATGATAGGTGGCCATCATGGGAATTCCGCGAAACTCGAGCCACTGTCCGCGCAATCGCGAAATCGATTGCTTCGCGCCGTAGAGCGCCTGAAAAGCGATCGCGCCAAGGCAAACAACCGCCTTCGGCTGGATGACCGCGAGCTGCCGGTAAAGAAACGGCGAGCATGTTTCCATCTCGTCCGGCTCCGGCGCGCGATTTTCCGGCGGCCGGCACTTCACCACATTGCAGATGTAAACATCGTCACGTTTCAGCCCCATTGCTTCGATCATCTGGGTCAGCAATTTCCCCGCGCGCCCCACAAACGGCAAACCTTGAATATCTTCATCGCGTCCCGGCCCTTCTCCCACAAAGACAAGGTCGGCGTGCGCGCTTCCGGCGCCAAAGACAATTTTGTTGCGCTGCTGGCACAGACGGCACCGCTTACAATCGCCGATATCCTCGCGTATACGCTCGAGCGAATCGTTTTCGATGCGCTGCCCTGCTTCGAAAAGCGATGCGGATTTTACGACTGGCAACGGCGCCGCGGGCGCGGAAGCTTGCAGTTTCGCGCGTATCGCGAAACTGCAAGCAGAGTTGTAAGCGTTCGTGCGCTGCGAAGCTACTGCTGCATTCGTAAGAGGAATGGAAACCGCAGCTTCCGCGACGCCGCTGGACGCGGTGGCGCGGTCAAGGTAAAAAGAGAAGATCCTCAGATCGCTAAAATATTCGAGCCACGCTTGGACGTTTGCGCGCGCTTCGGACCTCACTTCATGCCCTTGCGCAATTCCACCACGCAATCGAGAATCCGATTCGCCACGTCGAATTTCGGCATTCTCGGCAGCGCCAATTCCCTTCCGTCACGCAAAAAGAAAGTCACCACATTCGTATCCGTGTCGAACCCAGCGCCCTCCTGCGTAACGTCGTTGGCGACGATCATATCCGCGCCCTTGGCTTCGAGTTTGCGCCGCGCATTTTCTGCGACGCGCTCGGTCTCCGCGGCAAAACCTACCAAAATCGCCGATCCTTTTCCGCGCCCCAATTCCGCCAAAATATCCGCAGTGGGCTCAAGCTCCAGCATCAACCGTCCTTCGCTGCGCTTGATTTTCTGCGCGGCTTGCGTCGCCGGACGATAATCCGCGACCGCCGCGGCCATAATCACCACGTCCGCGCCTTTCGCTCGCTCGCGAACTGTGCGGTGCATTTCTTCCGTTGAGCGCACCGGAATCCAATCCACTTCGTTCGGCGCATGCAGCTCCGTCGGCCCGCTTATGAGCACAACGTGCGCGCCGCGGCGTGAAGCCGCATCCGCCAGCGCGTAGCCCATTTTCCCCGACGAACGGTTCGTCAGCATGCGTACGGGATCCACGTCCTCGACCGTTGGCCCCGCCGTCACCACGATTTTCATTCCATCCAAGTCGTGCTTAAGCCCCAGCGTCTCGCATACCGCGTTCGCAATCGCTTCAATTCCCGCAAGCCGCCCCGGACCCACCATCCCGCACGCCAGATAACCCTCATCCGGCTGCACCACCCGCACACCGCGCGTCCTGAGCGTCTCCAGATTGCGCTGCGTCGCCGCATGCTCCCACATGTTCACGTTCATCGCAGGAGCCACAATAACGGGAGCTTTTGTCGCCAGATAGAGCGTGGTCAGGAAGTCGTCCGCGATGCCATTCGCCAACTTCGCCAAAATGTCCGCCGTCGCCGGCGCAATCACCAGCGCGTCGATGCGTTGCGCCACGGCAATATGCTCGATCGCGCTTTCCAGATTCGCGCTCGCTTGCTTCTCGCCGAAAAGTTCGGTGATCACTTTCTCGCCGGTCAGCGCCGCGAAAGTCAGCGGCGTCACGAATTCCTGCGCTCCGCGCGTCATCACCACCTGCACGGCGAGCTTCTCCTGCTGCAGCCGGCGCACCAGCTCCGCGGCCTTGTACGCCGCCACTCCCCCCGAAACTCCGAGCGCAATTCGCATCAATTCACCACCGGGGCCTCGCGAAAAAATTTACGCCTTCTTGCGCGTCCCTTCCTCTTCCCGCCCGTCCATCCCTGCCGGCAAATCAAATTCCAGCATCCCCCTCTGCATTTCCTCTTCCGCAACGCGCGTATATTTGTGATTTTTCGGGTTGTCGATCAGCGGCCTTCCTCCGGCCATGAGCTGCCGGGCGCGCCTTGCAACGAGTACCACGTACGCAAACTTGCTTTCAGGTGGCTGGCTGGAAACAGGCATAAGTGCTCTATCCTCCGAAAGATTTCAGTATCTGACGAACGCGCTCGCGATTTCGTTTCGTTTCGCAGCGCGCTCCCAATGCAATGGCCCTGACCGCTTCGCCCGCTCGGCCAACATCTTCGTTGATCACAACATAATCGTAATCCAGATAATGCTCCATCTCCAAGCGCGCGCGTTCCAAACGCCGGTTGATTTCGTCTTCGCCGTCCTGGCCGCGCGCCCGAATGCGATTCTCCAGCTCTTGCCTTGACGGCGGCACAATGAAAATCGCAATAGACTTCGCTAGTTTCTTGCGCACCTGCTCGGCGCCTTGCACGTCAATCTCGAGCACCAAATTGCGCTTCTGCGTGCGCGCTTCTTCGAGCCATTTCTGGGGCGTCCCATAACTGTGCTTCCCAAAAACACACGCGTGTTCGAGAAATTCCCCGCGCCCCACCATCCGCCGGAATTCCTCGTCTGACACGAAATGATACCACTCGCCGTCCTTTTCGTTGGCACGAGGCGGCCGCGTCGTAGCCGAAATCGAAAGCATCGTGCTCGGCAACTCCAGCAGCTTCTTCACCAGCGTTGATTTGCCTGACCCAGACGGCCCCGACACGATCAAGATCAGCGGTTCGTAGGAATCAACCATCGTTATTCAATGTTCTGCACTTGCTCGCGCAGTTTTTCAATCTCCGATTTCAATTCCAGCCCCAATTGCGTGACCTCAAGCCCATCCTCATCCGCACCGTTCGATTTGGAGAGGAGCGTATTCGCCTCTCGTTGCATTTCCTGCAGCAAAAAATCGAGCTTCTTGCCGATTTCTCCTCCGGCATTCAGCAAAGCGCGAAATTGTTTCCCGTGGCTTCGCAGCCGCGCCATTTCTTCCGTGGCATCGCTGCGGTCTGCTGCAAACGCCGCCTCTTGGGCCACGCGCGCCGGATCCGTCGCGTAATTTCCCAGCAATTCCTTCAACCGCGCTTCCAGCCTTCTCGCATAGGCGGGACGCATACGCTCGGCCAGCGTTTCAATGCGCTGCGTCGCCTCTTCCACCGACGTCAGCCTTCGCGCCAGCTCTTCTCCCAGCGCGCGCCCTTCTGTGCCCCGCATCTCGTCCAACTGATCGATGGCTGCCGTCAGCCCCGAGAGCACCGTCGCCGCAA
>JBAQYT010000079.1:0-2188 GCA_049787175.1 Candidatus Acidiferrales bacterium | reverse complement strand
CTGAAAACGCGCGCGGAAACATTCGTGATGGCGGGATCGCCGCTGCCTTGATTCAAGGTCGTCATTACGGAAATCACGTAAGGCCGCCCTTCAAGAAGCACAACACCGGAATCACATTGGGCGCCATTGAGCGAGCCGGGTTTTTCGGCCACCGCAATCGCCGGCGGAACGCCCGCGCGAAGTGGGCTGTCCTTGGGGTATTCCAGAATTTTGAGAACCAGCCTAGTGTGTTCTGCATCGAGCAATTTCCCGGCATTTAGCATTTCCACAAGCGTGCCCATCTGCCGCGGAGTGGAACGGTTTTCGCGATCTGCTTGCTCGGCAGCGATATCGATCATTTTGCGCGCCAGCACAGTTTGATTCAGGCCGAGACCCGCGAGCGTGGAATTGACGTTGTCCATGCCAACGCGATCGATAATCAGGTTCGTTGCGGAATTATCGGACAGCACAACCATGAGCGCCGCTAAGTCGCGCAACGATACCGCCGAGCCGCCCTCCGAGAAAAATTGCAGCACTCCGCTGCCACCAACCAGAGCGGCGCGATGGATTTCAACACGCTCGGCCAGATTCAGCTTTCCCGCCTGTGCCTGGCGCATCAATTCGATGAGAATCGGAATTTTTATCGAGCTGGCTTGCGGAAAAATCGTGTCGGCGTTGACTGCGAATGTCTCTCCGTTCGTCAAATCCTTCACGAAGATTCCCATCACGCCGTCATAGGACGCAGCGACGCGGCTCAAGTCGGAAGTGAGTTTTGCGCTAAGGTCAGCTTGGAGGGCGTTCGGTGCGCTTTGTTGCTGCCCGAAAATGCAGGGTGACAGTGCCAGAGTCAGCAGGAGAATCGTGTTCAGGCAGAACCGGCGCATGACAGGCCCTCCTTAGATTTTTGCGCAGTCTTACGCGCATATATTGACGCATCGTGTGCGGCAGTCAAGCGAGGAGTCAGGTCACGCGCCGACGTAGCGTGCGTAGAGCGAGCGCGCGATCGTGGGGTCCTGAGTGCCTTTGATGACCGCGCGGCCGTCGGAGAAAACGGTCACCTCGTACGGAGGCACCTGGAATCGCAGCAGAAAATCGTTGCGCCGGACCCCGAGCGAAGAGCGCTCGAGCCGGCGGCTGAGTTCGGCAAGATCGAGCCGGCGGCTGCGCTCGTGGATCTGCACCGAATCGCGGCCACACATGGTCACGTGCGGCTGCGCTTCTCCCGCCAAATAAGTGAACTTGCGCAGGCCGCAAGCGCGGCATGATGGATTCCGCGCAACGCGAATGGATTGGAAGCGATTTTCCCAAACATCGCAGGAAACCAGGCGCTCATTGAGTGCTTCAAAATTTCCGGAAAGAAACTTGATGGCTTCGGTAGCCTGAATCGAAGCAACCAGGTTCGCTGCGCCGTTCAAAATGCCTGCGGTATCGCAGGTTTCCTCGAAGCCGGAGCGATGCGAGCCGTCGGCGGCCTCAAGCAAGCAAGCCAAGCACGCGGTTTGGTTGGGCCGCACGGTGAACGTGATGCCATAGCTGCCGACTGCAGCGGCGTAGATCCATGGAATGCCGAGCGAAATAGCGGCGTCGTTGATGAGAAGCCGCGACTCGAAATTGTCCGTGCCGTCAAGGATCACGGAAAAGCCGGAGAGCAGCTTCAGCACATTTTTCGGAGTGGCGTCGCTAACCAGGCCTTCGATTTTTGCATCGGAATTTATGGCGCGCAGACGCCGTTCGGCGGCCACCGCTTTGGGCAAAGATTCGCGCGCGTCCGATTCCTCGAAAAGCGCCTGCCGCTGGAGATTGGACATCTCAACGAAGTCGCGATCGATGATTCTGAGGGAGCGAACGCCGGCGCGGACAAGCAAGCCAGCGGAGGCCGTGCCCAAAGCCCCGCAACCGACGAGCACGGCGCTCGATTGCAGCAAGCGCTGCTGCCCCTCTTCTCCGACGGCGGCAAAGAGGATTTGGCGCGAATATCTTTCGTAAAGCTTGGAATCCACGATCTCCCCTGCAGGTTCAATCATAGCGCCTTTTCAAAAACGGGATACAGGCCGGTATGCTAACCTTCCCTGGAGTCTGAGAGAGAATGAAATGAGCGGCAGAATGGCGCAAGGTAGAAAAATCCGAGGCGCTGGTACGCTCGCATTTCTGTTTTTTCTTTCGATTTCGTCCGCGCGAGGACAAGACGCATCCCTCGAAGGCAAACGCA
>JBAQYT010000060.1:0-37191 GCA_049787175.1 Candidatus Acidiferrales bacterium | reverse complement strand
GCCATGCAGGAATTCGACCCGCAAATCCTCAACGAAAAACCAATCGCGCCGCCATCGGAATTTCAGCGCCGCGCCCGTGTGCGCTCCCTCGACGAATACCGCAAACTCTACGACCACGCCAAAAACGATCCCGAAGGTTTCTGGGGCGAGCAGGCAAAAATGCTCGATTGGTTCGAGCCTCCGAAAAAAATCCTCGAATGGGACGTGCCGCACGCGAAATGGTTCTCCGGCGGAAAACTCAACGTCTCGCACAACTGCCTCGACCGCCATCTCGCGAAAAACGCCAACAAAGTCGCGCTCTACTGGGAAGCCGAAGACGGCAAGCAACTGAAATTCACCTACGCCGATTTGCACCAGCGCGTCTGCAAATTCGCGAATGCCCTGCTCAGCCTCGGCGTAAAAGACGGCGACAGCGTCGCCGTTTACATGCCCATGATTCCCGAGCTGCCCATCGCTCTACTTGCCTGCGCGCGCATCGGCGCGATTCATTCCGTCATTTTCGGCGGCTTCAGCGCCACCGCTCTCACCGACCGCATCGCCGACGCCAAATCCAAACTGCTCATCACCGCCGACGGCGGCTATCGCCGCGGCCACATTGTTCCGCTCAAGGACACCGCCGACAAAGCCGCCGACGCCTGCCCATCCATCGAAAAAGTTGTCGTGGTCAAACGCACCGGAGAAACAGTTTCGTGGAAGCCGGGCCGTGATGTGTGGTGGCACGACCTCGAACAGAAAGCTTCGCCAAATTGTCCCGCGCCTTCGTTCGATGCCGAACATCCGCTCTACATTCTTTACACCAGCGGCACCACCGGCAAACCGAAAGGCGTGCTGCACACATCCGCCGGCTACTTGCTCGGCACGATGTACACCACGCAAATGGTTTTCGATTTGCGCGACGACGACGTGTATTGGTGCACCGCCGACATCGGATGGGTCACCGGCCACAGCTATCTGGTCTACGGCTCGCTCGCGAACTGCGCCACCTGCGTGATGTACGAAGGCGCGCCGGACTTTCCGAAGAAAGATCGCTTTTGGGAAATCATCGAACGCTACAAAGTTTCGATTTTTTACAGCTCCGCCACGGCCGTGCGCGCGTTCATGGCCTGGGGCAGCGAATGGCTCGCGAAACACGATCTGTCGAGTCTGCGCCTGCTCGGCACCGTCGGCGAACCGATCAATCCGGCCGCGTGGAAATGGTATTTCGACGTGATCGGCGGCAAGCGCTGCCCCATCGTCGACACCTGGTGGCAAACCGAAACCGGCGCGATCATGATTTCGCCGCTGCCCGGCGCGACGCCGACCAAGCCCGGATCGGCAACGCTGCCGCTGCCCGGCGTGATCTCGCGCGTCGTCACGCTCAAGGGCGAAACCGTCAAGCCCGGCGAGACGGGCTACCTCATCATCGAAAAACCCTGGCCTTCGATGCTGCGCACGATTTTCGGCGATGACGAGCGCTTCAAGCGCGATTACTGGAGCCGCATTCCCGGCGTATATTTCACCGGGGACGCCGCGCAGTGCGATGCCGACGGCTATACGTGGGTTCTCGGCCGCGTTGACGACGTCATCAAGGTTGCCGGCCACCGCCTGAGTTCGATGGAAATCGAAAGCGCGCTGGTCAGCCATCCATCGGTAGCGGAAGCAGCGGTTGTGGCGCGTCCCGACAAAATCAAAGGCGAAGCCATCGTTTGCTTTGTTACTCTTCGCGCGGGCCACAATCACTCCACGACCCTGCGCATGGCGCTGATTGAACATGTGGCGGAGACAATCGGCAGCATCGCGCGGCCCGCTGAAGTGCGCTTCGCCGATCTGCTGCCCAAAACACGCAGCGGAAAAATCATGCGCCGCTTGTTGCGCGAGGTCGCCGAGAAAGGCGGCGTCTCCGGCGACGTTACCACGCTCGAAGACATGAGCGTGATTCAGAAACTTGCCAGCGCCAAAGCGCTCGAAGAAGAATAACGTTTCGAGCGTCGCCGGCTTTTGAAAGAATGAATTTCGCATCGAAAAAATCCGGAAAAGTTGGTTCTCCGGCACCGTCAAACGCATCAGTGATAGCAGGAGGACAAAAAGATGAAACCAAGAATCGACGTGATGAAAGCAGATCCGAAAGCCTACCAGGCGATGTATGCACTCGAAACTTATGTTCGGCAATCCGGCATCGAGCAGCCTTTGATTGAACTGATCCGAATGCGCGCCTCGCAGATCAATGGTTGCGCCTACTGTATTGACATGCACACGAAAGACGCGCGCGCCGCGGGCGAGACCGAGCAGCGTCTCTACGGCCTGGACGCGTGGGAAGAATCTCCCTTTTATTCCGAGCGTGAACGCGCCGCGCTTGCATGGACTGAATCTCTGACCCTCGTTTCCGAAACGCACGTCCCTGATGAAGTCTTCGAGGAAGTGAAAAAACATTTCTCCGAAGCCGAAATCGTGGCGCTCAGCATGGTGGTCGTGTCGATCAATAGCTGGAACCGCCTCGCAATTGCCATGCGGGCGGTCGCCGGCACCTACCAGCCTCAAGCGCATCCGCAGCAAGCCAACCACAAGACTGCTTGACCGTGGGAGGCCGAAAAATGCAATTTCTTGTCGATTAGAAATGGCCTCGGCGCTTCGTTTTGTGTGAGTTGCGGACGATCCTAATAATTGTGATCGGCGATTCGAGGCGCGAGAACAAGGCAATGCGCGGGGACGGATCGGAGTGTCCGAAAATGGTAAGTTAATTTCCTGAAAATCGCAAAATACCTCGATTAGAAATGGCTCCGATCGTTTGTTTTGTGTGAGTTGCATGAGGTTCTAATTCCCCATATTTCCTCGATTAGAATTCCAAAAGCGCATAAAAAGCGAAAAGCCGCGTCGCCGCGGCTTGCCTCCCTGTTCAGTTGTGCGCAGCCCCGCCAAGCGGGCAAGCTGGAAGTTCCAGACTGCAATGCATGTGTACCACAGAGTTAACTAAAGTCAAGGAAAAACGCGCAGTCAACACTCAATCGCAATCAGCCAAGCGGTCTGCGCGAATTCGCCTTACATCAGGAATTCTACGGCTCGTCGGGGTCGGCAGGGGTGATGGCTCCGCCGCCGCGGCGGCGGGCGAGCAGGTAGCCGCGGATGAATTCGTCGAGATCGCCGTCGAGGACACGGTTAACGTTGCCCTCCTCGATTTTGGTGCGATGGTCCTTGATAAGTTGATAGGGCTGAAGGACGTAGGAGCGAATCTGGCTGCCAAAGCTGATGTCGAGCTTGGCTTCGTCGCGCTTGCGGGTTTGTTCGCGGCGCTTCTCGATTTCGTGCTCGTAGAGATGCGATTTGAGGACTCTCATAGCGATCTCGCGATTTTTGTGCTGACTGCGTTCGTTTTGGCATTGCACGACGATGCCGGTGGGCAGATGGGTGATACGCACGGCGGATTCGACTTTGTTGACGTTCTGGCCGCCGTGACCGCCGGCACGAAACGTGTCGATGCGCAGATCGTCGGGCTTGACCACGATTTCGATGCGATCGTCGATTTCCGGAATGACAAAGACAGAAGCGAAGGAAGTGTGGCGGCGGGCGGCCTGGTCGAATGGCGAGATGCGGACGAGGCGATGGACGCCGCTTTCGCCAGCGAGCAAGCCGTAGGCGTTTTCGCCCTCGATGCGCACGGTCACGGATTTCAGGCCAGCCTCCTCGCCGGGAGTTGAGTCGATTATGGCGGTGCGGAAATTCTTGTTCTCCGCCCAGCGCAAATACATGCGCAGGAGCATTTCGGCCCAGTCCTGCGATTCGGTGCCGCCGGCGCCAGGCTTGATGGTCATGATGGCGTTGAGGGCATCGCTTTCGCCGGAGAGAAGTGTTTGCGTTTCGAGCTCGGAGACGTATTTGTCGGCGGCGTCGAGCTCGGCGGAGATGTCTTTTAGCACCGATTCGCGCTGCGCGGCGTCGGATTCTTCGTGCGCCATGTGGAAGTATGTTTCGATGTCGGAAATAGCGCACAGCAGTTTCTCTTCGGCCGCGATGCTGCCCTCGGCTTGCTTGCGCTGCTGGAGAATGGCTTGTGCTTTTTCCTGATCCTGCCAGAAAGCAGGATCGTTCGTCTTCTGTTCGAGGGATTTCAGGCGTTCGCGGTTGGCGGGAACGTCAAAGATAACTCCGCACAAGTTCGATGCGCTTCTTCAGTTCTTCGAAGCGGGATTGCAGGTCTTCAATGAAGTTGCTCACAATTGCCTTCCTCGGTGAAATTTTGAAAGAACTATCGGGCGACCCAAGGGTTGCCTCTACGAGAGAACGCTTGGCCTCCTAAAACCGCAGTCAACGCGCGGCCTGACGACGCGTCAAGCCCAGAGCGAAAAGCGCGATGGTTGCGAATAGGCAGAGCCACGCGAGCCAGTCGCCGAAACGCGTGAACGGCGTCAAATCCGAGCGAAAACCGTAAGGCGCGTCAAGCTCGGCGCGCGTGAACGACTGGAGCCGCGCCACGATTCTGCCATACGGGTCAACATCGACGGTAAAGCCGGTGTTCGTGCAACGAAGCAGCCAACGGCGATTCTCCACAGCACGGACGCGCGCCATCATCAGATGCTGCGCCGGGGCCGACGAGCGGCCGAACCAACCGTCATTGGAAATATTGATCAGCAGATTCGCGCCATTGGCGGCGAATCGGCGAATCTCGGCGGAGAAAATCGCCTCATAACAGATGAAAACGCTGAAACGGCCGCCGGGCAACTGGCCGACGGAATATTCGCGCCCTGGCGTGAAATCGCCGATGCCCTCCGTGAGGCTGCGCGCAAAGGTGATCCACTTGCGCAGCGGCACATATTCGCCAAACGGAACCAAATGAATTTTATCATACGTGAATTCGCGCTGGCCGGCAGGATCGAGCAGGACCGCACTGTTCGAAGCCAACCACTGACGATTTGGGCCGAGCTTCCAGTCGTCGACGCCAACGAGGAAATCCTGGCCCGAATCACTGGCGATGCGCCTGGCGATGGCGGAAAATTTAGGGTCCTGCAAACTGAAAGGAGCGGGAACTTCGGGCCAGATAATCACGCCGGGAATTTTTTTCGCCGCATCGATGCTGATCGATTCGAGCTGCCGCATGTCAGGCGCGTGAACCTCCATCCAGTCGGCGGGATAGATTTCGTACTGCGCGAAATTGGTTTGAACGAGATGCGCAACGTGATCGGCGGGGGCGTGGGGGACGAAGCGAGGGCCAGTCGTAGCGATCACAATGAGAATAATCGCGGCACCGATGGTGATGCGGCGGCTGTTTTTGGAAGGCGAAGCAATTGACCAGGCGAGCAGCGCGTTAAATGCAGCGACAAGCAGGGAGAGGCCGAGAATTCCGGTGATGCTGGTGAGCTGCACGAAGGCCAGATTGCCGGAAGCGGCGTAGCCGAGCAGGTTCCACGGAAAACCAATGATGGGAAGATTCGCGCGCGCGAATTCGAGGACAACCCAGAGAAACGGCGCCATCGCGCAGGCCATGGGAATATTTCTTTTGCCTACACGCGAGACCAGGACGGCGAAGACCAAGGGGAAAAGGGACCCGGCGAGCGCCATCAAACCCAGAATTCCCGCAGCGGCAAACCAACTGATGTTGCTGCCGTATTGCTTCATGACAGTAGCGATCCAGGGAAGGCTGAGTGGATAAAAAAGAACGCCGTTGATAAAACCATAGAGCGCCGCGTCGCGCGCACGCGCGCCGAGCGCGGCAAGCATCAGCAAAGCAATGGCAATCCACGCCAGGAGCGGCAAGTCGTAATTAGGAAATGAAAAGGAAAGCGCCAGGCCGGAGGCGACGGCAAGAAAAACTCGAACGGGCCGCGAGCGCGTCATTCAGCGTCTGAAGATGGCTTTGAATCCCTCGCGCTGGAGCGATTGCTTAGCCTTGTCGCCGATGGTCTGGTTCTCGAAAGGACCAACTTGCACGCGATAAAAATTGTCGGCAGTAGGAGTGATGACAAATGCAGGGAAGCCTTTCTGCTGCAACGCGTCGGCCAGGGCGAGCGCGTCGCTTTCGTGGCGCAAAGCGGCAACCTGAAGAACGACGGCGTTGCGCGACATGCGCGGCGCGCGGAACCGCGGGGGCGGTGGCGCATAGGACGGGTGAGTTACGGGAGGTGGCGCGGAAACCCCACCGCCCGCGGGCTGCGAATTCGCGGTGGAGGGAGATTCCGCGCGACGAGCCGATTCCAATGAAGAAGCCGGCCCTGGCAACGGGACGGCCGAGGATGAAGCAGACTCTCCGGAGCGAGCGGCCTTCAAAGGAACGTCCGTGGTTTTCTTTTCCGTGTAGAAATCCCACTCGGGAGACGCCGGAGGCTGGGGCGGGGACGTTTTTGCCGCGTGGCCGGACGAAGGCCTCAGCGGATTTTCGAGAGAAGCAGCTTGCACGGGCGAGTTGCCATACTGCGTCTTGCCCATGACGTAACCGAGCGTGAAGAAAACGCAGCAGAGCAATACTACGCCCAAAAACAAACCGATCAAATGGCGGCTTTCGAGCACCCGCTCACCGCCGCGCCTGGAAGAACCACTCATAATTCAGAACGCTCCGAAAAATCTATTCGCACGTTACTCGCCCATCGTCCGCCCATCATTTACCGGGCAGCGCAGGACCGGGCTTGATCCACTGGCTGATCAAGTCCATGGGGACCGGGAAAATCACGGTCGTGTTTTTCTCGCTGCCAATTTCCTGCAGCGTCTGTAAATAGCGAAGCTGCACAGAAACCGGCTGCCGCTGCAATGCCTCGGCGGCCTCCGCGAGCTTGGCGGAAGCCTGCAACTCGCCGTCGGCGTTGATGATTTTCGCGCGGCGTTCGCGTTCGGCTTCAGCCTGGCGCGCAATGGCGCGCTGCATATTGTCCGGAATATCGACTTGTTTGACCTCAACCTTCGTTACCTTAATACCCCAAGGCTCGGTATCCTGGTCAAGGATTGTTTGCAACTTGTCGTTTACCTTTTCGCGCTCCGAAAGAACGTCGTCCAGTTGCGACTGGCCCACGATGCTGCGAAGGTTCGTTTGCGCGAGCTGTGAAGTAGCGTAAAGATAGTTTTGCACTTGTGAAATCGCGAGATTGGCATCGACAACACGGAAATAACAAACCGCGTTCACCTTGGCCGAAACGTTGTCGCGGGTGATGACGTCTTGCGGCGGGATGTCGAGCGTTTCGATGCGCAACGAAACGCGGATCAATTTGTCGATGGGCGAGAAGATGAGCACGAGCCCGGGCCCTTTGGGAACGGGCAGCATGCGCCCGAGGCGAAGGACAACGCCGCGCTCCCATTCCTTGAGCACGTTGATGCAGTTGAACAGCCAGATCAAGAAAATGAAAATGACGACCGCAACAAAGATCAATCCATTCATCGTTTCCTCCGGGCGCTTCTCAGTTGCGCCACAAAAATCAGCAAATGTCCAGCAAGCGGATACGAGCTATCGAACCAGAGCGCCGGGAACAGCAGCGCCGGCACGCAGCGGCTCGACGGTGAGAGTGAGTCCATCGACGCGATTGACGCGCACGCGCGCTCCTTTGGGAATCGATTCACCCGCAGCGGCGCGCCACAACTCACCGTGAACCAGAACCATGCCGCTGGCACCGGCGGATTCTACGGGCTCCATCATTTGCCCCTCAGAGCCAACCAGCTGCTCGACGCCAGTGGTTGGCTTCCATCGGAATGAGCGTAAGACAAGGCGCATCAGAAAAATGACGATCAGCGTGACGGGAATGGTAACCGCAAGTGCCGTGTTCACATCGACGCCTCCGGAGGTGATTGGCGAGCGAATCAGCATCAGCGCGCCGAGGAACATGGCGATGGCGCCGCCGATGCCCAGAATTCCATGGGTCGGAAATTTCGCCTCCATCACAAACAGAATCAACGCGAGGACAATCAACAGAAATCCAGCGAAATTTACAGGAAGCATGTGCATGGCGAAAAGCGCAAGGACCAGCGCGATGCCGCCGATTACTCCGGGCGCAAACAGGCCGGGATGCGTGAACTCGACATAGATACCGAGCACGCCGACGATCAAGAGAATGAAAAACGCGTCGGGCTGAACGATGCGGTCGAGAATTTTTTCGCGGCCGCTCATCCGGTGCAGTTCGACGACAGTATCTTCGAGATGCAATGTTTGCTGGGAGCCATCGAGGCGCGTGATGGTGCGGCCATTGAGCTGCGCGAGCAATGCGTCTGTGTTCGGAGCGACCAGGTCGACGAGGTGGCCGTCCAAGGCTTCCTTTTCGCTGAAGGCCTTGGCGTCAGTGACGGCGGTGACCGCCAACGGGACATTGCGCCCGCGACGCGAAGCGTAACTCCGCAGATAGGCGGTCGCTTCGTTCATGATTTTGCGCGCGAGCGTGTCGTCGACTTTCACGGGGTTGCCGGCGACTTCCAAGAGCGGTGAGGCGGCTCCGGTGTCCGTGCCAGGGGACATCGCGGCGACGTCGGCGGAAATCAGAATGAAAAATCCGGCCGAGGCGGCGCGGGAGCCGGACGGAGCGACGTAGGTGACGACGGGGACGCGCGAATGGAGAATGGCGGCGATAATTTCGCGCATGGAGGAATCCAAGCCGCCGGGAGTGTCGATGGTAATGAGAACAAGGCTGGCGCCGGCACGATTGGCAGAGTCGATTCCGTTGGCAATGTATTCAGCGAGAATTGGCTCAATCTCACCGTTGATTTGTAATTCATAGACGCTTGAAGATGTAGGAGGTGGCGCGGCCGCGGCGGAGAACGGGCGCGCAAAAGGCGCGATCACGGCAGCAACAGCGATGGCGAAGCCGCAAATGGCCATGAAGCGCACACGCGGAACGTTACGCTGGAGGCTGCGGCGATTTCTCGGCTTGCGCATCGGTGCGGGCATTATAACAGGCAGCAAAGCGGGCGCGCCGGAAAGATGGGGCTCCGCGCGGCCCGGTGAACGAGATCCCGCAAAACGGCGCTGCGAAGCGTTTCTCAGTGCGGCTTGGAAGTAGCGAGCTCCGGAACCGGCGCGAATATCGCCTGAACTTGCGGATCAGCAATCACTTTGGTAAACGCCGGATCAGTTTTGGCCGAAACGAATTTCTCATAGCCGGCATCGCGTGACATTTTCAGATAATGCGCACAACGCTCGGCATTGCCGAGCTGCGCATAGGTTCGAGCAACAAAAAAGTAAAAAAGTCCCGAGTCCGCGGTTCCCCGCTGCTGCACGATGGAGCCGCTGCTTCCACGCTCGGTCATGATCTTGGGATCGATTCGAATGGCGCGCTCGAAGGCGTCCATTGCCTCGGGATACTTCTTTTGATCGAAATAGGCGTAGCCGAGATTGCAATAGACAGCAGCCATGTCGGGACGCAAGGCCAGCGTCTTTTCATACCAATCGATCGCATGGCCGTACTTATGCCGCGAGTATTCAACGGTGCCCACATTGTTATAGGCGCTGGCGTAAGTTTTGTCAGCCTTGATGGCCTGCTTGAAGGTGCGTTCAGCGTGGCCGTCATTTCCAGCAACCTCGTATGCAACGCCAAGCTTATTGAGCAGCGCGGCATTGCCAGGCTCCTCCTTGGCAAGGGACGTGTAGGATTGAATCGCCTCGGGGTACATTTTGCGCGCCATGAAAATGTCGCCGCGCAATTCAGCAAGCTGACGCGGGGTCATCTCCGATGGGCTTGCGGGCTGCGCAGCAGACACTTGGCGCAACGTTGCTGAGCCAAGACCTTGCGCGTGCGACGGAACCACAAAAATCAAGGAAAGAAAAGCGACCAGCAGGATCGAACGCTTCATATTACGACCTCCTCCAATCCCGCCCGTCTAGGAATTCGGTTTCGGATTGGGTGGTGGCTTCTTGCTGCTCCCAAAGATACCAAAAATCCTGTTCAGTAGCCCTTTTTTCTTTTCGGGCTCAGCGGGAGGGGCCGGAGGAGGCTGCTGCGCCGGAGACACTTGGGGCGGCGTCCCGGCAGGCCTGCTGGGAAGGCCCTTTTCGCGGGCAATTGCCGCAGCGGTGGAGGATGGGGCAGGCGGACCCGATGGCTTGCCAAACAGATGCGACAACCATCCGACAGGCGGGATGTCTGAGAGTTTCTGGCTTCCATGAATGGGGCAGAGCACGGTTGGCTCGGTTCCGGCTATGAAGACTTCCTCGCGGGTGGTAGGGCAGGATGGAGTGGCCAGATCGCCGGACTCGGGGCAGATGACCACGTGAACCAGGCCTTGTGGCTCAGGCAGCGGCCCCATGTTGTGATACGCAGGCAGCGCGGCGGCGCGCTTCATGAACTCCGCCCACACCGGAGCCGCTGAAACCGCACCTGTCAGATCGAGGTCGCGATCATCGTCATAGCCAACCCAAACAACACAAAGCAAGTTCGAAGTGTAGCCCGCAAACCAGCCGTCCTTCGACGTACCGGTCTTGCCCGCAGCCGGAGCGTCAAAGCCACGGGCGCGCACCGTGTATCCGGTGCCGTGATTAATCACGTCCTCGAGCACGCTGGTAACAAGATAAGCGACGCGCGGATCGAGCACAGAGTGTGTCTGGGGCAAGGACTGGTCGATGACTTGCCCGTCAGCACTCACCACTTCATTCAAAAAACGAGGTTCGGCGCGAATACCACCATTTGCAAAAATCGTGTAGCCGGCGGCCACTTCAATCGGCGTCATCAAGTAAGTACCCAATGCCATCGCGGGGGTGGCTTGAATATCGGGATCGAGACCAAGCTCGCGGGCAACTTCTTTCACGCGGTCATATCCGATCATCTCGGCAAATTTTACGGTGGCGACGTTGAGCGAATGGGTAAGAGCATCGCGCGCAGAAACGGTGCCGTAGAACTGGCCCTCGTCATTGTTGGGCGTGTAGTCCTTGCCATCGAAGGTGAAAGTCGTGGGCTCGTCTTCGACGGTGGTCTCCGGCGTCACGACGGGCTGAAGGCCTGCGACGGAATTATCGAATGCCGCGGCGTAGACGAAGGGCTTGAAGGAAGAGCCGGGCTGGCGGCGGGCGATGGCATGGTCGAGCTGGCTTTCGCCGTAATTGCGGCCGCCAACAAGAGCCAGGATTGCGCCGGTTTTAGGATCCAGAGCCACTAGCGCAACCTGCGGCTTCACAACAGGGAGATGGCGCCGCCTTTCGGCGGCATAGCGGCGCGCCAAACCGTCGTCAACAACCTTCATGCCCTCGGTGACTGCTTCCTCGGCCGCTGCCTGCAGCGCGGGATCGAGAGTCGTGTAAATGCGATAACTCTGCGTGCTCAGATCGCTTTGCGAGAATTGATCGAGCAGCGAATCGCGCACCATGTCGACAAAATACGGGGCAGAACGGCTGGAAGCGCCTCCGACGACAAAGTGCAGAGGCTCCGCGCGCGCGGCCTTTTCCTGCGCGGCGGTGATGTATCCGTCTTCGACCATCTGCTTGAGGACACGGTCGCGAGCGTCATTGGCGCGGTCGGGATTTCGCTCGGCGGCGGCATAGCGATTGGGCGCCCGAATGATTCCGCCGAGAAAAGCGCATTCCGGGAGGCTCAAATCGCGAATGTCCTTACCAAAATAAGCTTCCGACGCCTCGCCGAAACCGCGAATGGCGAAGCTACCGCGATTGCCGAGGTAAACTTCGTTGGAGTAAAGCTCGAAGATGCGCTCTTTAGTAAAGCGATGGTTCAGTTCGAGCGCGACCATGGTTTCCGCGATCTTGCGGCGCCACTCTCGCCGCGAGGAAAAGAAAAAACTGCGGGCAACTTGCATGTCGATGGTGCTGGCACCCTGGGCCTTCTCGCCGCGGCGAAGATCCGCCAGTGCTGCGCCGCCGATGCGGATGACATCGAGCCCGCCATGCTCGAAGAAACGCTTATCCTCGGCGGCGAGGACGGCGTGGACGAGAGTTGGCGGCAAATCCGCGAAGCGCACGATGCGGCGCTTCTCGCGCGAATCGTCGAAAAGGTTGGTGAGCAGCTCGGGCTCGATCTGGGCGGAGCTTACCGACAAATTACCCGAAAGCAATCGAATGCTCGAGATATTGTCGGGCGAGAAATCGACGCGAATGGCGTTACGGCCGTCGAAATAGGAATTCTCGGAAGGATATATCTGAATGGAGGATTTGTCGGCCTCGAAGCGTCCCGCGGCGCCTGGCACTGCGGATTCGCTATAACCATTATTGACCAGGTAGCCGGCCAGATTCCCCGGCGAAATCTGTTCGCCAACAAAGATCTTCTCCGGCGCGGTCAAGATATGCGAGGTGTGGCCAAAAACCTGGCCAGTGAGGCGCTGATCAATCAGATGACTGAAGTGAATCCAGTAGTAAGTGTAAGTCCCTGCAGCCACTACCATCGCGCAAAGGGCGGCCACCAGAACAGACAGTCCGATACGAGATGACCAGAATCCGCGGGCAACGCGTATGCGCAAACCTTCCTCCGATTCTTGTCTCCAGAGATGCACAGTCGGAGGCTGGGATGCGCCGCGAGAACCTTCTTGCGTGCGACGGCGCCCGAAAAGCTCCCCCGGAGCCCTCACTTCGTTCGATTACTATCTTAAAGGGAAGTGTTGTCCGCTTGGGGATGAAAATGCAACTGAAGTTGATAAACAGCAAGGTCCACAGGAATCGTGTACTGGAGAGAGATTTGGACGTCTCCGGCGACAGAGGATATCTGTATATCATTCGGGGCCACCGTGACGCCCAGTTCGGTTATCTTCTTTTCAATGTCGGTTCGAATCTGATCTGCCGATTTGCGATAGACGGAGGCATATGTCGCCTCTTCCTGCATGGAGTCCTGCAACTGGTAGCTGGTCACACAAGCGGGGACGATTTTGACGCCGGCATAGCCCACGGCGACGACGATCGCCAAGATCAACAGAGTTTTGATTCTGCCGCTACCTTTTTCGCCGTGACGCCACGTGCTGCTCACCACATCCTCCGTATAAAAAGCGTGCTTCGGCAATTTCGTCCAACAAAATCGCCTGAAAAAATGCTAGCACTGGACCTATGCAGCGTCGAGGAAGCGTTCCAAGGGCGTTCCAGGCCAGTTACCTGAACGAACGTACAGGGTCGAACCGTTCAGCTTTCCCGCGCCGCAATGTCCTGGCTCACCAGGGCGTCGCGCAGAGCCAATCCGGAACGCAATGGATCAATCACACGGAAATTAATAGGCCTTGGCGAAGATGGCTTGCTCGGGGGCGGGATGGCCGCAGTAAACGCACTTCCCTGGCCCAGCGGTTTGTTCGAGAGGAATGCAACGCATGGTGGCCTTGGTTTCGTCCTTGATTTTGGCTTCACAATCCGCGTTCCCGCACCAGTGAGAAAGCGCGAAGCCTTTTTCCACAGCGAGCTTGAATTCGTTGTAATCCTTCGGTACGACGGTGTTGGACTTGCGGAAATCGAGCGCGCGCTGAAACAAAGCGTCTTGAATCTCGGCGAGAAGCTTCGCGGCGAGAGCTGCAATTCCCTGCTGCGCGACGGACGTTTTGCCTTCGCGGCCCGGGCGATCGCGGCGCGCGAGGACGGCGTTGCCGCTGGCAACATCTTTTGGTCCGAGTTCGATGCGCAAAGGCACGCCGCGCATCTCCCAATCGTTGAATTTGAAGCCGGGGCTCATGCCGTCGCGCTCGTCCATTTTCACGCGAATGTCGGCGGCGATGAGTTCCGCACGGACTTTTTGAGCGGCTTCGAAAACGACGCGCTTTTCTTCGTCGGACTTGAAGATCGGGACGATGACAACTTGATAGGGCGCAAGGCGCGGCGGAAGGATGAGCCCCTGATCGTCCCCATGGACCATCACGATGGCGCCGACGAAGCGCGTCGAAAGCCCCCAGGAAGTGGTCCAGCAGAACTGATGTACGCCGCCTTTGTCGAGATACTTAATGTCAAAGGCCTTGGCGAAGTTCTGGCCGAGGTTATGCGAAGTGCCGGATTGCAGGGCTTTGCCGTCGCCCATCATGGCTTCGATGGAATAGGTGCGATCCGCGCCGGCAAAGCGCTCGGCGTCGGATTTGCGTCCGGGGATAACGGGAATGGCGGCGTCGCGCACAGCAAAATCCGTGTAAATGTCGAGCATCTGGCGCGTTTCGGCTTCGGCTTCTTCCAGAGTGGCGTGGGCGGTGTGGCCCTCCTGCCAGAAAAATTCGAGCGTGCGCAGAAAAAGCTTGGTGCGCAATTCCCAGCGCACGACGCTGTTCCACTGATTGATGAGTACCGGCAAATCGCGATAGGACTGAATCCACTTGGCGTAGGCGTGGCCAATGATTGTCTCCGACGTGGGACGGATGACCAGAGGCTCTTCAAGCTCTTCGCCGCCGCCGATAGTCACAACGGCGAGTTCCGGCGAAAAGCCGGCAACGTGATGCTTCTCCTTATCGATAAAGCTGCGTGGAATGAGCAGCGGGAACGCGGCGTTCATGTGGCCAGTAGCCTTGAAGCGGCGATCGAGCCCAGCGGTGATGTTCTCCCAGAGCGCCCAGCCGTATGGCCGAACGATCATGCAGCCGCGAACGGGGGCGTAATCGGCCATCTCCGCGCGCAGGACGAGTTGGTTGTACCACTCGGAGAAGTCTTCGGCACGTGTTGGGAGTTTGCGATCAGCCACGTCTTTTTTCGGTGCCCCAAGCCACTACAAACGCTTCAAAACAGACCCAGAAAGCAAATGAGCGTAGCGGAGGGAACGGGCAATGTCAACGAGACCGCGACAGACCGTCGAACGACGAATCGGTTTGGTTTCGTGGGACGTCACGAGCGAGGGGCATGAAACATCCAATGACCGTGCGATCTCAACGAGTTAGCCACAAGGAGCGGCATTGTCCAAGTCAAGCGGCCAGAAATTACATTTCCGGATTACGAGAAAGATTAGACAGCGGTTACGACTCCTCGTTGCAATAGGAGCAGCCGGGCTGTTGGCGTACAGCGCGTCCGCGCAAGAGCCGGCAAGTTCCGTCACGAAGGAGAAGAAGCAAGGACCGGGAGATCAACTACCCCTTTATGCTCGGCCAACCTTTGCCAAGCGGCTCCAAACATACGCGAGCAGCACTCTGGGGCCTATAAAAATGGGAAGAGTCGTGTTTGGCGCGGCGATCAGCCAAGCAGACAACGTGCCTCCTGAGTGGGGACAGGGCTGGGGCGCTTACGGGAAACGATTTACGTCGCACTTCGCCGTCGACTTCATCGATGGCGGAACAAATCTGGTACTATCCGAAGCCCTCCGTGACGATACACTTTATTATCCTTGCGTGTGCAAGGGCGTCTGGCGGCGGGCGAAACACGCGCTGTTTTCAAGCATCACTGCACGGAGAGGCGCTGATGGTCACCGCGTGTTCTCGATACCGGCGGTGGCGTCGCCTTATGCAGGCTCGTTTACGTCGTTAGCGTGGTATCCGTCACGATATGGCCCCAAGGATGCGTTTCGCACCGGGAACTACGATCTGGTGAATAGTGTGGCAGTCAAAGTCGCGCTCGAATTCCTTAACCCACTGTTGCGGAAGCTGCACCTCTAGATTAGCTCACAGCGACTTACCGGCGATTTGATCAGCGATATCAGCGACCAGGGGAAAACGGAAGCGCTCGTGCTGGTAAGCCTTAATCATTCCCACAATCCATGCAATGAAAGCGACCAAATCGACTATGCCCCGGATGGCAGCCCAAAAACCAAATGCCGACCACGCAAAACTGCCGCCAAACATGCCTCCTCCAAGGAAAGCCATGGTGAGGATAATGCTGATAATGTTGAGCGCGCCGAAGGTGACGAGAGACTGCGCCGCATGGAAACGAACAAAAGGGCGCTTATCAATGAGCAGGAAAATCAGGCCGGTGATCCAGCCCACGGCGTAACAAAGCAATCCCGCGACATTTTCAGAGAGGCTTGTTTGCGTTGACGGCATGGCCGCTGACGGCACCGATCCTACAGCCGCTCCTTGGGAAGCGCCACAGTTATGGCAAAACGCGGCGCCTGCATCCACCACATTTCCGCATTTCGAACAATGAGGCATATCAGCGCTCCTTGCACCAGAATTGCGGGCAGGGTAACAGACGACCCTCCAAGCAGCAAGATAAATTGGAACGCACCAGCTGATTGAGTAGAATCGGCGCGCAAAGTTTCGCTGAATGCTTTTGTCCGAGCGGCGAAACGTAGGAGTAACGCCCTGTCCGAAGAGCTTGCCACCGCGCGACCCACACGAAAAATCCTGGGACTGGAATGGCCACGCCACATGACTTCGGCAGAGCGCGATTCCCTGCTGGCGGGCGGGGTCGGATGGATGCTCGACGCCTTCGACGTGATGTTGTACTCGATGGTGCTGGCCGATCTGATCCGCAATTTCGGCATCAGCAAGGAAACGGGTGGCCTGCTTGGGTCCTTGACGCTTATCGCCTCGGCCATTGGCGGCGTACTTTTTGGATTTGTGGCGGACCGGATTGGGAGGACGCGGTCGCTTTCAACTTCAATTGTGATTTACTCGGTGGCAACAGCGGCGTGCGGATTCGCGCATACGGTTGTGACGCTTGCGATTTTTCGCATCATTTTGGGCCTCGGGATGGGTGGCGAATGGACGGCAGGCGCGGCACTGGTCGCGGAAACCTGGCCGGCGGAACATCGCGGCAAGGCGCTTGGCTTAATGCAGTCTACCTGGGCTATAGGCGGAATTCTGGCAGCCGGTGTGGCGTGGGCGATTTTGCCGAGATGGGGATGGCGTGGCGTGTTTTTCGTGGGCGTGCTGCCAGCGCTGGTGGCGCTGTGGATTCAGCGGCGCGTGTCGGAACCGGAAGTCTGGAAGCGACGTGAAAGCCCCGCAGGCACTGCGCGGAGCGTGCCGCTGCGCGTGCTGTGGCGCAAAGATATTCGCTGGAACGGTTTCCTGGCGACGGCGATGAATACTTTCAGCATGCTGGGCTACTGGGGCCTCTTCACTTGGATCCCCGCGTATTTTTCGCTTCCCGTGTCGCAGGGAGGACGAGGGCTCAGCATTGCTACGACTTATGGGTGGCTGCTGATAATCGGAGTGGGGCAATGGCTGGGATATGTGCTTTTCGGATTCGCCGCGGACGGATTTGGGCGGCGCAGGACGTACTTCGTATATCTTGTCCTCGCGGCGATTCTGACACCAGTGTACGGCGTCGTGCATAGCTCGCTGTGGCTGCTGGTGCTGGGGCCGGTGCTGGCGTTTTTCGGCACGGGATTTTTCTCGGGCTTCAGCGCGATCACGTCCGAACTTTTCCCGACTGAGATTCGAGCCACGGCAATGGGCTTGAGTTACAACGTGGGGCGGGGAGTTTCGGCGATTGCGCCATTTGCCGTGGGGGCGCTAGCGATTCGCATCGGCCTAGGGCACGCGTTCTTCATGCTGGGCGGAGCGTTTTTCGTTGCGGCGCTGCTGACATTGGCGCTGCCAGAGACGAAAGGTAAGCAGCTCGACTGAAGGAATGACAGCCGAGGGATCAGCCGGCAGAGAGCGCATCGTAGGAAGAGCCGTTGTTCACCGCTTGACTTCCACTTCATCGAGAGGGGCTTGTAACAGTTCCGGACCCGCATTGCTTTCTTCGGGCGGCACCGCACGTGGTGGGACTGGCGCTTCCGCGAAGTCAGCGAGCTGGAGGCGAAGGTTGCCAGCATTCGAGGCATAGGCTAAGGCCATTTGCAGGTCAATCATGCCCGTGCGGACGAGGCGCTCCAATTCACCGTCGAAGCACTGCATTCCTTCCGTCGAGCCGTCGCGCATCGCATCGATCAAACTCTTGCCTTCCCCTTCTCCTTTCTCGATGTACTCGCGCGTACGCATGGTGGATTTCAAAATTTCAATCGCGGCAATGCGGCCCTCGCCATTTTTCCGCGGCAGCAGCCTTTGAGAAATGATGTAGCGAAACGTCTTCGCCAGACGCATGCGGACGACGTATTGCTCGCTTACCGGAAATGCGCCGACGACGCGTTCGATGGTTTTCGAGGCGTCGATGGTGTGCAGCGTTGAGAAGACCAAGTGGCCGGTCTCACCCGCCTCCATGGCAATTTCGATGGTTTCTCTGTCGCGCATTTCGCCAACCAAGATAACTTTCGGCGCCTGGCGCAAGGCGGCGCGCAAAGCGAGCGCGAACGAGGGAGTGTCGCTATGGAGTTCACGCTGATGAATGGTGGCTTTCTTGTGCGGATGAATAAACTCGATGGGGTCCTCAATTGTTAGGACATGAACCGCCTGGTCTTCATTGATCTTGTTCAGAACCGCAGCCAGCGTGGAAGATTTTCCCGAGCCAGCCGGGCCGGTGACGAGAACGATTCCGTTTTGCAGCGTGGTGAGTTCTTGCATCTGAGGCGGGAGATTCAGTTCGGCAAAGTCCGGCACTTTGCTGGGAATCACGCGCATGACAATGGCGCAAGTGCCGCGCTGAGTAAAAATATTCACACGGAAGCGCGAAAGCTTCGGCAAGCTATAGGAAATGTCGCACGATCCCTCTTCGCGGAGCTTTTCCACGGCGAGCTTGCTGCCGCCGATCAAGTCCGCGGCGATGCGCGCGGTATCCTCGGGGCTCAGAATGCCCCCGCCCGGGATCCTTACGCCGACGAGATTGCCGCTTGACTCTACTTGTGGCAGTTTGCCGGGCGAAAAAATCAGATCGCTGATGTGCGGAGCGGACTTCAACATCGCGGAAATGATCGTGGGCGTCGACATGATGACGTGGTTCTGCGGCACGTCCGGCGGCGACGAGGGTGCGGGAGAGTTTTTTGACATTCTCGAAACTCCGGAACTACCTGTACGCCTGGCTCTGAGAAACAGCTGAGGGACAGCTCAACGAGTAGTGTAATACGAGCGGCGGTCTGAATATGAAATCACAAGCTGCGGCGTAGCCTATCAATTACTTGGCCGGAAGGACCGCCTATTCGTAACGCAACGCGACCATAGGATCGACGCGCATGGCGCGGCGCGCCGGGATGTACGCTGCCGCCAGCGCAACGCCAAACAGAACGATCACGACGATGCCAAAGGTAACCGGGTCGGTTGCGGAAACGCCATAGAGCAAGCTCGACATCAAGCGCGTAAGCAGAAACGCGGCGACGACACCAGCGCCCAAACCCAATAGCGCAAGCTTCGCGCCCAGCCCCAAGATCAAGCGCAATACGTCGCGCGGCTGCGCACCGAGCGCCATGCGTATGCCGATTTCGTGCGTGCGCTGCGAAGCGGAATACGAGATCACGCCGAAAATTCCGACGGCAGCGAGCACCAGGGCAATCGCGCTGAACGAACCTACCAGGAAAGTGCGAAATCGCTCCTGTGAAATCGATTCGCCGAGCACTTCCGGGAAAGATTCGATATCCGTCACTGGCAGATCTTTGTCAATCGCGTGAGTTGCCTGCCGAATGCCAGCAGCCACACTCGATGCACTCAAGGAAGTTCTTACGACGACCTCGCCGCCATAAAGAGGCGCCTGTGCAAAGGGCACATACATCATCGGGCCGGGTTTGCGGCCGAGCGACCCATCCCGCACGTCGCCGACGATGCCCACGATTTCCCGAGGCACCTCGGAGTTCGGCGGAAATCCAAATTTCATTTGTCTTCCGATGGGGTCCTGGTTCGGGAAATACCGCCGCGCCAGCGTTTCGCTGATGAGCGCTACTTTCGGATTGGACGGCGAGTCTTGCTCCGAGAAAAAACGGCCTCTCCGAAGTGGGATGCGCATCACGCGAAAATAATCGGGACTCACCGTGGCGTAATCGGCAATCGTCGATTTGCCGGGCGGCAGCGGCGGACTTCCCACGATGCTGAAAGGAAAAGTGGCTTCGCCTTGACGGTCCATCGGCAGCGGAGCCGCCAGAGCGGAATCCTGCAAACCGGGCTGCGCGTGGAGCCGAGCCAGCAGTTCGTTCGAAAAAGCGGTCCATTGCTGCGGCGTGGAATATTGGAATTGCGGAAGCGATATCTCGGCTTCTATCACGTTTTTCGGATCGAAGCCCGGATTGACCGACGTGAGCAACGCAAAGCTGCGGATGAGCAGGCCGCCTGCAACCAAGAGCACCATGGCCAGGGAAATTTCCGCGACCGCCAAGAATTTTCGCACATGCTGGCCGCCGCGCGCGCCGCCCTCTTTGATGTTTGCCTGCAAATTGGACGGAGTCGCAAGGAGCGCAGGCGCGAGCCCAAACGCCAGCGCAGCGGCGAGAGACAACGCCAGGGCAAATACGAGAACAGATCCTCCGATATGAATCGGATTGATCTGCGCCACTTCGGCCGGCAAGAATGGCCGGAGAATCCAGACGCTCCACGCTGCAAGAACCACGCCAGCGATTCCGCCGAGCAATCCCAGCAAAGCGCTCTCCGTCAGCAATTGCCGAACGATGCGCGCGCGTCCCGCGCCCAGCGCGATGCGGACGGCGATTTCCCGCCCCCGCGAAGTCGCACGCGACAACAAGAGGTTCGCGATATTCGCGCAAGCGATCAGCAGGACCAGGCCAACCGCACCCAGCAAAATCAGCAATGCGGATTTCACATTTCCAACCACTGCCTGCCGGTATGGCTGAATCCGAATCGTCAATCCGGAATCTTGTGCCGGAAATTCCTTGGCGAGGCTTGCGCCTAAGGTGTCCATCTCGGCCTGAGCCTGCGCCAGAGAAACGCCCGGCTTGAGCCGGCCAATCCCGCCCAGCACGGGCACACCGGGGTGCGACAGCAAAGGTCCGAAGAGCGGGTCCTGCGCGGCGGAAATCCATACATCCTGGTGCGGTGAGCCGTCCGGATAGTGAAAGCTTGCCGGCAGGATTCCAACAACAGTGAACGCACGCATGTCCAGAGAGATGGATTGGCCGATGAGATTGGGATTCGAACCGAATCGGCTGCGCCAGAGATTTTCACTCAGAACAGCCACCGGCGCTGCACCTTGCTTGCCATCCTCGGGCAGCAATGTGCGGCCTGCAAGAGGCTTTATGCTCAGCAGAGAAAATATCTCCGGCGTCACTGCCGCGGTGTTCACAATGGACGGCTCTCCCGCTCCGGTGAGCGTGAGATCGTGAAATGCATTTCCCGCCATCTCGCTGAACACGCGGTTCTGCTGGCGGCACTCGCGGAAGTCCCTGTACGACATCGCCGACAGCGCGTCCGGCTGTTTCACTGGGGCATCGAACACCAGAACGAGCTGTTCGGGATGGGGGTACGAGAACGCTCGCAGAAGCACCGCGTCCACGACGCTGAAGATTGCGGTATTGGCGCCGATGCCGAGAGCGAGGGTGAGAATGGCGACGGCAGTGAAGCCCGGGCTTTTGCGCAACATGTGAAAGCCGTAGCGCAAGTCCTGCAGCAGCGTTTCCAGCCAGCGCCAGCCCCATTGCTCGCGCGTGGCTTCGCAAATTAGGGCTGCGTTGCCCAATTCGCGGCGCACAGATTGCGCGGCGTGTGCGGGATCCTCGCCGCGGGCAACGCGATCTTGCGCGGCCATGCGGAGATGCGTATCGATCTCCTCGTTTAATTCACCTCGCTTGCCACGCCAGAAAAGGTTCATCGCTGGCCTCCGAAAGAAGATGCTCCGCGAGCGCTACTCATAACGCAAGGCCACCATGGGATCGACACGGGCCGCGCGAACTGCTGGCACGAGCGAAGCAACAGCGGCGACAACCAGAACGATGAAGACGACGACGGACAAAGTGACGGCGTCGGTGGGAGAAACGCCGTAAAGCATTCCGGACAAGACGCGGGTGGACGCGAGCGCGAGACCCAATCCGGCCAGACATCCCAGAAAGCAGACACGTAAACCTTGGAAGAGGAAGCGGCGGGCGATTTGTGCTCGCGGGGAACCCAGGGCCATGCGCAGGCCTATTTCACGCTGGCGGGTAGCCACGGAATAGCTGAGCGTGCCGTAGAGCCCGAGGCAGGCAAGAGAAATAGCCGTGGCGGCAAAGAAACTGAGCAGAACCATGCGCAGACGATTTTCGGAAAAGGAGTCGTCAATATGTTCAGTCAAGGGAGAAAGGTCGAAGACAGAGCGGGTGGGCTCGATGTCGCGAATGTTTTTGCGGATGGTCTCCGCCATGGCCATAGGTTGGCCGTGAGTGCGGACGAGGTAGTGGGGATCGGGCGTGGCACCGGTGTCACACCAGTACACGGTAGGGCCGGGCGCATGATTCAATCCCTCTTCGCGGGCGTCGCCGACGATCCCGCGGATCTCGGCCAAAGCCAAATAGGGATCGCCCGGTTCCGAGAGATGATGACCGATGGGGGTTGTCTGTGCGAAATATGTATTCGCGAAGCTGCGGTTCACCAGCACATCCGCGCCATTCGGCAGCTCGCGGCATGGCTGGCCCTCCAGGAGCGGGATTTGCACGGTCGCGAAATAGGACGGAGAGACGAAGCGGCTGTCCGCCACAATCTTGCGATTCGGATCGATCTGTCCTTCGGCAACCTTGAATTCCTGCGGATACTCGGACGAGGCGCCCGGCAGCATGGCGGAGGTCGCCACAGAGCTCACGCCGGGCAGAGCTGCTAGAGAATCCATGGTGCGGTCGATGCGCTGCGTCATGGCCTTCAAGTTCATGGTTTCGCCATACGACGCACTAATGTGAAAAGTTAGAACGTGGTCAGGGTGAAATCCGGGCGAGACGCGTCCCAATTCCTGAAAACTGCGAAGAAGCAGGCCGGCGCCGGCGAGCAGCGTGACTGCGAGAGCGACTTGCACGCCGACTAAGAGCCAGTGCAGCGGATTACGCGTCGAAACTTGCGCGGAACCGGCGCGGGCAAGAGAAACCGAGATGCCCTGCCGCGCGGCGTGAATTGCGGGAAATAGTCCGCAGAGAAATGTGACGACCACGGAGCACGCCAGGGAATACAAGACAATCGTGGAATTCAGGTGGATTTCCCGCACGCGCGGAAGACTTACGGCGAGAGCTTGAAAGATTTGTGAAGCTGCGGCAGCGACGATGAGGCCGAGAGCAGCGCCGCCGAGCGCAAGAAGAAATGTCTCCGCCAAGAGTTGCCGGATGATTGCCGCGCGAGAACCGCCGAGCGCGAAACGGATGGATATCTCTCGATGGCGTTGAGAGGAACGCGCCAAGAGCAAGGCGGCGATGTTTGTGCAGGCAATGAGAAGCAGCAGAGAGACAGAGCCGAACAGAATCCAAAATGAGCGCTGGACGTTGCCGACAATAGTGGTCTTGAGCTCTTGTATGTTGACGGCAAGATCGCGGTCGGTATCCGGATACGCTTTGCCGAGCTGAACCTGAACTGTATTGAGATTGGCGCGGGCTTGCGCGAGCGTTACGCCGCTTTTGAGCCGGCCGATGACCGTATACCACGTGGAAGCGCGGCTTGACGCGGCGGGCTCGCCGATGGGAACCGGAGACCAGAGGTCGACGTCGTGGTCCGGAAAGAGAAACGAGGCCGGCATGATGCCGACAATAGTGAGCGAAAAATCCCCGATCCGCAGTTTTCTGCCTAAGGCATTGGGGTCGCCGTCAAAATGCATATGCCAATAACGATTGCTGATGAGGGCGGCCTGTGGACCGCCGAAGCGTTCCTCCTGCGGAGAGAAGTCACGTCCGAGGGCAGGCGCGATTCCCCAGACTTGCAGGAATCGCGGAGCGACAAACGCAATGGTGACTTTTTCCGGCAGAGGGCCGGAGATTTCGGAGTCATCCTCAGCGTAATATCCGGTGATTGCCTGGAACACGGAATTCATGCGGTTCCAATCTTCGAGGCGCGCGGGGGCAACAAAAGGATTGGGGCTTTTTGATTTGGGGTTGTACTGAGATATCTGCATCAACTGATCGCCGTCGGGAAAAGGCAGCGGGCGGAGAAGAATTGCGTCGATTGCCGAGAAGACGGCGCTGTTGGCGCCAATGCCAAGAGCGAGGGTGATGATGGCGACGGCAGTGAAGCCCGGGCTTTTGCGCAACATGCGAAAGCCGTAGCGTAAGTCCTGCAGCAGCGTTTCCAGCCAGCGCCAGCCCCACTGGTCGCGCGTGGTTTCGCGAATTATGGCTGCGTTGCCCAGTTCGCGACGCGCGGATTGCGCTGCGGATGAGGGATTTTCGCCCCTTGCCACGCGCTCTTGCGTGGCCATGCGAAGATGAGCGTCGAGCTCCTCGTTTAGCGCGTTCCGTTTGTCACGCCAGAAAAGGAACTTCATGCTTCATTCTCCTTCGCCGGGTTTAATATTCCCGCGATGGCGTCGGAAATTTGCCGCCAGCGGGAACGCTCGGACAGCAATTGCTTCTTGCCGGCGGCAGTCAGCCGGTAAACGCGAACGCGTTGCTTGTTTTCGGAGATCTTCCAGTCTGCGGCGATCCGTTTCTCACGCTCAAGACGATGCAAAGCAGGATAAAGCGATCCGGTATCGACTTGCAGCGCTTCGCCGGAGCGGCTGCGGATCGCCTGGCTGATGCCGTAACCGTGCTGCGGCCCCCACTGGAGCGTCTGCAAGACCAGCAGGTCCAGCGTGCCCTGCAAAAGCTCGATGCGGTTCTGGTAGCGAGGCTTCACGGTTCCTCCTGGATGTAGACCCCCTACATCCTAGCATGTAGACGCTCTACATCCATAAAAGTTAGCAAATTGCATACCGACGCACGTGAAGACGTAACCCGCGGCTTCACAGGTTCTTAGCCTCGGTGAGATTTTCGCCGGGGCGGAATGCGTGACCATTCGTGGGACGCCGCATAGCGAAATCGGACACTTCGCGGCCTGCGCCCGACAGCTTGCTTTCGCGAACGCGTCAGCCTCGCGTAAACTTGCGTTGGCTGGAAGTTAATCGAAACAGGAAGCGCGCTTTGCTCGACGAATCTCTTCTTCGCGTTATTGCTTGCCCGCTCGACCACACGCTGGTTCGCGTCAGCGGCGATGCGCTGGTCTGTGAGAAGGGCCACCGCTTTGCGATTGAGCAAGGCGTGCCAGTATTTGCGGAGAATCCGCGCCGCGAACCAGTACCGTTGAACATGGCGCCCTGCCCGAAGTTCCACGAGGATGGCGTGGATTCGCGCACAATCGATCCGTTCGTGAACGATTGGATCGTGAACACCAATGGGAATCTTTATTGGCGCAGCCGTGGCCGGTTGCCGCGATATCCGATTCCGGATTGGCCATTCGGCAACGGCAACGGGAAGACGCTGCTCGATGTCGGCTGCGGCTGGGGCCGCTGGTGCATGGCCGCCGCGCGCGCTGGCTTTCGGCCAATTGGCGTCGATGTGCACATCGACGCGCTGGCCGCAGCGGGACGTGTTTCGCAGCAATTGGCCGCACGCTGCGATTTTCTGTGCAACGATGCGGACGCGCTGCCAGTGCAGTCGCGCAGTATCGACTGTGTTTTTTCGTACAGTGTGTTGCAGCACATGGACAAGGCGAAAGTACTTCGCGTGTTTCACGAAATGGCACGCGTGCTCGTGCCAGGCGGCCGTTTCTTGATACAACTTCCGAACACGCTAGGACCGATGAGTTTCGCACAGCGGCTCAAGCGCGGTTTTCGAGAAGCAAAGGCCGGAACTTTCGAGATGAGGTATTGGTCGAGGAAAATGATTCGGGAAAGCTTGCGCGATGCGGGCCTAGGCGACGTGCAAATTCACACGGATGGTTTTCTTTCACAGAATCCGCAACTTTCTGACCTCGATCTGCTGACGCCGGCGGGAAAAATGATCGTGATCGCTTCCTATGCGGGCCGCGGAGCGGCGAACGCTCTGCCGATTCTCACGCGTGTTGCAGATAGTCTGTGGATCGAAGCGCAAGCGCCGCCGAACAATGAACGTCGGCGAAATCGCACGTAAGGCTGCCGGCCTGAAAGCGACGCCGCGCCGCTCCCACCTTTCTAGAGAGCGAGCTGGCTGTTATTATGTCGTGAGCCTGTGCGGAAGTGGCGGAACTGGCAGACGCGCCAGCCTTAGGAGCTGGTGGCCGAAAGGCCATAGGGGTTCGAGTCCCTTCTTCCGCACCACCTTTTTTGTTCCCTCGGCAATACGAGGGTTTCTGCATTTTGTTGAAGTTACCAGATGATGCCAAAGGGGCATACGGGGATTCCGAGTATCGAACTTTGATACCCATGCTGCCAGCAGTCAGAGTGTAATTGCCGGCACCCTGCGAATTCTATTGCCCGGGGGCATTCACGCGAGCGACGACCGCCTTGCTCGGCAAATGTATTACGAAGTGCTCATTCGACGAGGAACTAGCCAACTCCTGAAGTTTCGCAAGCGCCGCATCTAATCCTGTGACGGTCTTCTTCCACAAAAGGGAGCCGTCGGCGAACTGCTCAAATAGATGGTAACTGTGGTTCATACGGCCCTCCAGAGCCTTGCTGTCCCGCATCTCCCGATAGAAAATCGTCGGGGAAGATACACCCTATTACATGGGGCGATTTCAAGACTGTCCCAAATTGAACACATCCGTCGCGAAAGCGCTCGTGAAAGCGATTGAGGCGGCCATTGCAGGCGGCGAGTTTATTCTAGTGGGTGAAGCGAAGCCGTATGACGTGCGGTCCTCTATATTTCTGTGTATCCCCTACGTATCCATAATTCTCTGATTCTATGAATTTCTATAACCACGGAAAGCAAGCAACTTCCCTGCTTTGAACCTCTCCGACTGAACCAGCCCTCTCTTCCGCACCCACTACATCAGTTTTACATGGCGAAAGGCTGATCCGGCGAAAGCAGGCCGCGCGCGAAACGTTGCGCGCGCACCGCAGTGTGGCGCTGCTCAAAGTGCTTCTGCGCGCGGCGTCCCCATCCTCGAACGAAATAATAATTCAGTGCGCCGCCGGCGCCTGCGCTCACCAGTGGTATGAGCCGAGCCGTCCATTTTTCGGCGATTTCCTCGCCCACTCTTATAGCAACTCGATCCATGAGGAACGGCACGACGCGAGCGATGCCCTGCTTTTCCAGAATTTCGCGGCCAAGGTCCAAGCCCGCGGCGCTGGCAGCGGCGATCCACAATTCGACGGCCTCTTCTTCTGTTGTGTACTCGAAGCCATAGAGCAAGCTGAGTTTCTGCAACAAGCGAAGAGTAATCGCCGAAAGGATTCCCATATCCGGCACCATGGTGAGCAATCCACCCAGGCCGAGCCCCATTCCTTCGAGCGCCGCTGCTTTCGAAGAAGCGCGAATGACGCTATCTGCATGCGGCTTCAGGTTGTGCGCCCCGAGGTAAAACACGTCTTCCCATTTCTGAATGGGCAGATGGTGCGCGCGCTGCACATGGTGAAGATAGGCACTGGGATCAATGCGAACGCGGCGATACGCTTGATTCGCGCCCGCTCGAATGGAAGAGCGAAGCGCTTCGGAAGACCAGACCGGAAAGAGTTTTCGCTTCATGTTGCGTTAGATGCGGGAACGATTCAAAAAGACGGCTGCCCTCGTCACAAATATCGTTCCCATGATTTCTGCTTGATGGAAAGAGCCGGAGAAACGAAAGCTAGCGGCCAGATCATCGTAACCCCCTGAAACGCGCGCCAAAACACGCGAGTCATCACCGGTACCGGAGCGCCGCGCGATGTCTCACGTTTTCGCATGCGAGCCATAAATCGCCAGCTTGGATTTTGGCATGCGCGCCACTTCTTCAGCGCCAATTCCGAAATTGTCTTCGAGCAGTTGCGCCGGATTATTCGCGAGCCACGTGGAAAGCGAGATTTCCTGATATTCCGCGGCCGGAAAAGTAATCAGAATCCGCGTTGGCCCGTCGCCGACCTGTTCGATGTAGTGCCCGAATCCCTGTTTAATGAAGGCCACCTGACCCGGGCCGAATTCCTCGATGCTGGAACGTCCATGCGCGCCAAAAATTCCGACGCGCGCGCGTCCGCTGATGTAGTACTGCCATTCATCGGCGTTCGGATGCCAGTGCAGTTCGCGCAGCGCGCCTGGCTTCAAATCCATGATCGAGCCGACGATTGTCTTCGACATGGGAAAATCGTGTGAATCCACGATGCGCTCTTCCCCGCCTGGCCAAATAAGCGGCTCGCGTTCCAGCAGCCTGAACTTGTGCGCGCCCTGGCTGACGATTGGCTCGCCATTCCGAAACGGCTGTTGCTCGCGCGGCGGAACGCGACCGGGCGTAATGTACACCTCGCCCTTCGGCAGCGCTGCAATTGTCTGCGCCGTTAGGCCGCTATTGCGCGACAAAATTTCCGGTCGCGTCTGCGCAAACCAATCCGTGATGCTGAACGTGCCGAATTCCGAAAAATGGCCGTCGTCGAAAACGAGAATGAAGTGCGTATCCCCCGGGCCGAGACCTTGCAGCGCGTGCGGATGGCCTTTGGGAAAATACCAGAGGTCGCCGGGACCGAAATCGTCTTCGGCAGCTTCCCCGTTGGGGCCAAGAACCGTCGTGCGGACATTTCCCGTGATTACATAAGCCCACTCCGCCGCGATTGCATGCCAGTGTAGCTCGCGCATCGCGCCGGGCTTCAGGACCATGGAAACTGCCGCGACGCTCGCGGACACCGGAAATTCCGCCACGGTGACTTCTTTCGCCGTGCCGCCTTCACCTGAAAATCCGGTCGAGCCATCAAGATCGTACTTGAAATTTTCAAGCGGCGGCTCTTTGTGAGCCTCGGCGCGCACCTTGGGCGCCTCGTGCTGTTTCTGCGGCGGCCCGAGGCGACTTACACCAGCCAGCGAAGCGAGTGACAAGCCCGCCGTGGTGAGCGGAACTGCGCCCAGCAAGCTACGGCGCGTGAGCCTCAGGCCATCCCGTGCTGAATCCGATTTCGACCCTGCCGAATTTTTGTCCACCGTGCCTCCTTAGCCCGCACTAATGCGCAAGAGAATATTCCTGCGCGCGGGGCAGCGCAAACAAAGAATGGCGGTCATGGGTTCTCGAATAGCTGTGCTGGCTCGTGAAGGCGCGCAACCGGCGAGCAAATCAGTGCTACTGTTGACTTGCTGCGCCTGGACTCTCAGCGGCGCGCAGCAACACCAACGCAGTAACGGCAAGATGACCAGCGCGAATCACATTCAACGCGTCGCCTTCCAAGGCGAAAGCGGCGCCTTCAGCGAAGAGGCGGCCATTCATCTCCTCGGCGAGGAGATCGATACCGTGCCGCGCCCGACTTTCGAGGCCCTATTCTCTTCCGTCAAAGATGGCATCGCCGATTATGCCCTGGCGCCCATCGAGAACTCGCTTGCAGGGTCTGTCCACAAATCTTACGATTTGCTCCTCGAAAGCCATCTGCAGGTGGTGCGCGAAGTGATTCTGCCAATCGCGCATAATTTAATCGGCATGCCGGATGCTGCGCTCGACGAAATCATTTCCGTGGAGTCGCATCCTGTCGCGCTGGCGCAGTGCGAACATTTCTTCCGTTCGCGCCCGCAGATGCGTCGCGTTGCCTCGCTCGACACCGCCGGGAGCGTGCGCGAGATTATTCTCGCGGGCGATCCTTCACGCGCGGCCATCGCCGGCAAGCGCGCTGCGGAAATTTATGGCGGAAACATTTTACTCGAGCACCTGGAGGACCATCGGGAAAATTACACACGCTTCCTGCTGCTTGCCGCTTCGCCGGAACCAAGCGAGGACGCCGACAAGCTTTCGCTGGTCGTACATCTGGAGCACAAGCCAGGCGCGTTGCAACGCGCACTGGATGTTTTTGCGAAGCGCAATATCAGCCTGCTCAAAATCGAGAGCCGGCCCATTGCGGGCCGTCCCTGGGAATATCGCTTCTATCTCGATCTGCAAACTTCGTTGAATGATCCCGAAGCGGTACAAGCACTCAAGGAATTGCGCTCCTGCGCGAGCGACGTCTGCATCCTCGGCTGCTACCCAGCACACAAATCGACGAAGGGCAATTCTATCCCTTGACGAAAATGAGGATTAACACCCCGCCACAATAAGCGACAACAACAGGACGATTCGCGGTCAGCGCGGCATATTGTTCCGTGCTTTTTGTATGTCGGGCCTAGAGTGAGGCTCTGGAGGGATGACTTCGCGTGCAAACATCCGATTTGGAAGCGCCTCTTTCCTTCTCTAACAGTAGAGTTGCCCCTAAGTCAAGTTGACGACGGAATCCACTTCCCCTATACTGGTTTTGGTGTGAGTTGGTTGGTGGTTCTCCTGCCCTTCTTGAAAATTCCCGGAAGCGAAAGGCAGTTCGAGCGCCCGCCTTCGCGCTCACAGAAGCCTGGCTGCAGCAGACAAGCCGTGTTTACTGCCGCGCCCGTTCGCCAAACGACATTTACACACGCATGGATAACCGATGACTGAAGCAACTTGCCGCCGCGAACTCGACCTGGAGATTCCCGCGGAAAACGTACAGAAAACCACCGAGAAAATCGCGAAGGACCTTGCGCGCGTGGCGCGCGTTCCCGGCTTCCGCCCCGGCAAGGCGCCGGTGACGCTGATTCGCCGGCGCTTCGCGGAAGAGATCAAAGGCGAGGTTCTGGAATCGCTGGTGCCAGAATACATCCAGCAGGCGCTTGCCGAGAAAAAACTCCACCCCATTACGCGTCCTCAAATTGACAAAGTCGATTTCATCGAAGCCGGCCCGCTGAAGTTCCGCGCCAGCTTCGAAGTGCTGCCGGAGTTCGAACTGGGCGATTACAAGAATCTCACCGTCGAAGTGGAAGCCATCGAAGTCGGCGATACAGAAATTGACAAAACGCTCGAAGAGATGCGCCAGCGTTCCGCCACTTATGCTCCTGTCGAGGGCCGCGCCGCGCAGGACGGCGATTTCGTTCAAGTGAAATTGATGGGCACGCCCGCCGGCGGCGGCGACCCGATTCGCACCGACAATGTGACCTGTCATATCGGCGCCGAGGAAACGCTTCCGGCGTTCAGCGAAAACTTGCGCGGAGCCTCACCGGGCGAAACGCGCCGCTTCGAAACGAAGTATCCGGACGATTATCCCGATCCGAAACTTGCGGGCAAAAGTTACAACTTCGCGATCGAAGTGCGCGACATCAAAGAGAAGAAGCTCCCCGAACTGAACGACGAGTTTGTGAAGGACCTCGGCGAAGGCGCGGTTGGCGCGAAAACCCTTGCGGAGCTCCGCGAAAAGGTCCGCGAACGGCTCAACGCCGCGCGCGAAGAGCAGCAGCAGGCGCAGGCGCGCGAGAAGATTCTCGAAGAACTGGTCAAGCGCCACGATTTCCCCGTTCCCGAAGCCCTCATCGAGCATCAAATGGATGTGCGCCTGGAACGCGTGGTGCGGTCGCTGGCCTCGCAAGGCGTGGACCCGCGCGCCGTGAATGTGGACTGGGTCTCCATACGCCAGCGCCAGCATGAACGCTCGGAACGCGACGTCAAGGCCGAAATTCTGCTGGACCGCGTCGCGGACGCGGAAAAACTCGAGGCCACCGACGAAGATGTCGAAAAAGAGATCGCCTTGCTCGCGGAGCGTAGTGGCGAATCCGCAGCAGCAATTCGCGCGCGCTTGACAAAGGAAGATGCGCTCGATAGGATGAAATCGAAGTTGCGTAGCGACAAAGCAGTTGATTGGCTTTACCGCACGGCTCAAATTCAAACCATCGCCAAACGTGAAAAATAATACCTGCTTCGGGCTCCAGCGCGCCGGATGACTCCCCATGAGAGATAAGGACGCACCTATTCCGTATTCCACGACGCTCATTCCGATGGTGGTCGAGCAAACCAACCGCGGCGAGCGCGCATACGACATCTATTCGCGGCTGCTGAAGGACCACATCATCTTCATCGGCACGCCGATTGACGACCACGTCGCGAATTTGGTCACCGCGCAGCTCCTGTTCTTGGCCGCCGAAGACCCGGAGCACGACATTTCGCTGTACATCAATTCGCCGGGAGGCGTGATTACCGCGGGTATGGCGATCTACGACACGATGCAGTTCGTCCGACCAGACGTCGTCACCTATTGCGTCGGCCAAGCGGCATCCATTGCCGCGGTTCTGCTCATGGCGGGAACTCCCAAGAAGCGCTACACGCTGCCGAATTCGCGCATCCTGATTCATCAGCCCTGGCTGAGCGGCCTTTCCGGCCAGGCGACGGATATCGACATCCACGCCAAAGAAATCCTGCGGACGCGCGCTGGCTTAAATAAGCTCGTTGCGCATCACACTGGACAATCGGTGGAGAAGATTGAAAAAGACGTCGAGCGCGACTTTATCATGTCCGCGGAACAAGCCAAGGAATACGGGATCGTCGACGAAATCATTTCCAAGAGCCGTTAGTCCCGTTCCAAAAGGTTAGTAGCTAAGCCGATGAACTTGCGCCCAACTCCCATGCCCTGTCGTAGAATAGTGAGTAGAGTTCATGTTTGCCTGCGCAGGCAGGCCGCACACAACCGGGAACGGAGGCGGGGAGACCGGTGAAACGATTCAGCCCAGAGGAAACGTTGCACTGCTCCTTCTGCCATAAGACGCAGGAGCAAGTAGAGAAATTGATCAGCTCGCCTTCCGAATATCCGCGCTCGTATATTTGCAACGAGTGCGTCAGCGTCTGCCAGCAGATTCTCGACGAGGAAAAGCGCGAGCAAACCAGTCCCATTAGCCGGCGCTTGCCGCGGCCTCCGGAGATCAAGTCATTTCTCGACGGCTACGTCATCGGGCAGGACAAGACGAAAAAGAAGTTGGCGGTTGCGGTCTACAATCATTACAAGCGCATCTTCTTGAACCGCACGCCGAGCGATGTTGAGCTCACCAAGTCCAATATTCTGCTGATCGGGCCCACGGGCACCGGAAAAACCCTCTTGGCGCAAACGCTTTCGCGCATGCTGGAGGTTCCCTTCGCGATTGTGGACGCAACAACGCTCACGGAGGCGGGTTACGTCGGCGAAGATGTGGAAAACATCATTTTGAAGCTCTTGCAAGCCGCCGATGGTGACGTGCAGAAGGCGCAGCAAGGCATCATTTATATCGATGAAATTGACAAAATTTCGAAGAAGGACGAAAACCCATCCATCACGCGCGACGTTTCCGGCGAAGGCGTGCAGCAGGCGCTCTTGAAAATCCTGGAAGGCACCACGGCAAATGTTCCGCCACAGGGCGGCCGCAAGCATCCACACCAGGAATTCACGCCCGTGGACACGACCAACATCCTATTCATTTGCGGCGGCGCGTTTGTGGGATTGGAAAAACTGATCGAGCGCCGTGTGGGACAGAAGTCCCTCGGCTTCCATGCCGATGCCGCACCATCGACGCCGTCGCGCCGCAATATAGAAGTTCTGGAGCAGGCCCAGCCCACCGACCTCATTCATTACGGCCTGATCCCTGAATTTGTCGGCCGTTTGCCGGTCGTGGGAGTGCTGGGCGATCTGGACCGTTCCGCGCTGATTCGCATCTTGCAGGAACCAAAGAACGCGCTGATCCGTCAATACCAGAAGCTGTTCGAGTTCGAAAATGTCCGCTTGAAGTTTACCGACGACGCTCTGGAAACCGTGGCGGAACTGGCCCTGCAGCGCAAGGTAGGAGCGCGCGGCCTGCGCATGATTTTGGAAGACCTGATGCTTGACCTGATGTATCACCTCCCCACGCAGCGCAAGATGCGCGACTTCATCGTCACCGCGGAAATGGTCAAGAGCCGGGAAATCAACTGGAGCCTGCTCGAAAAAGCCGGCTAGCCAACGGGGAGAGTCCACTGACTTATGTTTAATCGGGAAAAACCTGAACTGAAGCGCGTGCCGATGATGCCGGTGCGGGAAATCGTTATCTTCCCGCAAATGATGAATCCATTCATCGTTGGCCGTGAAGCTTCCGTGCGCGCCCTCGAAGATGCGCTCGCCGGCGAAAAGAAAATCTTCCTGGCGACGCAGCATGACCCCTCGGTGGATGACCCGCGCCCGGACGAAATCTATCAGGTCGGAACGCTCGCCAACATCGTTCAGAGCGTGAAGCTGCCGGACGGCAATATAAAAGTTCTGGTGGAAGGTTCCGAGCGCGCAAAAATTGTTCAGATTACGAACGACGAAGGGTTCTTTCGCGCGACCATTCGCGTGATTCCGGTAAAGACGGAGCCGAGTCCGCAACTCGAACAGGCCGCCAGCCGCGTCACCGGGCTTTTTGAACAATACGTCAAGCTTTCGCAATCGCTGAACTACGACACCATGATTGCCGCGGTACGCGTCGACGATCCGGCGAAACTCGCGGACGCCATCGCATCGAATTTGCAGATCCCCGTCGAGGAGAAGCAAGAGCTCCTCGAAATCTTCGACCCGCTCGAACGGCTGAACCGCATCGCCGAGATTCTTGAGGCCGAAACCGAAAAGCTCAACGTCGACCGCAGCATCAATACCCGCGTGAAGCGGCAAATGGAGCGCGCTCAAAAAGAGTATTACCTCAACGAGAAGCTGAAGGCCATCCAGAAGGAACTGGGCCGCGGCGAAGCGGGCGAACTCGATCAGATCAAGAAGAAAATCGAAACTTCGGGCATGCCCAAGGAAGTCCAGGAGAAGGCTCTGCAGGAGCTCAAGCGCCTGGAAATGATGCCGCCGATGTCCGCCGAGTCGACCGTCTCGCGCAACTATCTCGATTGGATGCTCGCCGTGCCCTGGAAAAAGCGATCGCGCGAAATTCGCGACATCAAGCGCGCCGAGCAAATCCTGAACGAAGATCATTACGGCCTGGAGAAAATCAAGGAGCGCATCCTGGAATTCCTGGCCGTCCGGCAGCTTGTGAAGAATCCGAAAGGCTCGATCCTATGCTTTGTCGGACCTCCGGGCGTTGGAAAAACTTCGCTTGCGATGTCCATTGGCAAAGCCACGGGCCGCAAATTCATTCGTGTGTCGCTGGGCGGCGTGCGGGATGAAGCGGAAATTCGCGGCCACCGCCGTACCTACATCGGCGCCCTTCCCGGCCAGATCATTCAAATGATGCGCAAGGCCGGCACGATAAATCCGGTTTTCGTTCTCGATGAAGTGGACAAGATGTCCACCGATTTTCGCGGCGACCCTTCCGCCGCATTGATGGAAGTGCTGGACCCGGAACTGAACCACGCGTTCACCGATCATTACCTCGACGTGGAGTATGATCTGTCCAAAGTGATGTTTGTTTGCACCGCGAACGTCCTGCATAGCATTCCGCAGCCTTTGCAAGACCGTATGGAAGTCCTGCGCTTGCCCGGTTATACCGAGCAGGAAAAGCTGGAAATTGCCAAGCGCTTCCTGGTCCCAAAACAGCGCGAAGCCAATGGCATCACCGAGGACAATCTCAGTTTTGCCGACGATGCAATTCTGCATCTGATCCGGCATTACACGCATGAGGCGGGCGTGCGCAACCTCGAGCGCGAGATCGCCAATATCGGCCGTAAAGTCGCGCGCAAACTGGTCGCTGAAAAAACTCTCGCCAAGGCCGAGATCATTCCGGCCAACATCTCCAATTACCTCGGCATTCTCAAATTCCGGGACGTTTGGGCGGAGAAAAAAAATGAGGTGGGCCTCGCCGTGGGCTTGGCATGGACCGAAGTCGGCGGCCAGGTGCTCAGCACTGAAGCGACGCTGATGCAGGGCAAAGGCCGGCTGACGCTGACGGGCAAACTCGGAGACGTCATGCAGGAATCGGCGCAAGCCGCGATGAGCTACGTGCGCTCACGCAGTCATTTGTTCGGGCTGTCCAAGGATTTCTATCGTCACCTCGATATTCACGTGCACGTTCCCGAAGGCGCAATTCCGAAGGATGGGCCTTCGGCGGGCATCACCCTCTGCACATCCATTGCGAGCGCTTTGACACACATTCCCGTTCGCTGTGATCTGGCCATGACCGGCGAGATTACCTTGCGCGGCAAAGTGCTGCCGATCGGCGGCGTCAAAGAGAAGCTGCTCGCCGCGCACCGCTTGGGTTTGCGTACCGTGATCCTGCCGCGCGACAACGAGAAGGATCTCGCGGAAGTGCCGCCGGAAATTCAGGCGCAGATGTCCGTGAAGTTTGTCGACACGATGGACGAAGTATTGCTCTTGGCGCTGGAGCGGCCCTTGGAAGTATCCGCTATCCCGGCGCCCGAAGTTGCGCCAGCTTACGAAACCAGCGCGACGCAGGACAACGAATTCACCAATTAGCGCCGCTTTCACAAAGTAGAAGCGAGGGTTTTGGCCGGAGAGGGGAAATTCCGGCTAGTTTCGAGAAACATCACCCGCCCGAGGAAACACCCGAACGCATCCGCGCCGGAGAAGCCTCAGGTTAGAAAATTTACAGTTTGGGAAATCCAAAAAATAAATTCGAAGGAAAGAAATTCAATGAGCGTAAGTCTTGCAGAACTGAAGGACCGTAACATCACCGACTTGGCGAAAATCGCCAAGGAACTCAACATCCCCGGCTCCGGCGGCATGCGCAAGCAGGAGTTAATCTTCCAGATCCTCCGCGCGCAGACCGAAAAGAACGGCCTGATCTTCTCCGAAGGCGTACTCGAATGCCTCCCTGATGGCTTCGGCTTCCTCCGCGCGCCCGAATACAACTACCTCCCCGGCCCCGACGACATCTACGTCTCGCCGTCGCAGATTCGCAAGTTCGATTTGCGCACCGGCGACACCGTCTCCGGCCAGGTGCGTCCGCCCAAGGACGGTGAGCGTTACTTTGCCCTGATTAAAGTCGAAGCCGTTAACTTCGAAGATCCGGAAGTCGCCCGCAACAAAATTTTCTTCGACAACCTCACGCCGCTCTACCCGCAGGAGCGCATTCGCCTGGAAACCACCAAAGAAAATCTGACCGGGCGAGTTCTCGACATGCTCTGCCCCATCGGCAAGGGCCAGCGCGGCCTGATCGTCGCGCCACCGCGCACCGGCAAAACCATGATGCTGCAATCCGTCGCCAATTCCGTCACCACAAATCATCCGGAGGTCGCGCTGATCGTGCTGCTCATCGACGAGCGCCCCGAAGAAGTCACCGACATGCAGCGCACCGTCAAGGGCGAAGTCATTAGCTCCACCTTCGACGAGCCGCCGCAGCGCCACATTCAAGTCGCGGAAATGGTCCTCGAGAAAGCCAAGCGCCTCGTCGAGCACAAGCGCGACGTCGTGATTCTTCTCGATTCGCTCACGCGCCTCGGCCGCGCCTACAACGCCGTCACACCGCCGTCAGGGAAAGTCCTTTCCGGCGGTATCGACGCCAATGCATTGCAGCGCCCGCGCCGCTTCTTCGCCGCCGCGCGAAATATCGAAGAGGGTGGCTCGCTCACCATCATCGCCACCGCGTTGATCGACACGGGCAGCCGCATGGACGATGTCATCTTCGAGGAGTTCAAGGGCACCGGCAACATGGAAATCAATCTCGACCGCCGGCTGGTCGACAAGCGCGTCTTCCCCACCATCGATATCAATCGTTCCGGCACGCGAAAAGACGAATTGCTGCTGCCTGCGGACGAGCTGAATCGCATCTGGGTGCTGCGCAAAGTGCTGAGTCCGCTCTCCACCGTGGAAGCGATGGAATTGCTGCTTGGCCGCCTGGT
>JBAQYT010000057.1:0-27726 GCA_049787175.1 Candidatus Acidiferrales bacterium | reverse complement strand
GAATCCGTATTTACAGCTCTTAACATGCGGACGGCCCTGCGGCTGGCGGAGGTTCGCGGCGTGATTCTGCTTGCGGCGGCGCAGGCGGATATTCCCTCGCACAGCTACTCGCCGCGCGAAGTGAAAGCTAGTATCACCGGCCATGGCAGCGCATCCAAAGAACAAATGCAGCAGATGGTTAAATTGCAGCTTGGGCTTTGCGAACGCCCCGAACCAGCCGATGCGGCCGACGCGCTGGCCGTGGCGCTTTGCCACGCGCATGCCGCGCGAGCGTCGCAGCGCTTCGCTCGCAGCGTACTCTTCAACCCAACCATCTCGACAACACGGACGCGGGGCGGCTCGCGCAGCCATTTTTCCGCGACACGCATCTTTAGTGAACGATGAGACGTCTTAGATTCAGATCCTTGATTCTGACTGCTGTATCATTTTGCCTTCTCGGCCCGGCGTTCGCGAACTCCCAGGTGCGCGAGACTTCCGCAAGAGTCGCGAACACACCGGATGATTCTACGCTCACGTTCCGCCGGATTTTCAAATCAAGTTATCCCGAATATGTGGAGATCCACATCAATAAAGATGGTGCGGGAACCTTCGACATTCGCCAGCTCGACGACACAGCGAGCCCGCAGCCGCTGCAAATCGGATTGCCCTTGGTGCACAAAATGTTCGAGCTCGCCGACAGCCTTCACGACTTTCAAGGCGTTGACCTTGATGTGCACCGGCGCATCGCCGATCTGGGACAAAAAACGTTTGTTTATAAGAAGGGCTCCGAAGTTCATGAGGTGACTTTCAATTACACACTGAATAATCCCGCGCAGCAGCTGCTCGCCATTTTCGAAGGGCTTCAGCGACAGGAACTCGACGTAAGCGATATGGAACGCGTCATGCGTTACGACCACTTAGGGATCACTGACGTGATTGTGCGAGTACAGAGCGACGTGAAGAACAAACTGATTCCTGAGCCCGATGCGTTGCTTCCAGCACTCGACCAAATTGCGGCGAATTCGGAGTTGATCGATATGTCGCGCCAGCGCGCTCGTGCCATTGCTGAACAAATCCGCCAAAGCCACTGATCGGCACCTAAGCAAAAACTTACTGCGTGCAACGCTCGGAATTTGGGAATATTCTTGAGCCATGGCCAAACGTGCGCAGCGCGATAAGAGTGGGCCTGTCAACAGCGCATCGCCGGATCGCGACATGGTAACGCTGTTCCACTCCGTGGGGACCCACGGAGTGATGCAGGCCGACACTATCCATGCCATTCTGGAATCGAACGGAATTTATTCTCTCGAATCCGGAATTGTGTACGCAGGGATCGGATTCTCGGTTAAGGTGGCACGCGCTGATCTCGAGAAAGCGCAGCGGGCCCTCCAAGATGCGGAAGCAAATGGTCCAGAAGCAGCAGAGCAAGCTGAAGCAATCTCAGAGACCGGGAAATAGTCGCCTGCCTTGGTTCGTTTCTCGATTCTGCTTGACGGCGAAAGGGCAAAGCGCGAGCATACGCGAAGCTAACGTGCAATCGCCGTAGAGAATGCGGCGCGGGGTAACCGTCCTTCCTGCAAAGCGCCCCGGGAGGTGTGCAGTGCGTTGTCCTTTCCGTTTCACTCTTTTCCTGCTGGCTTCCCTAGTCGCCTTTGCAACATTGATGCTGACGCCTGAGCCGCGACGGGCGCAGGCTTCGGACTTGAGCTATGCGCGCATCGTGCGCGTGAGCTTGGTGAGCGGAGATGTTCAACTGTCGCGTCCTGGTCATCCCTCATGGGAAGCCGCCACGCAAAACATGCCCGTGACCCAGGGCGTCACCATCGGCACGAACGACGGCTATGCGGAGATTGAGTTCGAAGACGGAACTACCGCATGGATTTCCCAAAATACCCTCGTGCAGTTCACCGAGCTTGCGCTCGCCGGCGGCGGACGCATTACCAAGCTCACTCTCGCGCAGGGCACGATGAGCGTTCTGACGGCGCTGCGCCGCGGTGATACGTTCGCACTTTCGACGTCCCGAGAGACCATTGCGGCGCCCAAGAATGCATTTTTTCGTATCGATTGTTTCCACGATGGGGTTTCCGTCAGCGTACTGGGCGGCACCGTCGAAGTTACTTCCGCGGCCGGAACGAAAGTGGTGCCGAAGGGGAAGACCCTGGCCTATCAATCCAAGCTCGACAATGTCTCGTTGAGCGCCAATCCCAAAGCCGACGACTGGGACCGCTGGACTGTTGGGCGCGCCCTCTCCTCGCAGACGGAAATAGCGCAATCAATGTCGTTTGTCGACGCCCCGTTCAGTTACGGCTTGGCCGATATGTCCGCTTACGGCGCATGGAATTACTTCGCGGGATATGGATATGGCTGGCAGCCCAACGGCGTGGGGAGCTGCTGGATGCCATTCATGAACGGCCAGTGGGATTTCTATCCTCAATTGGGTTGGACGTGGGTGAGCGGGGAGCCGTGGGGATGGACGCCCTATCACTTCGGAAATTGGAATTACCTGCCATCGAATGGCTGGACGTGGTTTCCATCGGAATCTAGCTTCTGGGATCCTGCGCCGGTCGATTGGTATTCGGCGGGAAACCAAGTGGGATGGTGGCCAGCGGCCTTCTCGGGGTCGTCGCCACTAATGTTTGAGCAAATCACAGGCGGATGTTCGGGATTCGCTGGAGCGGGGTACGGAGCCAGCGGAAATTCGCGATTGAAGATAGCACGAGCGGTTCGGCCCGTCAGACGACCTCCGTCGCGCTTGATGCTGACGAGCAGCCGCCTTGGCCATGGCGACAGCATTGGCCTTTTCGCATATGCTGACGGCGATGCGCAAAAAATGCCTATCCGCTCCGTTGAGCCACTGGAAAATGGCAAGGCTTCCGGGATGGCCGCTTTGGCATTGGCCGGGAACTCGCGCACCGTACCGAGAATGCTGGTGCCGACGGTGCCGGACCTAGCTCATCTTCAGCGTTCGTTGATTCAGGCTGGCACGAGCGTCTCGGCGATGAAGTTGAATTCAGCCATGCCTTCCGCGCCGCGAGAATCTTTGCGAGCGGTGAATACCATGCCGGCGCCGGCAATGCCTACTCACCGGCCAGCTCCACTAATGTTCTTCCGATCCAGCAACGACGATTCAGTGCGCGGGTATTCTCCGCAGGGTTCCACAGGGAGCGCGGCGACCGCGCGAGCGGCTTCCGCGCCATCTAGCTCGCCTGCACATGGGAGCGCAGGTAGCGCAGGGAAACCACACTAACCGAGACGGGCAACTCGAGAGCGACAGAGGTTCAAAAATCGGATTTGCTGCAGCGTGGCTTTGTTCTTCGGTTGTTCTTCAACACTACTGCACGGTGATTCCGGCGTAGCCCACAACGTCATCGAAGTCTCCGGTGACATCGGCTGAAGTAGCGTAACGGACAAGGTTAGCCTTTGTCGCGCCCAGATCGCATGTTGCCGTAAGCATGGCTACCGTCGGGCCATATCCGCACATGGAAATATTCTCACGGCGGATCGTGTCGTAGAGGCGCCGCGCATCGAGCGCCAGAATGGCATCGATTGCTTTACGGTCTTTCACGCGCGTTATGGCATCGCTCTCTCGGTGATTCATGTCGGAACTGGCGATGATCATCACGGCATCGTCCTGCGCCCGTACGACGGTTGCTATGGCGTGCCCCAGCATTGCGAGCGATTCAAAGCGATCGGCTCCGATGAGCACGGGAACGAACGTGAAATGCCTAACAAGCCGCAGCAGAAACGGCAACTGCACTTCGAGCGAATGCTCGGGGCCGTGAGCGACCGCGTCTTCGCGAAGCAGCGGAAAAGCATTTTTCAACTCCGCTGCCAGCACGTTATCCATGCGGGCTTCGCCAAGCGGAGTCTCCCATGCTCCTTCAGAAAGCATAGCCAAACGCTCACCCTGCGGATAATGGCGAGGGCCCAAAAGAATAAATCGTGAAGGCAGATTCAGCGAGCCATACACCGCTCCAGCCACATGTCCCGAATACATGTACCCCGCGTGCGGAACGATGCAGCCAAGCGCGGAAGTTTCTTGGAGCGCGGGAGGAGTGAGCGCCTCGACCTGTTCTTTCAAACGGAGAGGATCAGAGGGATAAAAACGTCCGGCAACCGCGGCGGGGCGAATCATGGAAGGCCTTCCGAAAACGCATTGCGACGATCTCTGTCAATAAGCCTTGGAGGCTTTGCCTTTTATCAACTGAGCCACCGAGCCGCCGTGGGCGTAGCGGACCGTCACGGAATCGCCAGGCTGGTATCCGCCGCGCTCGATTAAATTTTGCAGTTTCTTTGTAAGATCAGGCGAAAACGTGAAGGTGCGCACGATGTAGGAATTCTTGGGATCGCGGACGATGATGGATACGGTGTTCATGCGCACAACTTCGCCTTTGAAAGTATCGATTTTGGCCTTGGGGGATTTGAGGGTCTTTGGTTTTACAGTGATGGTGCTGCCTGTGTTCTCCTGGGCATGTGCGGCAGACGGAGCGAGCGCTCCGGACAACATTAAAAATGCAACGAGTGGGGCTCGTTTAGATTTCATCGTCGATTGAAATTTTCAGCGACTTGAGAAACTTGATGTCCTGCTGCGTAATTTCTACCTTGGCATCCGCCGTCTGTTCATCGAGCACTTCTTCGTCCACGCGAATATGCAACGCCTCCAGAAACCGGCGGTCGTGCGTCGTCATTTTCTCGTCCTGCGCGGCCCGTTGCGCCAAACCGATGGTCGCATCGAGTTTGAGCACGATATCGTATCCGGCCGCGCGAACGTTGCTGATTGCTTCCGCGATTTTTTCGGAGTCGGCGACGGAGTCGTTGATTGCGTGCCCTAGTTCGCGAAGCAAAGCCTTTAGATGGTCATCGAGACGCACTGTCTGCCTCCTAACCCTGCCACGATTTTAAGTCGCTGTTGGGTAAGATACAAGTCCTGGTGCGGGACCCGGCAACTCCCTGGCCGGATGTAATAGAATGAACGCATGAGTTTGGCAAGTGGCCCGAATTGGCCGGCGGCGTCGTGGCGCGCGGGCGCCACGATGTTGCGCGCCTTCTGGAAGCTGGCCCGGCAGCTTTTTCACGAGGCCACTGGCACACTCTTTGCGCTTTTTGCAATCTATACCGGGGCGGCCTGTTGGAAGCAAATCCATCAGCCTGGCGGGGAATGGATTGCAACGTTCGCGGCGGCTTACACGGCGATGATGGCGTTTTTCTCCATCGCGTCGTTTCGCAGCGCGCGCCGCGTCCGTTGATACACGAGTCGATTATGGATGAGCAGCGCTACGAATCGCGCTTTGAATCGATGACCAAGGATACTGCGGAAATCGGGAAGCAACGGGAGAGGCGAATGCCGCCCGGCGCTCTATCCATTGATGCCGTTGTCGGCCCTGAGAATCTTCGCGATGTAGATGCCGAACGCGACATTGGCCTTCCCGGAAAGTTCCCTTTCACTCGCGGCATTTATCCGACGATGTACCGCGGCCGCTTGTGGACCATGCGGCAGTATGCCGGATTCGGGACGGCCGTCGAGTCGAACCAACGCTATCGTTACTTGCTCTCGCAGGGACAAACCGGCCTTTCGGTGGCGTTCGATCTACCCACGCAAATCGGAATGGATTCGGACCACGAACTCGCGTTCGGCGAAGTGGGCAAAGTCGGTGTGGCGATTGATTCCCTGGAGGACATGGAAACGCTTTTTGAAGGCATTCCGCTGGATCGCGTTTCCACTTCGATGACGATTAATTCCACGGCGGCGATCCTGCTGGCTTTGTATGTCGCCGTAGCGAAGAAACAGAAGGCGAACCTGCGGCGGCTCTCCGGGACAGTGCAGAACGACATTCTGAAGGAATACATTGCGCGCGGAACATATATCTATCCGATCCGGCCGGCGATGCGCATCGTCACGGATATTTTTGCGTGGTGCCGCGCGGAGATTCCCCACTGGAATGCAATCTCCATTTCCGGCTATCACATTCGCGAGGCTGGCTCGACGGCGGTACAGGAAGTCGCATTCACGCTGGCGAACGCAATCGCTTACGTTGACGCGGCGGTTGTGGCGGGCCTGAAGGCGGACGAGATCGCGCCGCAAATTTCATTTTTTTTCAATTCGCACAACGGCTTGCTCGATGAAGTGGCGAAGTTTCGCGCCGCGCGGCGGCTATGGGCGCGTATCATGCGCGAACGCTTTGGCGCGAAGGATGCGCGCTCGATGCTGCTGCGTTTTCACGCACAGACCGGCGGGTCCACGCTCACCGCGCAACAGCCGGAAAATAATCTGGTGCGCGTGGCGCTTCAGGCCCTGGCCGCGGTGCTGGGTGGTTGCCAATCGCTGCATACGAACAGCCTTGACGAGGCGCTCGCGCTTCCGACTGAGCAAGCCGCTCTGCTGGCGCTGCGGACACAGCAAATCATCGCGGCGGAAACAGGCGTCGCGAATACCATCGACCCGGTTGGCGGCTCGTATGCCATCGAGTATCTCACCAGCGAAATCGAGCGCGGCGCTTCGACATACATCGAAAAAATCGATGCGCTCGGCGGGATGCTGCGAGCGATCGAGGCGGGCTTTGTCCAAGCAGAAGTGCAACAGGCGGCGTACGAATATCAGCAGGCGGTGGAACGCGGAGAAGTTGCCGTGGTTGGCGTGAACCGCTTCGCGGAAGACGAAGCGCGGCACATACCGACTTCGCGGATCGATCCGGAAGTTGAGAGATTGCAAATCGCGCGATTGAAGGCTCTGCGGACGCGGCGAGACGGACCGAAAGCAAAGGCCGCACTGAATGCAATTGACCAGCGCGCGCGATCGAATGAAAATCTGATGCCCGCCATTCTCACGGCGGTCGAATCTTATGCTACGGTCGGCGAAATTTCCGACACGCTGCGCGGCGCGTTCGGCGAATACCAAGAATCCGTTGTGATTTAGACCTTTGCCGTGTCGACCTTTCCAAAACTCATTCTCGCTTCGACGTCGCCACGACGCGCGGAGATTCTCCGCAACGGCGGATTTGACTTCGAAGTTTTTCCCTCCGAGATCGACGAATCACGATCGTCTCGAGAGTCTGCCCCGGTCTACGTTTGGCGCGTTGCCGAACTGAAGGTACGAACGGCGATGAGCAGGTTGCGTGCGAACCGCCAGAAGGATTACAGCGCGATCGTGGCAGCAGACACGGTTGTGGCTGTCGACGGAGATGTTCTGGGCAAACCCAGATCCGCCGAAGACGCACGAAGGATGCTTCGCCGCTTGAGCGGCAAATGGCACGAAGTGTTCACGGGGTTGGCTGTTCTGGTGAGGCGGTCAGAGCGGACGATTGTGGTGGTGGAAAAAACGCGCGTGGAATTTGGGCTGCTCTCGGACAGCGAAATTGACGAATACATTCGGACCGACGAGCCATTTGATAAAGCCGGTGCATATGCCATCCAGGGTCAGGGCGGGAAGTTCATTTTGCGCGTGGAAGGCTGCTATTTCAACGTGATGGGCTTGCCGTTAGCGCGCCTCTACGCGATTTTGCGCGAACTCAAATTGCAATAGCCCAGATTTCAGTTCAGCTAAAAAACGCCAGCGGGAAGAGCTGCCGCGATCCGTAGGACTCTAAATTATGGTTTCTGTTACTTCTTCGGCTCAACCGGAGGAGTCGTCGTGGTGGTCGAGGGAGGAGGCGCGGGGCTAGGTTCGTCGCGCATTCCTTGCTTGAACTCTTTAATCCCAGTGCCCAGGCCACGCATCAGTTCAGGAATTCTGCGGCCGCCAAACAATACGACAACGATAATCAGGATCAGCAGCAGATGCATTGGGCTCAGTTCCATGAAGCCTCCTTGCCGGGCCTTTCACTGGCAAGCCATCTCGTAGCGTGGCATTCTGCCAGAACCGACTGTGCCTACAGTATAACACGCTCGTCACCCAAGCGCCGGGTTAAGCGCATCCGGTCCATGTACTCGAGAAGCGGTATGGCATGTTTGCGGGTTACGCCGGCGAGTTCCTTGAAGGCCGCAATCGGCAGGCGCTCGCCGTGGGCGCGCTTGTAGCCCGCCAGCAAAGTCGAAAGTTTCGCCAATGCGGTTGTATGAAACACCATTTCCTCGGTAATCTTCACGAGCGTTTTTTCACGGATGAGCATTTGCAGCAGCATGCGCGCGCGCGCCGAGTCGACAGCGACGCGGCTCAACACTTCATTCAGTGCCGGCGCAGCGAGGCCAGCATGCTCGAACTCCTGCGCGATTTGTTCCTTCGCTTTCGATTCCTGCTCGGATAGGAAGACTTCCCGCTTGGCGCGCTGTACGGTATCTCCTGTGACGGCAATTCTCCCTTGGTGTACGAGTTCCTCGAGCGCCGCGCGAAATACTTCCGGACGAAGGCGTGGCGCGATGCGCCCGCGCAACTCCTGCTTGGCAATTCCCGGCGCAAGGGGGTTGGCCGCATGGAAATCATTTACCTGGCGCTCAATCGCGTGCAGCAATGTGCCCATCGCTTCGGATGAAACAGCGACCCAAGGCTGCTCGAAGACGATTTCGATTTTCTTGGCATCTGCGAGCCTTCGCGCGGCCTCGCGCAATTCGCTTTCGCGCCATCCGGTGCGCGAAATGACTTGGGCCATGTCCAGCCCATGCGCATCCGCTGCAATGATGGCGTATAGAATTTCTTCATGACTCCCGTTTCCCAACGTCGCCAAGAATTGCATTACAGCAGTGCTGCGCTTCTTGTGGCGTGCTGCAAGCGCGTCCAGAACAACTCCTCCCCCCATGGTCACAACAGGTGAAAATTGCCGGATGATGAAGCGGTCGCCCGGCAGAACAAGGGTAGGCGCATCGAGGCGAAGCTGCGCCAGCGATGTGCCGCCCGGCACGAGCTGATCCGTATCCAGTAAGACCACTTCCGCAATTCTTTCCGCCGCGCCGCAATGGAAATGAACACGTGCGCGTGTTTTTAATGGCCGCGCTGAGGGCAAGAGCGATATGCGCGCGTCCAGGCCGTTGGTGGAACGAAACACGCCTGCCGTAGCGAGCACCATTCCGCGTTCGATCTCTCCCACCTCGATGTCCGCAAGATTGACGGCGGTGCGCTGGCCCGCCGTAGCTTGCGCCACTGCGCGTCCACCTGAATGCAACCCGCGCACGCGCGAGCGTTTTCCCACCGGAAATAATTCGACTTCCTGTTCCGGGGTCAGCGTGCCGGAAATCAGCGTGCCGGTTGCGACGGTTCCAAATCCCGGCATGACAAACGCGCGGTCAATGGGCAGCCGGGCGTAATGAGAAGTGTCTCTTCGCGGCGCCGCTTGCGCGGTTCCTAGCAGTTCGTGCTTCAATTCTTCAAGACCCGCGCCGGTGCGAGCGCTCACGGCAATAATAGGCGCGCCCTGGAGAAAAGAAGCTCGCACGAATTCTTCCAGCTCGAGCTTCACGAGCCCCAGCGCATCGGCATCGACCAAATCGGTCTTCGTGATGACTACGATCCCGCGCTCGATTCCCAGCAGCCGGCAGATCTCAAAATGTTCGCGCGTTTGCGGCTTAATGGATTCGTCCGCTGCCACGACCAGAAGGACGACATCGATTCCACCCGCTCCAGCGAGCATGTTGCGAACGAACTTTTCATGGCCCGGCACGTCCACGAAGCCCAGCCGTACATCCCCGAGAGCGAGGAACGCGTAACCCAAATCAATAGTGATTCCGCGGCGCTTCTCTTCTTCCAAGCGGTCCGGATGCGTGCCCGTGAGCGCTTCCACCAGCGACGACTTGCCGTGGTCGATGTGCCCAGCCGTGCCGACAATGACGTGTTTGGCCATAGGCGTTGCTTGATCAGAATGAAAGACGCGGACGCAAAGAGCCGATTCGATGCTAGCCGACTCGTTCCCTGATGGTCAAACAATGGAAGCTGCCACGGAATTGCTGCGCCAATATTCTAGGTAAGACGAATACAGCCGCTGCACACTTTTCCGCAGGCTGGAAATAAAATCCGGCTCGAATCAAGAAATCAAGCGTGCGGATGGGACTTGTCGTAGACATTCATGAGCTGCTCGATCGTGGCGTGCGTGTACCGTTGCGTGGTGGAGAGTGAAGCGTGGCCCAGGAGTTCCTGAATCGCCCGGAGATCGGCGCCATCGGCGAGCAAGTGCGTGGCGAAGGCATGCCGCAAAGAATGGGGATGCAGATCAAAATTCTGGGTAAGTAGCCGGGCATACTTTCTAACGATATTGAAAACCATACGCTTCGTTAGGCGCTCCCCGCTCCTGTTTAGGAACACGGCTTTGATCCGAGCGTCGGCTTTGGCGTGCTCGATGATTCTTTGCCGTGCAGGCCAGTACTGCTCCAGCGCTTCGCGGGCTTTACTGCCGTAGGGCACCACGCGCTCCTTGCGCCGCTTGCCATACACGTGAATCATCTGCTCAGCAGGATTGATGCTGGACATATCGAGTCCCGTGAGTTCACTCACGCGCAAACCGGATGCATACAGGATCTCCAAAATGGCGCGATCCCGAAGGGCTCGGTCCTGCGCGGTCAAGCTCCGCTTCCCGGGCGGACGGCGGGAGTTCTTTTTCTTGCGAGTTGCCTCTGCGATGTCTTTCGGGGTCATGTGGTCCAGCAGATTTTTCATTTCCTCTGGTGTCGAAACGTTGGGCACTCGCTTCGGCAACTTGGGACGCGCCACCAGGCAAGCAGGGTCTTGCTTCACCGCGTGTTCACGCACACAAAAGCGAAAAAATGACCGCAAGGCTGCCAATTTGCGCGCGATAGAGCTCTTCTCCAGGCCGCGGTCGTATAAATGATTCACAAATTCCCGTATGACCAGATGATCCACGGCGCCGAGCGCCATCGGCGGCTCATTAGGCGGAGTGACATAGGCCAGGAACTGCTCCAAATCAATCTCATAGTTCACGATTGTCTTTGGCGAAGCGTTGCGGACGTATTGCAGATAATGAAGGAATTTCGCAATGGCAGACTTAATGGTTCGCATGGCAGTCTGCGATTCTAAGTTTTCACGGTGACGCCGACCGGTTCGGCGACCGGTTCGGTGGTCAGCACCGGCGACTCTTCCGGCGCCTGAATTTCCCAATCGCATCCTTCCTTCAGGCACGAGTGGAAGACGCCTTGCTTGTTCCGTTTCAACACGATGAACGGAGCGCCGCATTTCGGGCACGGTTCGGGAAGCGGCTCGTACGGCGTGGTGAAATCGCAATCCGGATAGCGGCTGCAGCCATAGAAAATCCTGCCGCGACCGCGGCCCTTGGCGGTTCCTCGGCGCACAAATTCACCCTCGCCGCATTTGGGGCATTTAATTCCCAGGGTAATCGGGCGCGTGTACTTGCATTTCGGATACTTCGAGCAACCGATAAATTCCCCAAAGCGGCCGTGGCGTTTCAAGAGCTGTTCGCCGCATTGCGGACACTTTTCGTCCAGCGGCTCGTCGGGCTGGCGCGCCTTACGTGTGCCGGCGGCAAGCCGGCGCGTCGTTTTGCAATCGGGATAACCGGAGCAGGCCAGGAATGCTCCGAAGCGGCCGCGTTTGATCACCATTTCTCGCCCGCAATTGTGGCAATACTCAACCGTGTTCGCGCCTTCGACTTCTTCACTGGCTTCGGCGATGTCGCGGATGTAATCGCAATCGGGATAGCGTTCGCAGCCGAGGAAAAAACCGTGCCGGCTGATGCGCTCGAGGAGCTTGCCCTTGCCGCATTTGGGACAAATCTCGTCCGTCGGAATGCCGGCCTTGTAGGACTCCATCTCTCCTTCGGCTTTTTCAAGATCGTCTTCAAAGTGTTTCCAGAAGACCTTGACCGACTTGCGCCAGGCGAGTTTTCCTTCTTCGATTTCATCGAGCTCGTCTTCGAGGCGCGCGGTGAAGCCCACGTCGAAAATATCCTCGAAGCTTTTGACCAACAAATCGCTGACTTTTTCGCCGAGCAGAGTGGGCGTGAAGCGGCCCTGATCCTTGGTCACGTATTCACGCTCGACAATCGTGGAAATAATGGCGGCATACGTGGAAGGACGTCCGATGCCTTTTTCTTCTAGCTCCTTGACCAGCGTAGCCTCCGTGTAGCGCGGCGGAGGCTCGGTGAAATGCTGGTCCGGCCGTATTTTTTGCAGCTCCAGCCTCTCGCCTTCGCTGACGCGCGGGAGGGTGCGGCCCTCGGCGTCGGCGTCATCTTCGGCTGCGGGCGCAGCGCCGGGCACAGCGTCGGCGGCTTCGCCCTTGTCTTCATCTTCGCGCGAAGCGGAATAGGCAGCGAGGTAGCCGTCGAATTTCATCACCGAGCCGCTGGCACGGAAGATGTAGTCCCCTGCTGAAATGTCTATGGTGGTCTGGTCGAAGATCGCCGGAACCATCTGAGAGGCCACGAATCGCTGCCAGATGAGTTGATACAGCTTGAACATGTCCTCATCCAGGTAGCGCTTCACTTCTTCTGGAGAGCGCGAGACATCGGTGGGCCGGATCGCTTCGTGCGCTTCCTGAGCTTGTTTTTTGGATTTGAAAAAATTGGGCTTCTCCGGCAGGTAGTTCGGGCCGTAACTCGAGCCAACGAAGTCACGGACCTGCGCGATCGCGTCATTCGACACGCGGACGGAATCGGTGCGCATGTAGGTGATCAGAGCGACCGAACCTTCATCGCCGAGATCGACGCCCTCATAGAGACGCTGCGCGAGCGTCATGGTGCGTTTAGCGGAGAACCGCAAGCGATTGTAAGAAGCCTGCTGCAGCTTGGAGGTGGTGAATGGCGGAGGCGCCCAACGGCGCTTTTCCTTTTGTGCGACGCTTGAGACTTGCCACGAGGCGCGCTCAACCGAGTCAACGATTTCCTTGGCTTTCTCTTCGTTCGGGACTTCGATTTCTTCGCCCTTGTAGCGCCACAGTTTTGCTTCAAATGCGGGGGGTTCTGCGCCAGCGAGCATGGCGTGAATCGTCCAATATTCTTTGGGAAGGAAGGCCCGAATATCGCGTTCGCGGTCTACGATGAGCCGCAGCGCGACTGTCTGCACGCGCCCAGCCGAGAGGCCCCGCCGAACTTTGTCCCACAGCAGCGGCGAAATTTTATAGCCTACAAGCCGATCAAGCACGCGCCGAGCTTGCTGCGCATCGACAAGATTGGTATTCAAAGTCCCAGCCTGCTCGAACGCAGCCTTGATCGCTTTCGGGGTGATTTCGTGGAACATCACACGAAACACTTTTCGTCTGTCGACCTTGTTTCTGCTGGATTTTGTCTTTTTGGCTTCCGGCTTCTTGCCTTTTTTTTCTGTCTTGCTCTTGCCTTTGCCGTTGCCGCTATTATTTTCTTCCGGTTCCACGGCAATTTCCGTGCCCGTCAAGAATTCGACCAGGTGCGCGCCAATCGCTTCGCCCTCGCGGTCCGGGTCTGTGGCCACGTAGATGGCGTCCGCTTCCCTGCCCAGCTTCTTTAGTTCATTCAGGATTTTCGATTTGCCTGGGATGACGGTATACGTCGGCTCAAAGTCCTTCCCAATATCGATGCCCAGCTCCTTTTTGGGCAGATCCTTCACATGGCCGTATGACGCCCGCACGGCGTAATTGCGGCCCAAATATTTATTGATCGTTTTCGCCTTAGCCGGCGATTCGACGATCACCAGAGAACGACCCATAATTCCTCGAGTTTCCTTTCCCGCTATCTGCGGGTTTACAGCATCACTTTCAAGAACTGCTTGCCCGGCAATTGTTGCACCAAGCCCTTCATTTCCAATTCAAAGAGAGTCGAAAGCACTTCGGATGAATTCATCTTGGACTGCTCAACGAGTTCATCCACGTGCTTGGACGCGTCCACTTCCAACAATACGTACAGCGTTTTCTCGGCTGGCCCCAGGCTCTCTTCCACAAGCGATGCCCGCCGCGCGCCATCTGTTGTTTCCACCGGCACAAGCTCGGCGCGAATCGGCGTCGGTAACTCCTCGATAACGTCTTCCCAGCCGGTCACCAGTTTTGCGCCCTGCTTAATCAGCTGGTTCGGTCCGAAGCTGGCCGGCTGCGTAGCATTGCCCGGAACAGCAAACACTTCGCGGCCGAACTCCATCGCCAGCCGGGCGGTGATCAATGAGCCCGAATACTGCTGACCCTCCACGACCACAACCCCGCGCGCCATTCCCGCGATGATTCTGTTTCGTATCGGGAAATTCTGCGGCGCAGGAAACGTTCCCATAGGGAACTCCGATATGATGGCCCCTCGCTCCTCAATTTCAGCAAAAATCTTTCGGTTCTCTTTCGGATAGATAACGTCTATCCCGCAGCCAAGAATACCGACCGTTACGCCCTGGGCCGAACTGAGCGCTCCTTTGTGGGCCGTGGCATCGATTCCACGGGCCAGCCCGCTGACGATTAGCAACCCTCGAGCAACCAGATCGCGAGCCAGCCTCTCCGCCATTTGATTCCCATAAGGCGTCGGGCGTCGCGTGCCCACGATGGCAATCGCATGCCGATTCAGAAGCCCTGTGTTTCCTTTGACATACAGGAGGGGCGGCGGGTCATAAATCTCTCGCAGCATTTGCGGATAGAGCGGCTCATCCCAAGTAATCAACCGGCATTTCGTCGCCTCGGCCTGCGAAAGTTCCTTGGCGGCCGCGCTCATGGGCTGGCGGGAATGAATGGCCTGCGCTACTGCGGCGGGAACCTGCTGCGCTTCCAGAGCAGTGAGCGAGGCATTAAAGATGGCCTCAGGGCTGCCAAATTCGCGAAGCAGCCTGCCAGTCAGGCGTGCGCCCAGGCCTGGTGTGAGCGCAAGCGCCAACCATCCCAAGTATTGGTCGGGACCCATTTGGCTTGATTGTCCGCGGCTGAGCGTACGCAGGCTGCGGCGGCATTGTCAAGGGTGAGACTGCTAATCTTGGTAACGCTTGCGACTATTGCCAACCGTCCTGGCCAATCGGGTCGCCGGCCGGAGGCGGAACAGGATGCATCAGATGGATGGCCCCCGGGTTCTTCTGATAGCCGTCGATCTCGTGGAACCCATAGAAAAATTCTGCACGGCGACTTTCGTCAGAGGATGATTGCAATTGCGTTTGCATCCAGTTCTTCAAGTCTTCGAGCTTCAGAGAGGCAATCGCGCGCGTCTGCGAAGCCGCTTCGCCATCCGCAGCGAGAGAAATCAAATGGTCAAGCACGACAGCATTGACCGTTTGCTGGACTTCGCCATCGTATCCCGTGGCCGGCGCTGCTTTCCACGTCTCTGCCAGCACGTCGTCCACAAGCTCCGCAAACCCCGGGTAGCTGGCGTCGCGTGCATGGTATTCCACCATGCGCTCGTCGCGGTTGGGTTCGAAGAGCAAGCTCGAGATAATTTCGGCCGCCGACTCCGCTGGAGTTAATGAATCAAACGCGGGAGAGGTGCGCCGCTGGAAATTCTCATTCGAGGACGGATACTCCGGTGGACGCGGCGGGATGCGCTTCAGCAGCGACTCAGGAAGCGCCAGAATGCCGGGCTGAAGCGTGTCTAGAACGGCATGGATCGCGGCACGTTGCTCCTCCCCTGGAACGATCTCGGGATCTTTTTGCGCGCCGCCGCGCACGTTGAATGAATAATCGAGGCCGCCAATCATTGTTGTGACGGCCGACACTTGGTACCGATGATAAAGATAGATGGGCACCAAAACGTCTTCGAGCGTGGCCATCGGCGCATTTTGCGGAATGACATTCTCGGAGAAGCGCTGTAGCGCCGCGGCGCGCACCGCCATAACCTGCTTCAGTCCGTCGAGGTCGTTGCTTCCCACATCCCACAAGTGCGCAACCGGGCTGGCGGATCCGAGCGGCCGGGCATCTTCGTCCGACAAATAGAGCTGTCCGCGCGAAAACGCATCGTCCAGAATTTTATTGAGCGCCTGCCGCTCATTTGTTCCGCCGGGAAACTGACGGTAGCCATAGTCGATGGCTACCTTGTCCCAGTCGCCTATGCCGGTGGCGTACGCGTTGGATACATCCGGCGCTCCGTCCGCGCCTATCGTGACCGTCGGCGGCGGATAGTCCATTACGGAACTGCGGTTGACAATGCTCGCCGCGAAATTGTGCATTAAGCCTAGCGTGTGGCCGGTTTCATGCGCTGCGAGCTGGCGAATCCGTGCCAGGGCCATTTCGTTGGCTTTTTGCAATGCAGCTGGATCATTTCCGAAGGGATCGAGCAATCCTTGGGCAATCAAGAAGACCTGCCTCACACGGAGCGCATCCAGATTCACGTGGCCATTGATAATCTCTCCAGTTCGCGGATCAGAAATTGCCGAACCGTAAGACCACCCTCGCGTTGCGCGTGGGACCCATTCGATCACGTTGTAGCGAACATCCATTGGGTCTACGCCTTCCGGTAGCAACTTCACCTGAAACGCGTTCTTGTATCCGGCAGCCGTGAATGCTTGATTCCACCAACTGGCGCCTTCCATCAGCGCGGAACGCAGCGGCTCAGGCACCGCGCGATCGACGTAATAGACAATCGGCTTCACGGGCTCACTCAGTGCTGCGGATGGATCCTTTTTCTCAAGCCGCCAATGAGCGATGAAGCGCTTGTGAATCGACTGATCGACTGGCGCCGCAAAGTCCATGTACTGGATGGCGAAGAATCCAGAGCGCGGATCGAATTCGCGCATGTGAAATCCGGGAGGGGGAGCCTGAACAAAAGAATAGTGGGCGTGGACGGTGATAGAAGCCGGATCCGGCGTCACTTCCCTGACCCAGAGGCCTGGATTTTCGCCAGTGAAGGTCAGCGTCGCTTCCACATCGGAGTTTTCCGGGAAATTCTTGGTGCGCGGCAAATAAATGGCGCAGCGCGTGGGATCGAGGCGGTAAGTCCCCTGATGCGTGGCTTGCAGTTTGGCGGCGATGTTATGCCCGTCGCGTAGGAAAAAACTAGTGGCATCCACCAGGACGGCATCGCCGTCCGCGGCAGCCGCGTCGAATCCCCACAACACGGATTGCGCAAACGCTTGCTTTACGGCTTCTTGCTGGACGGGGTCGTCCGTGACCGCGCGAAAGCGCTCGTTCTCGGCAACCAACAGGACGCGCGGCCCGCTGCGCTCGAAATGCACGACCTGTGTTTCGCCGGGCTGGCCGCGATCGAGGCCGATATCATTCGAGCCTACGCCGTAGGGAAGTGATTCCACATACAGAAATTCCGTGTTCCATTTGTCGATCTGCAGCCAGATTTTCCCTTCGCGTGTGTCCCAGTAATAGGTGAGGAACCCCGGGAACTTCTGCATGTTTGCGGTTTTTTCACCGATAGTAGGCAGCGGTTTCTCATCGGCGCTCGCCACCGAATGGCGAGGAGCAGGAAGGACCCCTGCCAGTAAAAGTGCCAAGCCCAAACCAAACGTACGCTTCATGAATCCCTCCCCAAAACACATTGTCGCTCGTGTTTATACCAGAATCGGCCCGCGTGCGATTCACGTTTGTGAATTTTTTTAGGTATCGAAACGTCGGCTCGGATATAGTGCCTGCCAGCAACGGGCCTGCCGGACTTGCCGAATTCGAATTTGCGTACCATGCGCGGGAGGCGCTCACTCCATGGCCAACGCGGAAGCGAATCGCACCAAGCTCTCCATCGTCGTCTACCTGATTTTGACGTTTGCGTTCAGCGCCATTTTTTACCGGCTGATCATTCGCAACGGGTCGCTTGGCGCGCACGGCGGCCTGTTCGTCGTCGGTCTGATGTGGTCGCCGGGCGCGGCCGGCCTTCTGACGCGCCTGTTTTTCCAGGGGAATTTACGCGGGCACGGCTGGGGCTGGGGCTGGGGCAAGACGAAGTACCAGTTCGCAAGCTACTGGATTCCGCTCGCGTATGCCGCCGTTGTGTATGTGCCATTGTGGATTGCCGGCTTTTCGAATTTTCATTCAATCGTGCTGAGCCGCTTCTCTCAGCGATTGGGGCATCCCGGCCTTGCGACGTCATCGTCGGTGGTGATCTATTTCCTGTTTATCGCAACGGCGGGCATGGCGCTTTCATGTACGCACGCGCTCGGCGAAGAGCTCGGCTGGCGCGGATTTCTCGTTCCGCAATTGGCTAAGGTCATGCCCTTTGGCGGCGTGGCCCTCACCAGCGGCGTGATATGGTCGCTTTGGCATTACCCGCTTATTTTGCTGGCCAATTATCACGGCGCAGGCCCGGCGTGGTATTCGCTGATGTGCTTTACGGTGATGGTGATTGGAATCAGCTTTCTCTTTGCCTGGATGCGGCTCAAATCCGGCAGCGTTTGGACCGGGATGTTCTTGCACGCCAGCCACAACATTTTCATTCAATCGTTTTTCGACCCGCTGACGCGCGCGACAGTGGCCACAAAATATCTGATCGGCGAATTTGGCGCTGGACTTGCCATTGCTGCCGTAATTATCGCCGTGATTTTCTATGAGAAACGCGGTGAGCTTCCACAAATGCAGACGGCGCAAACTTCTGCGGCGAGCGCAGCGCAACCGAATACCCCCTAGGTTCTCACAGCACGCAGATGCGATTCACGCTGGCCCTAGTGCTCGATCACTGAGTAGATAATTTTGCCGCCGCGAAATGTGTAATTGACGTGCGTCAGCGCGTGAATATCGCGTTCTGGGTCGACTCCCAATATGACGAGATCTGCATCCATTCCCGCTTTGACTTCGCCGCGAAGATTTGACTCGCCGAATCGCTTTGCAGGAGCTGTCGTCAACGCATCCAGAATGTGCCAGAAATCCATGCCGGCGCGCTGCATAAGCAAATATTCATCTGTCGGGTCGTAATCGGGCAGAAATCCTACGTCCGTCCCAAAAAGAACCTGTCCATAGGGCAGGGAATAGTCGCGTACTTCCTGCAAAATGTCCTTCAAGTTCGAATCGTGCATGAAAAGCTTGAGCGTGGGTATCAAGGACATTCCATGGGCTTCCATTTGTTGGATGTATGACGGATCCCAGCCGCGCGTATCCTCGACCGCATGCGCGAGCACGTCGACATGAGCCTGCAGAGCGATCTGAAAGCCGGCGACATTCGACGGATGCGCGAAAACGAGCTTCCCTTTTTTGTGGGCTTCATCCACGGCAGCCTTGGCAACATCCAGCGGCATGGTGACCACCTGTCCCCGGGCCACCCACGATCCGGTGAATAACTTGATCACATCGGCTCCTTGTGCGATGTGCTCGTCAACCTGCCGCACAGCCTCAGCAGGCGTTGCGGGCTGCGGTAATTGTTTGACGATTTCCGGCGGCAGAGTGCTCTTCACATAGTAGGGGACTCCATTGGGAGGATACAAAGGAGAACCCGCGGTCAGAATCCGAGGACCAAGCACTTCACCAGAATCCACTCGCTGGCGCAGAGCCAACGTGTTTTCAAGCATTGATCCCGTGTCCACAACGCTGGTAAAGCCGTACCGCGTGAGCATGTCCTGTAACTGGCTTGTCAGTTGGTCAGCGGGCAATTGCTCCGCATGATTCCATTTTGGCTCGGTGAAATGGACGTGGCTGTTCTGGAAGCCAGCCATGATAAACATTCCGTGGCAATCGAGCATCCCCGCGCCTTCGGTGACAGGAACATGTCTCCTGCTGCCCACAGCTGCAATCTTTCCGTCCTGAATGATGACCACTCCGTTTTCAATGGCCTTCTGAAACGGCGAAACGTAAATCCTTGCGCCCACAAGCGCGATAGAAGTGCCGCTGGCCGCAGCCTCCTGAGGGCTGGGGCTGGCTGCGCGTGGTGTGTTCGAGAGAATTGCGGCCGTAGCAACTAGACCGCATACGGGAAACCATGTCCTGAGCTTCACGAAGGTTCACCTCGATTCTCGGCTGGGATGCGTATGGTGAATCGCATCGTTGCAAACAGTTGTGTCTGTTTGCCGCAAGCTGCTGGCATCTTATGCCGTGCCCGCTCTCGTTTCAATCCGTACGCCTATGTTATATTGGCCATTCTCAGTCGTTTCCAGACTATGATGAGTAAGCTCCGAATTTCCATCGTCGAGTATCTCAACACCGCGCCGCTGGTGTGGGGCTTCACCGATGGCCCGCTCGCCGGCAAGTACGATCTTTCGTTCACCATGCCGGCAAAGTGCGCTGACGCTCTGCGTGCCGGTGAAGTAGACGTCGCCATTATCCCCGCCATCGAATACCAGCGAATGGAGGATGTGGTGGCCTTGCCCGGGATGGCGATCGCGGCGAAGGGCGAAGTTCGCAGCATCTTGGTGGTGTCAAAGAAGCCCATCGACCGCGTGAGAAGTATAGCGCTCGATACCAGCTCCCGAAGCTCCGCCGCTCTGGTGCGCTTGCTGGCGGCAGAAAACTGGCGCATTGCGCCGGAATTCATTGACGCACAGCCGGACCCGGCGGCGATGCTCGCAAAGGCCGACGCGGCGCTGATTATTGGCGACCCGGCGTTGCGCATCGCTGTGAAACTGGATTACCTGTTTGCCAAGAAACCAAAGGAAGGCGCGTGCTGCCAGGGTGATCCGGATGAGTTGCCCGTGCCGGGGTATCCAGCGATTTTCGTTTACGACGTCGCATTTCAATGGCGCGAGATGACCGGCAAGCCTTGTGTTCTGGCCATATGGGCCGGTCGCAAGGAAAAAATGACGCCGGAACTTGTGGCGGATTTCCAAGCCTCCAAGCAATTCGGCCTGGAACACATGGATGACATTGCCGAGGCCGCTTCCGTGAAGCTCGACCTTCCGGCGCAAACGCTCGAAGCGTATCTCCGCGAAAATATTGATTTTTCTCTCGATGAAGAGAATCTCGCTGGACTCAATCTGTATTTTGAAAAATGCGCGGCTGCAGGGCTAATCCCTCGCGCCCGCGCTCTGCAGTTCGTTTCCGCTTCCGCCGGAACGACGGCGCGGCGGAGTGCTTGAACCGTGGCTGATGCAGAAAAAGGGAAAAAACTAGGCACTCTGCGCATTCTGCGCCGGTACCCGTTTAAAAGCATGGCCGGCGAGGATCTGAACGAAGTATTCGTTACTTTTTCCGGGCTTGTTGGCGACCGCGCCTATGCCTTTGTCGACCGCAATAACCATTCCAACTTTCCTTGGATGACGGCCCGGCAGCGCCACGAGATGCTGTTGTTTCGCCCGCGTTTCCTCGCAGCGCCGAGCCCCGCGAACGAACACCCCGCGCAAAAAGACTTCGCTGCGGAAATCATCACGCCCGAAGGCGAAAAGCTCGCCCCCTCCGATTCTTCTTTTACTCCGTACTTCGAAAAGCGCTTTGGGCGTGAACTGGAGTTGCGCTTTTCGGAGCGGGCTATGCAAGACGCCTGCCCCGTTTCTTTGCTGGGTCTAGAAACCGTCAAATCGCTCAGCAAGGAGGCCGGATTTCCGCTCGAACACACTCGCTTTCGCGCCAATTTCTATATCGAGTGGGACAACGGAAAGCCATACTACGAGGACGAGCTGACCGGCACGAGCTTGCGGATCGGCGAGAAATTCACGTTTACCGTGGTACAGAACAACATGCGGTGCGCTATCATCACATTGGATCCTGCCACGGGTGAGGCTTCACCTGCAGTGGGCAAGCTCGTCGCCAGAAATCACGGCAATTGCTTCGGCGTCTACGGCTCGGTGTTGCGTGAAGGCGTCGTGAGGCAAGGCGATACAGTTTTTTCATTTGAGGGAACGAAAGTAGAGTAGCGAGATGCGGATGACGCAACAGGAAGCGCTCGATCTTTTCAGCTCCGACGACCTTGTCGGCGTCGGTATGGCTGCAAATGAAGTGCGCCGAAAGAAGAACGATCCGCGCGTCGCCACCTACCAGATCGACCGCAATATTAATTATACGAATTTCTGCACGGAGTACTGCTCGTTCTGCGCCTTCTACCGGCCGCTCGGCTCCAAAGAGGGTTACGTTTTGTCCTTCGAGGAAATTTACAAAAAAATCGAAGAGATGATCGCGCTCGGCGGCACCGGCGTCCTGATGCAAGGCGGCCTGCATCCCGATCTGCACGTCGATTATTTCGAGAAACTCCTTCGCTCGTTGAAGCAACGGTATCCGCAAGTGCATCTGCACTGCTTTTCCGCTCCGGAGATCATCTGCATCGCGGAAGTGTCTGGCTTGTCCATACGCGACACGATTATGCGGCTTGCGGATTCAGGGCTCGACTCCATTCCCGGCGGCGGCGCTGAAATCCTGGATGATGAGATTCGCCATCGGATTTCGCGCCTGAAATGCACGGCGGATGAATGGGAAAATGTGCATCGCACGGCGCATTCACTGGGCTTGCGCACCACGGCGACGATGATGTTCGGATGTGGCGAAGAGTATCGCCATCGCGTCAACCATTTCGAGCGTCTTCGCCGCATTCAGGAAGACACCGGCGGATTCACCTCCTTTATTCCCTGGATGTTTGCGCCGGATAACACGCCGCTGGGCAAAAGGATTCCCGAAGCCACCGCGGTCGAGTATCTGAAAACGCTCGCCATCAGCCGCCTTTACTTCGACAACATCGATCACATCCAATCGAGCTGGCTCACGCCGGGAATCAAAGTCTGCCAGGTCGGTTTGCAGTTTGGCGCCGACGATGTAGGCAGTATTTTGATTGAGGAAAACGTGGTCTATGCCGCGGGAGTCCGCAACCGCACCAACGAAGCCGAGCTTCGCCGCATTATCTCGGATGCGGGATACATTCCCGCCCAACGGGACACTCTCTACCGCGCGTATTTCCTGAAATAAAGATTTACAGAGCGGCAGGAACGATCCGGCTCGCGGCGGCCGCGGGAATTTCTATCTTGACAATCGCGCCGTATGGCTTGCGGTTCGAGAGATGGATGTCTCCGCCGCACTCGCGCACGATGCCGTAGCAGATGCTCAATCCGAGTCCCGTGCCTTTGCCCACGGGCTTCGTCGTGTAGAACGGATCGAACGCGCGATTCACGTCTGGGAATCCCGGCCCGCTATCCTCGAATGCAAAAACAATGCGGTCACTGTGCCGCTGCGCATGAATGCGAATGATTCGCTCGCGGCTTTCCTCCAGAGCGTCGATCGAATTGTTCAGCAGATTCAACAGAATTTGTTTGAGTTCATCCTCGCTGATCGCCACAGCGGGAAGCGCTGGTTCGATTTCCATGTGAACATGGATCGCAAACTTCCGGAGATGAAATTCCCTCAGCTGTAGCGCGTCGTGCAGCGCGGATTCGAAGTTTGCCGCTCTTTCCTCGGAGTTGCTCTGGCGGGCAAATCGCAGCAAGCCGCTGACGATCCGGTGCATGCGCCGTGCCTCGTTCCCGAGTTTCGCAACTTTTTTCGAGGTGGCTTCCTGCGTCACTTCGTCCGAAAGCAATTCGGTGTAGCCGATGATCCCCGTCAATGGATTATTCAATTCGTGAGCCACGCCGGCGACCAGTTGGCCAAGCGCGGCGAGCTTTTCCGAGCGCACGAGTTGATGGTGCAGCCGGGCGTTTTCAATGGTAACCGCCAGATCCGCGGCGAGCATTTCCACGCGCGCGATTTCAGGCGTGATTGATTCCTGCGCGCCCTGAGCGGGCGAAAGCGCGATCCAACCCAAGCAAGTGGCGCGCGAAGAAATCAGCGGCACGATTACCTCCGGAAGAAGGGCCCCTCCCTTGCCCGAGAGCGCCTGCGACGCCAAACGGAACGAGTTGCTTCCCAATCTTTCTCCCGCCGCGCAGAGTTCGACGATGCGGCTGGTGCTCTGTCCGGCGATTCTTTCGAATGCCTGGGTATCCTCCGCCGACCATCCGCTTGCACCGGCTAGAAACAGTAAGCCGTCGTCGCGCGCCAGGATCACCGCAGCGCTGCCAAAGCTTCCCGTTTCCGTAAGCGCCTCGGCAATCTCCTTGCAAAGAGTGGATGGGTCGGCGCCCCCAAGCAGACGCGAGGTGATTCGCGAAAAGCGCACCATCAGCGCATTTTCTTCGTGTTCGCGCGCTCCGCTTTCTTCGACGATGCGCGATTTTTCTTCCAGAACAGAGAGGATCATTCCGAAGGCCACGAAGTATTTCGGGACGTTCCATATCTCCGGATTTACTTGCAATTTCGGATACAGATAAGCGAGCAGCGCGCCCACCGGGAAAACGGCGCCCCAGCATAAAAAGCCGCCGGAAACGGTGATGACTCCGAGGGAGTGCCTGGCAAATCGTTTCCAGAAAAGAAAGCCGCAAATCCCGAACGTCGAGGCGAGAATCGCATTCACTCCAAGATCGGTGTCGCCACGCACTTGAGCTACGACCACCCCCGCGCCAACGGCGATGAGCAGCGCTCCCAGGTTCAGATTGAAGCGTGAGCGCTCCTTGTGTGCGAAAAACGCGAAACCCGCCATGCCAAAAAAGAAAACCGCCAGCGCGGAGGCTATCGCCCAGCGATTGTGCCAGTCGAACGTGGCCCCAATCGCATGGAGCGCCGCTGCCGGCGCCAGAATTGCGAAAAGCACATGCCTGCGTAGTTTGTCTTCCGCCGAGCGTGCTAGCGATACCAGGAAAACAACGCCGGAAAGCTCCAGCGCAGCCAAATCAATGGACTCAAAGACCTGCTCGATAAACCCGCTGCGCGTCTCGAAGATCTGTATGAAAAAATGCGCGAAAATCAGCGCCCATGCCAGAATCCATAAACGCGTGCGCTCCGAGGGAGAGTGTTTCCGAAGGGAAATGAACGTCCCCACCAGAACGGCGAGGATGAGAATGGTCGGCAGTTTTTCGAGTAAAGAAGCCACGATTCACCCGCGGGAATAGAGCGAATGTACAGTGCGCGGCGATTAGCCGCAATCCATCTTCAGTACTATGCAGTTACCTTATGAACAACGAGGGAATCAGCGCGAGCGGCTAGGAATTCTTCGCGATACGGACTTCCAACTCCACATTGGCATCTTCGGGGATTTCCACCGCGCTCGCAGGTACGAAAACGCCGCCGCGATAGCGCGCGCGAACCCGCAGCGGCGCAAGGAGTTTTTCGGGGCTTCCTGTTGCGCTGCGCTGCGGCAGCATGGTATTCGGCTTGCCCACGCCGCCAGCACCGCCATCCAGCGCCAGATTTGCGAGTGAATCCGCTTCGCCGTTCTCTTCGCGCGGCACATGCTCGATGACGAAGTAATCCAGTCCTCGCGTCAATTTCTGCGCGCGTTCGTGCAACGGTTTCAGGTCCGCGTTCTTGACCTTGTAGCGTCCCTGCATTTGCCGGACGAGCAGCTCGGAATCGCTGCGCACTCGCAATGCGCGCATTGCATGAGTCGCGGCGTAATCGAGCGCCGCAACTAAAGCGTAGTATTCCGCGATATTATTCGTTTGGCGGCCAATGCGTTTTGCAATTTCCGCAATTTTCGCTCCGTCAGGCCCGCGCAGGATTACCGCATACGCCGCCGGCCCGGGATTGCCTCGCGACGCTCCGTCAATATTGGCAGTGTGTACGCCTGCAGGAGGCGCGGCATGCGCTTCATCAAACAATTGTGCGCTGGAAGGCAGCGATGTCTTTTGCGTACGTGTCATCGATGAGAGAGAGGGAAAGGACTGACAGGAAACAGCTCGCAAGGCTCCCACGAATCAAACAACGCTCAGCCCTTACCATTCTGCGCCGTCGAGGCTTGCGCGGCGGCCTGGGCCGTTGCAGGAGGCTCGACATAGTAAAGAATGCGCGTGCAAAGCTCACAGTGATAGAGCTCAGCGCTGTCCTCGCGGCGCAGAATCTGAAACACATGAGGGCGGATTCGCGCCCCGCACGCGGAGCACGCTTCTCCCCGAACTTCCGCCACAGCGACGCCACCGTGCTTCTTGGCGATGCGCTGATAATGATCGAGCAAGTCCTCGGGAATCGTCTTCACGGCCCTCGCCCGTTCCGCTTCCAGTTGTGCTAGGTCTTTCTCAGCCGCGCTCTTTTCCGTCTCGATTTCCGCGCGCGCCGCGCCGATTTGCTCCTCCACCTGCTTAAAGCTCTTTTCGGCTGTTTTAACCTGCCCGTCGTACTGCTCCCCCGAAACCATTTGCTCGAGCAGCCTATCTTCCGCTTTGGCGATTTCGGTTTCCGCCATTTCCACTTCGTGTTGCAGGACCTTGTATGCTTCGTTCGTCTTTACCTGGAAGGATTGCTCCTTATATTTCCGCACCTTTTCTTTCCATTGCTCCACGTCCAGCTCGTACCTTTTGCGGTCCTTGAGCGTGGTCGAATGCGACTCTTTGCTCTTGTCGAGCGCGGCTCGGCTTGCCTCGATGCGCGCATGCAGTTCGGCCAGCCGCTTGGGGAAAGTTGCCAAGTGCGCGCGAACCGCATTCAAGCGCGTGTCTACGTCCTGCAATTCCAAGAGTTCTTTGAGAATTTCCTTCACTGGTGATTGATTCTAACACATGTCCGGCGCATGTCCCGCGCGGGCCGCTTGCCGGTAGCGGGCCAGTTTGAATTTTCTTGATCGTGACACAAAGAGTCAAACTTCAAACTGACCCGTTACCCGCTGGCCTTACATGTTTTTGCTGAAGAAGGCGATCGAGCGGCGCCACGCGTCTGCTTGCGCCTCCGCGTCCGCGACGTTTGTGCCGCCAAGCAAAATAGGAAATTTCATGCCCCGCGAATGGGACATCCTCGCTGTGGTGGGCAGCGACGGATAACGCAGCGAGTGTCCGGCACGCGGGTAATTCAGATGCTCGACAGTGTGAGCGAACCCGCACGACCGCAAACGCTCGACAATCATCTCCGCCATCCGCGCCGCCGGCCATATGCGGTCATCGCCGCCGGAAATGAGCAAAATCGGCCCGCGCGTTTGCTCCACCGGAATCGCTGCCTGCCTCACCGCCTGGCGGTTGCGTAGCGCGCTCCGGAACAGATTCCGGAATTTCACCGGCTGCCGCAGGAGTCCTACCGGGATTGCCGAGCGCGCGATAAATCTTCGCAACGGAAGAGGCGCAAACGGAATCGCTTCGCCATCCCACATCCAGCACGGTATGGCTTCGCTGGTGGCTTTGTCGCGGCCTCCCGAACCCCACGCCACCGCGCTCGGTGCGTACGCCGCCACAGCGCGAACTTGCGGGAATCGCGAAGCGAGCAGCAGCGCCAATTCCGCGCCGCGCGAGACGCCCAGCACCCCGATGCGGCTGACGTCAATTTCTGGCTGGGCGCCGAGCCATGCTATCGCGCGCGCAAAATATTCGAGCGGGACGCGGTGCAGCCATTCCGGCAGCGGAGAAACTCCGAAATAGGCAAGCGCCAGCGTGGCAAAGCCGTGACGCGACAGCAGCGCCGCCTTATCCAGATCGTATCCGCCGCCTGAGCCGCCCAGCACGATGATTACTTGCCGCCGCTCGCGCCCCGGCGGAATATAGAGCCAGCCAATCATCCCGTCCGCGCGCAATTCGCGCATGGCCGTATTCGGGGCCAGCCAACGCCGCTCAAGCGTTGCCGAGGCGATTGAACATTCGCCGTTCTCCGCCGTTATAGTCACGCGGTCAAGTTCGGCGTCATTTTTGCAGAACGTCGCGCGCTCCACGCCCGCCTCTGCCTGCAAACTCATCGACCAAAATAATCCTGCTGCGTCAGCTCCGCGATAGCTTCCGCCCGTCGATTCGTGCACACCCGTGTCGATCCGGCCGTCTCTCGCCGCAACATATACACCACGCGATTGCCACACCCGGCCGACATCGTCGCGAACCGTCGCCTGCAACGTCACCTTCGCGCCCGCCTTGGCCCCGCTCAGCCGTATGGTCACTGGCTCGTCGACGAACGCTGGATTGGGCGAAATTTCAATCTGCGGGCTGTGCCTGACGGCGATGTCGGTCTGAGTAGCGGGTGTTATCATGCCTGTTTTGTTGCTCCTGCCTTTTTTCGGAAGGTTTGCGGGCTTGTTGTGTAACGCTTCACCCTATGCGTCTTTTTCGACCGCTGGCGCGTATACAGAACAGTATGATAAGCGA
>JBAQYT010000049.1:0-24421 GCA_049787175.1 Candidatus Acidiferrales bacterium | reverse complement strand
CGGCGTTCCAACTGAGCGCCTGTGCATAGTATTTCCGATACGGGAGATTCGAAGGATCGAGCTCGGTGGCGCGCTTCAAGAGCGCAAGAGCGTGGCCGCGATGACCGGACTGCCAACTTTCCATTTGCCCGAGCTGAAATACGCGAGCGGCATCGTTGGGCTCGAGCTGGTCGAGATGCTGAAGCGGTTCGATTGCCGTCGGCCAGCGGCCCTCAGCGACGAGCGCGTCGGCCAAGCCTCTCAGAGCGACGATATTATCGGCGTCTTCTTTCAGAACTTGCTGAAAAAGCTGCACGGCGCGGTCCAGATTTCCGGCCGCAGCCTGACTCTTGGCATCATCCAGAGTGGAGCTTTGCGGCGTCGCGCTGGTGTGGCCAACGGGAACTAAGGCAAAGCTGAAAATCAGCGCGGCGAAGCGCTTCACGTCTGCGCTCCTCGGGCTTGGCTGCGGCAGGTCATTCTCAAGATGCTTGCGTGGCGGGGCGCAATCTCCCAGAAAAGATGTTTGGAGATGGCGTCTTGGTCCCCAGGGTCGATCTGTTCAAAAATGAGTCCGCTCGAAATGCGCTTGTTCTCTCCTTTGAAAAATTCAGAGGTCCTGACAACGCGGGCATGAGCATGAACGGTTCTGGTGGGAAAGCTAAGTTCGACCGCCAGAGTGGTTCCCAATGGAACGGAATCCTTCAGGGTAACCGAAAATCCATTGCGGTTGAGATTGCGAGCAAAGCCGCGCCCGACAACGCGCCCGCCTCCGTCCTCTTCATAGCCAAAGAGAACCGGAACGTCGAGGCGGCTCGGGAAGCGATAGGTCGCCCGCAATTCCTTGTGGCGAAAAGCGCGCCAAATGACGGGCACGAGGAGAAAGATATAGAAAATCGCGCAGACGACGTTCACGACGAGCGCCCAGAAATAATACCCTGCCGGCGCGGTATGAGCGAGTTTCCAGCAGCCAAATCCCAGCGCGACGAGCACGCCGATCAAAAGCAAACTTTGCAGCCATACTTCGGTCCAGCGCGCCGAAGCGCCCCGCGCCTTTGGCGTAACCTTAAAGGGAACTTCCTTGCGGAAAAAGCCGGCGCTGGTAGCCATCAAAACAGGCATCTTGATGAGATTAAATTCTTCGCTGAGCAAGAAGCCTCCGAAACCGCCTTGTAGAGAAGCGGTAGCGAAGATATTCAGAAGAAAATAGGGAAGGAAATAGATGGCAAATACTTTCGGAACCGCAATCAGCGGGAAAATGCCGGCGAGCAGGCAAAAAATCGGAGTGGCGATGTAGATGAACTTTTGAAAACTCATCCAGTAAAAATAGAAGGATGCGAAATAATTGAGGCGCTGGCCCAACGTCAATCCCCGGCCGAAAAGCGGATTCTCCTTGCGAAGAACCTGCATGGCGCCCTGTCCCCAGCGATTCCACTGGGTAGCGAAACCGCGATAGGTCTGCGGGGCCAGGCCGCGCGCGACAGTATGATTGTAATATTCGACCCTCCAGCCCTTTTTCTGCAGGCGCAGGCCCGTGTGCATGTCCTCGGTAATGCTTTCGGTGGCGAAGCCTCCCACTTCGTCCAGGGCCGTGCGGCGCAACATGGCGGGACTGCCGCAATAAAATGTGGCATTGTAGCCATCCTTGCCAGGCTGAATGACGCTGAAGAAAAGCTCCTGCTGCTGCCACCCTCTTTCTTTTTCGACGTGAGTGCGATGTTGAAAGGAATCGAGATTGTAGAAATCCTGCGTAGTCTGCACAACGCCAACCTTCGGATCTTCAAAAAAACCGATGAGCTCGCCGATTAAACCGGGCATGGGCACGTGGTCGGCATCCAGGGTGACAATGAATTCGCCCTGTGTTTGGCTCAGCGCGTTGTTCAGATTCCCTGCCTTAGCGCCGGTGCGATCTTTTCGAGAAATATACGTGCAGGCGAGCTCGCGGGCCAGTTCGGCGATTTCTGCACGATCACCGTCATCGAGGAGGTAGGTGCGGTGCGGATATTCGATGCCCGCGGCGCAGAGAACGGTCTCTCGAAGAAGGCCGACTGACTCGTTGTATGTGGTTATAAAAACGTCCACGGCGCGCCCGAGAATGATGGGCCGCGGGGAACGATTCGTCGGCTTCCACGTGGTGATATAAAAAAGCGATGCCTCGATGAAATTGAGCACCTCGGCGACCAAGAACAAATAAAAGAACCATTTAGCGGCCGGGTTCATGGTCGAGGTCGCGCGCCAATAGAAATACCTTATCGTAAAGATCACAGCGACGATGATGAGTACCCGAATGGCCCAAAGGCGGGCTCCGGGCTTCAGGGCTCGCTTAGGCGCAGGGTTGGCGGCGGGGGGTGCGTGGAGCAGTGAACTCATTGGCTTGAAACACAAGAAATCACAAGCTTTTCCAATAAGATTTTGTGAATTACCGCAACGCACAGCATTCCGGTGTCTTCCTTATCGCTATCCTGATCCCACAAAGTAGCGATACTTCCTGAACCAAAATGGGGCTGTGCCACTATGGCGAGGGGTAGTACTGCACGCCGAGTTCCTTCCTCAAATGGGAAACGACGGGCAGCGCTTGGCGCTCGATTCCGTATTGGTCAACGATTTATCTTCCGGTTTCTGGAATCACCTGTGGCCAATTTCGGTAGATTTGCTGGGAGGGAATACAATTCGAATCAAACAACAGGAAACAGCAAGCGAACCTCAATTGGGAAGCTGGGCTTCCTGAAAGCGCATAACAATGAGGTCCGCACGGCGGCGCACGCCATGCTTCGCCAGGAGATTCGAGACGTGGAATTTTACGGTCCGCTCTGAGATGTTCAACAGGCTGGCAATTTCTTTATTGGACAGATTTCGCAGAAGAGATTCCAGTACTTCGCGTTCGCGGCGACTTAAGGTACCCGGAGTCTTGTTCTGGGAGATTGCCGACTTGCGTGTCCCAATAATGGATTCCACGAACCGGGAAAGGACTGCTCGCGGGACCCAATAGCCCCCAGCGGCGACCAATGGTAAAGCATCTTGCCACTGCTTTGTCGCCTGGCCGTACGCCAACAGGCCTTTGACTCCCAGCCGGAGAAACTCGAACGTGGAAGTATCGTTGTGTTTCGAGGCAAGGACAAGGACGCGGGCTTTCGCGTAGCGCTCCAGTATGCTTTCAATCAGGGCATGGATAACTTGCGCTGAAGCCTGGCCATCAATGACGTATATCGGCGACTTCGGAATGGCCATCTGTTTGATATCGGAAGGGGATGAAGAGGTCAACTGTCGGAATGATATCTGAAAGGAGTTCTCCGGCAGCACGCGCTCAAATTCGGAGCGGACGAGTGGGTGGGGCGAAAGGAGACACACCTTCAGACGATGCGGACGGGATTTCGGCGACATCACAAGTTAGGCTAACGAATTTGACTTCAATGGGCAATAAATAGCTGGACGGCGTGTTTGGGAAAGGTCAACTCGGCGAATACGCGAATCGAGGGCAGGAATATCTAGCGCGGTGCGTATCCTCGCGGAAACCGTTGTTTCCAGCTCCATCCTGTTCGGATAACGGCTTCCAAGCTTGAGAAGCCTGGCACCCAACCCAACTCACTGCGAATTCGCTGCGAGCCGGCCACGAGCACGGCCGGATCACCGGGGCGGCGCGGGGCAGTGCGATAGTTGATCTTGCAACCCGTGACCCGAGAAGCTGTTTCCATGACTTCCTGAACGGAAAACCCCTGGCTATTTCCGATGTTATAGATCCTGCCGGCAAACTCGGAAATACGCTCGACGGCAAGGGCATGAGCTTGAGCAATGTCCAACACATGGACGTAATCGCGGACGCAGGTTCCGTCCGGAGTCGGATAATCGGTGCCGTAAACCTGAAAGGCTTCACGCTGACCCGCGGCGACTTCAAGAAGGATAGGTATGACGTGTGTCTCAGGGTTGTGATCTTCGCCATGTTTTTCCGACGCACCCGCCGCATTGAAGTAGCGCATGGTGATGTACTCGAGACCGGAGCTTGCGCGGAATTCCTCTAGGACGCGTTCAAAGAGAAGCTTCGAGGCGCCGTATGGGTTTACCGGCGTCGTTCGATGCTCCTCCGGAATGGGCGTTTCCTCGGGCTCTCCGTAGGTGGCAGCGGTCGAGGAGAAGATCAGTTTCTTGACGCCGTGGCGAAGCATGGATTCCAGCAGATTGATTCCGGCGGAGACGTTGGCGCGGTAGTACTTGCCTGGTTCACGCACAGACTCTTCGACGAGACACAGGGCGGCGAAATGCATGACGGCATCGACTTTATACTGCTGAAATACAGCACTGAGAGAATCCAAGTCGTGGAGATTGACGCGGCAGAATACGGCCCGGCTGTCGACAGCTTCCCTGTGACCTTCGGAGAGATCGTCCAGAGCAATGACGCTATGTCCGCGCTCAATCAGCGCTTCGGTACAAACGCTTCCGATATAGCCGGCGGCTCCCGTCACCAAGATTTTCATCGACACCCAACCAAGCGGAAGGCTGAAAATGCCGAGTGCGGAAAGTATTGTGTGGGAACATCAAGGGCGTTTCGAGTGAGGGACGAACGATTCATTTCTTCACAAACGCCTGGGAATACCACTTCCACGTGCGGCGAAGACCATCCTCGAAATCCACGCGCGGCTGATAACCGAGGACTTGCGCTGCAAGCTTGATGTCTGCCTGGGAATGTAAGATGTCGCCCGTCCGCGGCTGGTCGTACTGCACACGAATGGCTCCGCCAGTTATTTTCCCGAGGAGCTTGAGGACATCATTCAGCGAGATTCGCACGCCGGTGCCGCCGTTGAAAACTTTACCCGAGGCCCCGGCGGCTTCGCAAGCGCGCAAGGAAACATCCACGACGTTGTCGACATACGTAAAATCGCGAGACTGCTCGCCATCGCCAAAAACGATGGGCGCAGAGCCCTCAATGACCGCCAGCATGAAGCGCGAAAGTACGCCGGAGTATTGCGACGTAGGGTCCTGGCGAGGACCGAAAACATTGAAATAGCGGATCGACACGTTTTCCAAACCGTACGCGCGCCCAAATAGTTGTGCGTACATTTCACCAACCAGCTTGGTGAGGCCGTAAGGAGAGATGGGATCCGAGGGCATGGTTTCGACCTTCGGCAAGGTGGGCGTTTCGCCATAGGCAGCCGAGGACGCGGCATAAACGACGCGTCGCACCTTGGCGTCGCGCGCGGCGACCAAAACATTGAGGGTACCGTCGATATTGACGCGATTGGTCTCGATGGGATCTTTCACGGAGCGCGGAACAGAAGTGCGCGCAGCCAGATGCAATACGTAGTCCGCGCCCTCGCAGGCCTCACGCGCCGCTTCGAGATCGCAGATATCTCCGCGAATGAGGCGAATCTTCTTAACGGCGCTGGCAAGATTTTCTTCCTTGCCTGACGAAAAATCGTCGAGCACGGTGACCTCATGACCACGCCGCAATAGCTCATCAACGATGTTCGATCCGATGAAGCCGGCACCACCCGTTACCAGGTAGCGCATCCCATTCCTCCTCAATAAAGCCCTGTTACTACTCCAAAGCGGTTCAGCAGTGGACGACTTTCTCGCGGTTTTTCTTTACATGGCGCGTGGCGTTGCGAGAATCAACGACCAGTTTCGCCACATCCACGATCTGCTCATAATCGTACGAAGAATGATCGGTAGCAATCAGAACGCAATCGTAAGAAGCGAGCGACCGCGGATTGATGTCGACCGAGCGCATCTGGGAATAATCATAATGCCTCATCTTGTGCAGCGACGGGAAAAAGGGGTCGTTGTAATCCAATTTCGCACCGCGTTGGAGTAGCAATTGCATTAACTTCAACGAGGGAGATTCACGCAAATCATCGATGTCTTTCTTATAGGCTACGCCAAGCAGCAAGATGCGGGCGCCCTTCAAGCTTTTCTGCTGCTCATTTAATGCTTCGGCGACGGCGTCCACGACGTGATAAGGCATGGAGGTATTGATTTCTCCAGCCAGCTCGATGAAGCGCGTGGCAAAATCGTATTCCCTGGCTTTCCACGATAGATAATACGGATCCACGGGTATGCAATGTCCGCCCAGCCCCGGGCCCGGATAGAAAGGCATGAAGCCGAACGGCTTGGTTGCCGCGCTGTCGATCACTTCCCAAATATCCATGCCCATCCTCTGGCACAGAAGCTTCAATTCATTGACCAATGCGATGTTCACGCAGCGAAAGATGTTTTCAAGCAGCTTGCTCATCTCAGCCACACGAGTCGAACTGACCGGAACCACGCGCGCAACAATTTGGGCGTAAAGATTTGCGGCCGCTTGGCCGCTGGGCGGATTGATCCCGCCGACCACCTTCGGAATTTGCGATAGACCGAAGTGTTTATTGCCGGGGTCCTCGCGTTCGGGTGAAAACGCCAAGTAAAAATCAGTGGGCGCGGTGTTTGTGTCGTGCTCGCGCCGTATCGGGCAGTGCAACCCGCCTTGCTCGAGGATTGGCAAAACCAGCTCTTCCGTAGTCCCCGGATAAGTGGTGCTCTCCAGGACGATCAGTTGCCCGCGCTGCAAATGCGGCGCAACGGCGCGCGCAGTGCCCTCCACGTAAGAAAGATCGGGATCGCGACGCTCATCCAGCGGAGTGGGAACGCAAATCAAGACCGCGTCCATATCCCGCAATCTCGCGAAGTCCGCTGTAGCGGAAAAATGCTTGGCGCGGACATGCTTGGCGATTTCGCCTTCGGAAATATGCTTGATGTAGGATTCACCACGGTTCAATTTCTCGACTTTCGCGGGATCCGTGTCAAATCCCAGCACCAAGTGACCCTTGCCGGCGAAACTCAAGGCCAAAGGCAACCCTACGTATCCGCAGCCGATGATTCCGATATTTAGGTCTTGCCTTGAAAAATGGTCCGGCGTCCTATAAGCCATCCGCAAAACTCCTGAGCATCGTAAAACCCATATGATACAGAAACCGAAAGGCATCTTGTGCGGTGTTTTTGAAGGACATCTGGCTTTGCTGACCTCCTCTACGGCGATGAAGATTCGCCCGACCCGGCGGTTCACGAAAACGACGAAATACCTGGAGGCTAGTGACGCTCCAATCGGGTGCGGCGGGCGAGACTGGGCGAACGGGCACGCGAATCATGCACTTCGGGGCAAGTAACGCATTGGCATCACGAGGAACGAATGTTTCACGGTTTCTTGACATTGAAGCAACGCATCTTATAATGGCCTTTCATCGATTTTTTCATGGGATTTTTATGTTTCTGGACGTACACGAACTAGCCACTCGCAAGATCCGCATCCGGAAGGATTACGCCCCGGGGACGCTGGACTTTCATTCCGGGGACTTCCAGCAAATTGAGCCGCTGGACGTGCGCGCGACGGCGGAGCTGATCGATGGGCAGATCCGCATCTTTGGGACGTTTCACACCCGGCTGGAGCTGACCTGCGCGCGGTGCCTGGAGACGGTGGTCGAGGAAGTGGGCAAGGATTTCGATTTGGTTTACCGGCCCATGACGTCGATCCGGAAAGACGAAGAAGTCCGGCTGAATCTGGATGATACGGATGTTGCGTTCTTCGAAGGCGACGGACTGTTTCTGGCGGACGTGCTGGCCGAGCAGGTGAACCTGTCGCTGCCGATGAAGGTGATTTGCCGGAGCGATTGCCGGGGACTGTGTCCGCACTGCGGGGTGAATTTGAACCAGGAAGAATGCCGCTGTGAAAGCCATGCAACGGACTCGCGCATGGCGCCGCTGGCCCGATTGAAGCAAGACTGGCCGAAAAAACAGTAAAGTACAGTAGAATAGTGGAGTTTCGGAATATGCGGAAAGGGTGCAGTGCGCACCGCCGCCAGAAGGAGCAGGAATGCCGAATCCAAAGCGACGTCACTCGAAGAGGCGCACCAGCACGCGACGGGCTCACGATCATCTGAAGGCGCCGTCGATCACCAGCTGTCCGAATTGCCACGAGCCGAAGCTTCCCCATCGCGCGTGCCCGCATTGCGGGTACTATAAGGGCCGAGCGGTGGTGGACACCTCAGCCTGAACTTTATCTGGACCTCTGCGGGGAAGGCCCTGCCCGCTTAAGTTAATGCGGTGAATCCAATGACCACGATTGCGCTGGACGCCATGGGCGGCGACCACGCTCCTCGAGCCGAAGTCGAAGGGGCGGTGCTCGCGGTGCGGCAGTATGGTGTGCGCGTTGTGCTCATCGGCATTGAGGCGAAAGTGCGCGCGGAGTTGAATCGGCAGAGCGCGCGCAGCCTTCCGATCGAAATCGTGAATGCTACGGAAGTGATCACCATGGAGGATTCGCCGTCGGTAGCGTTTCGCAAGAAGCGCGACAGCTCGGTACACGTCGGAGCGAAAATGGTGAAGGAGGGACAGGCGGAGGCGCTGGTCAGCGCGGGGAATACTGGCGCAGTGATGGCGGTGGCGCGCTTTGTGCTGGGCACGTTGCCGTCGGTGGATCGTCCGGCATTGGCGGCGCCGTTTCCGAACGCGAAAGGCGGAGCATCGATTTTACTGGACGTGGGCGCGAACGTGGACTCGAAGCCCGCGCAGATCGAACAATTCGCGATTATGGGAGAGATTTACTATCGGACGATCTTTGGAACCAAGCGCCCGCGGGTGGGTGTGTTGTCGATCGGCGAAGAGGAAAGCAAGGGAAATGAGCTGACGCGCGAGGCGTCGAATCGGCTGAAGCAAACTTCGCTGAACTTCATCGGTAACGTGGAGGGGAAAGATTTCTTCAAGGGTGATGTGGACGTGATTGTGTGCGACGGCTTCATCGGCAATATCGTGCTAAAAATCAGCGAAGGCCTTGTGGAACACGTCGGCGGAATGCTGAAGAAAGCGCTGAAAAGCAGCTTGAGCGCGCAGATGGGTTACGTGCTGTCGCGGCACGCGTTTGGAGAATTTCGCAAGAAGATCGATTATTCGGAATATGGCGGCGTGCCGCTGCTGGGGATTCGCGGCATCACAGTGATTGGTCACGGGCGCTCCAATTCCAACGCGATCAAGAATGCGATTCGCGTGGCGGCGGAACTTTGCCGCGCCAAAACAAACGAGAAAATCGAAAAGGAGCTTTCCGCAGCAGTCGCCAGCGCGCGCGCTTGATTTTGGGGAGGACGAGGCGCTGGACTTTCCGCACGAAGAGAGTTAGAACCTGCCTTCGGCATCGCCGAGCGCATCGCGGAACGGAATAATCTCATGAGCAAGGTGGCGTTCTTATTTCCGGGTCAAGCCTCGCAGTATCCGGGGATGGGTCGGAACCTCGCCGAGACGTTTCCGGCGGCGCGCCAGGTGTTCGAGGCTGCGGATGCGGCGCTCGGGTTTTCGTTGTCGCGGCTGTGTTTTGAGGGCAGCGAGGACGACCTGAAGCTCACGGAAAATACGCAGCCGGCAATTCTTACTGTGTCGGTGGCGGCGGAGCGCGTGCTGGAAGAAAACGGCGTGACGCCGGATTATGTGGCGGGACACAGCCTGGGCGAGTACTCGGCGCTGGTGGCAGCGGGAAGTTTGGATTTTTCCGTGGCGGTAAAACTGGTTCGGAACCGCGGCCGCTATATGCAGGAGGCCGTGGCGCACGGCGACGGCGCCATGGCCGCCATTCTAGGGTTGGCGCCGGCGGAGGTTGTGGAGATTTGCAAGAAAGCCGCTGGAAGCGATGTGGTTACAGCGGCGAATCTAAATTCGTCGGAACAAACAGTGATTTCCGGAAATGCGGCGGCTGTGAAACGAGCGGTAGAAATTGCGTCGCAGAGCGGCGCCAAGCGCGCGGTCATTCTGCCGGTTTCCGCGCCATTCCATTGCGCGCTGATGAAGCCGGTGGAAACCAGGCTGGAGCCGGAGGTGCGCGCGACGAAATTTAGCGCGCTGCGCTTTCCGCTGATCACCAATGTGGATGCGGAGGCGATTACCGCCGGCGAGGAAGCGCAAGACGCGTTAATTCGGCAGATATGCATGCCGGTGCTGTGGGAGGAGTCGATTCACGAAATGATTGCGCAGGACGTGCGCATTTTTGTGGAAGTGGGGCCGGGCCGCGTGCTCAGCGGATTGCTGAGGCAGATCGATCGTTCGGTGCGAAGCTTCAACGTCGAAGACGCGGCAAGCCTGCAATCGACGCTGGAGAAAGTGGCCAAGGCGCGCGCGGAAATCACCGAATCTTGAATTGAAGCAGAGAGGAAGCCGCTGGCAAATGTTTTCACTGGCAGGAAAAGCAGCAATCGTTACAGGGGCGTCCCAAGGAATTGGCCGGGCGACGGCGATGGCGCTGGCGGGCGCGGGCGCGCGCGTCGCGGTGGCGGCGCGGAACGAAGAAAAACTCGCGGAAGTCGTGAAACAGATTGAATCGGCGGGCGGAGAAGCGCTGGCCGTAAAAATGGACGTCGCTGACCCGGAACAGATCAAAGCGGGGTTTCAGCAAACGCTCGGAAAATTTGGGCGGCTAGACATTCTGGTGAACAACGCGGCCATTACGCGCGACGGACTGGCGTTGCGCATGAAGCTCGACGACTGGGAGACGGTGTTGCGAACAAATTTGACGGCGGCGCATCTGTGCACGCAGCAGGCGCTGAGTACGATGATGAAGCAGCGCTGGGGGCGAATTATTAACGTGACGTCGGTGGTTGCGGAGACAGGAAACGCGGGGCAAGCGAACTACGTGGCCGCGAAGGCCGGCCTGATCGGACTGACGCGCGCGATTGCGACAGAGATGGCGTCGCGGAACATCACCGTAAATGCGGTTGCGCCGGGATTCATCAGCACGCCGATGACCGACCCGCTGCCGGAGAAGGTGAAAGAGGAACTGAAGGCGCGGATTCCGCTGGGGCGATTCGGCGCCGACAACGACGTAGCTTCCGCGATTGTGTTTCTGGCCAGCGAAGAAGCAGGTTACATTACCGGCCACGTGCTGGACGTGAATGGCGGAATGCGGATGGGATAGTCTGCTGGCCGCAGCACTCAGAAGATAATGTCGATCAAAAACTACAAAGAGCTGTTGTGCTTGAAAGAGGTGGGCCGCATCGTGCGGCTGGCGTTGGAGGCAATGTCGGCTAGCGTGCGCGCGGGCGTCACCACGGCGGAGCTTGCGAATGTTGGCGGGAAGATCATGCGAGAAAATGACGCGCGCTCGGCGCCGCGGATGGTCTATGGTTTTCCCGGCGATGTTCTGATCAGTTTGAATGACGAGGCCGTGCACGGCATCCCGTCGGATTCACGCAAAGTGCGCGCGGGCGATTTGGTGAAGCTGGATGTGACCTTCGAAAAGAATGGGTACATGGCTGATGCCGCGATGACCGTGGCGGTTGAGCCTGTTTCGGGGCATGCTCGGCAACTGGTGGCATGCGCGGAGAGGGCCTTTCGCAAGTCGATGACATATGCGCGGGCAAACCATCGCATCAACGAAATCGGGCGAGCCGTGGAGCGCGAGGTTCGGCGAAGCGGGTTTCAGGTGATCCGCGAACTCGGCGGGCATGGAATCGGGCGCACCATCCACGAAGAGCCGAGCGTGCCAAATTATGATGATCCCCTGGCGCAGCAGCGACTGACGGAAGGGCTGGTACTAACGGTCGAGCCGATCATAGCGATGGGCTCTGGCAAGCCAAAAGATGGGGGCGACGGCTGGACCGTGAAGACTGCCGACGGAAGCCTTTCGGCGCATTACGAGCACACCATCGTGATTACCGACGGCGCGCCGATGCTGCTGACGGCGGCGTGAAGCAGGCAACGCGGGGCGCGGTCAGTTGAATTTTGACTCCCGTTACCGCTGAGGAAGTATGGTTGACCGGATTTCAAGGCCCGCTTAGAATGAACAGGTTCAGTAACCGGAGAAGCCGCCCGGAGAATTACACGAAGAGCAATCGATCGCCGAAAGCGGAGGAAGAAATAGAATGGCCAGCGTTGAAGAACGCGTGAAGCAGATTATCGTCGAACAGCTCGGCGTGGACGAGGGAGAAGTGACGCCGACGGCTTCTTTTGTGGATGATCTGGGTGCCGACTCGCTCGACATCGTCGAACTCGTGATGGCTTTCGAAGAGGCGTTCGGCATCGAAATTCCCGATGAGGACGCCGAAAAGATCGCCACGGTCAAGGACGCTATCGCTTACATCGACAAGCACGCCCAAGCGAAAAAGTAGTTCGCGGCCTCAGACTTCCACGAGGAGAAAGTTCCCCATTGAATCGCCGAGTTGTCGTTACAGGAGTCGGGCTGGTCTGCGCCTGCGGGATAGGCACGGAGGAGGTTTGGAAAAACCTCGTCGCCGGAAAGAGCGGGATCGGGCCGATCACGCAGTTTGATGCGACCGGCTTCGACTGCCGCTTTGCCGGCGAAGTAAAAGGCTTCGATCCCTTCCACTGGATCGAAAAAAAAGAAGTCAAGAAAATGGCCCGCTTCATCCATCTGGCCGTTGCGGCTACGGATTTCGCGATGAAGATGGCGGCCATGGAAATCAATGAAAAGAACGCGGACCTAACCGGCGTTTACATTGGTTCCGGCATTGGCGGGTTCGACGTAATCGAGCGAGAGCACAGCAAGCTGATTCACGGCGGCCCCGGCAAGATCTCCCCGTTCTTCATTCCTTCCGCGATTATCAACCTGGCGTCGGGACAAATTTCGATTCGTCTGGGCGCGAAGGGCCCCAATTCGGCGACGGCCACGGCGTGCTCGGCTTCGGCGCATGCCATTGGAGATGCATTCAAAATCATTCAGCGGCGCGATGCGGAAGTGATGATCGCAGGAGGCTCGGAGGCGGCCATCACGCCGATGGGCGTGGGCGGCTTTGCGGCGATGAAGGCGCTCTCGACGCGCAACGATGAGCCGACGCGGGCGAGCCGGCCGTTTGACGCGCAGCGCGACGGTTTCGTGATGGGCGAAGGGGCCGGGGTGCTAATCCTGGAGTCGCTCGAATACGCGCAGCGGCGGGGCGCGAACATTCTGGCGGAAATCGTCGGCTACGGGATGTCAGCCGACGCGTTTCATATGACGCAGCCTTCGGAGGACGGCGACGGAGCGTATCGCGTGATGTGCGCATCGCTCAAGGACGCGGGAATTGCTCCGGCGCAGATTGGCTACGTGAACGCGCACGGCACCTCGACACAGATTGGAGATGCGCTCGAGACGCTGGCGATCAAGCGCACTTTCGGCGACGCGGCAAGCAAAATTCCGGTCAGTTCGACGAAATCGATGACCGGACACGTGCTGGGCGGGGCGGGCGGAATCGAGGCAGGCATCAGCGTTTTGGCGCTGCGGGAGCAGATGGCGCCGCCGACGATCAACTACGAAAATCCCGATCCGGCGTGCGACTTGGACTATATTCCCAACGAAGCGCGCAAGGTGACCATGCAATACGCGCTGTCGAATTCTTTTGGATTTGGCGGCACGAACGCGTCGTTAGTGTTCAAACTCTGGGAAGGGCGCTGAGTCGTTCGGATTTTACGGCGCGAAACGGCGCCGTAATTTTCGCGGGAGGCTTCTGTTGAAAATCGCCGTCTGCGTCAAACAGGTTCCGGCAAAGGATGCGCCGCTGGCGATCGATGCAAGCGGCTCATGGATTCGCGAGACGGACATCAGCTTCGAAACAAGCGAGCCGGACAGCTTCGCGCTGGAAGAGGCGCTGCGCTTGAAAGAAAAGCACGGCGGAGAAGTGGTGGCGATTTCGATGGGGCCGGAGCGCGCGAAGCAGACGATCAAAGAAGCGTTGGCGAAAGGCGCGGATCGCGGAATTCATGTGGTTGATGAGAAGTTTTACGGGCTGGACCCTCTGGCATCGGCGCGCTCGCTGGCGGCGGCCATCGAAAAGGAAAAATTCGATTTGATTTTGACCGGTTTGCAGAGCGAGGACCACGGCTTTGGGCAGACCGGCGTGTTGCTGGCCGAATTGCTGGGGCTGCCGCACGCGACGATCATCATGTCCATCGAAGCGCAAGGCGATCATTTGCGCGTGAAACGCGAACTCGAAGCCGGCTGGTTTCAGTGGGTGGAATTGCCGCTGCCAGCGGTGCTGACGATTCAGTCCGGCATCAACAAGCCGCGCTATGCCACGCTGAAAGGCATCATGGCCGCGAAAAAGAAAGAAATCGTCAGCGTGGCGCGCGAGTCGCTCGGGGTGCAATCCGCGGTGACGCAGCGCGTGGAACGCATTTACGTCCCGCAGAAAACAAAGAAGACGGAGTTCATCAGCGGCTCACCGAAGGAAATTGCCGAGAAGCTGGTGGAGAAACTGCAGCACGAAGCGCGGGTGCTCTAGCGAAAAGGCCATGAAGATTCTTCTGATTACCGAACAGCGCGGCGGAAAGTGGAGCAAGGTCAGTTTCGAAGCCCTGGCCGCGGCGCAGCAAATTGCGGCGCAGGTGAAGGGCTCGGTCAGCGGTTTGGTAATCGGCCAAGGCGTCGGAGCCCTCGCGGATGAACTCGCGGGCTATCAACTCGACGAAGTGATTCTTGTGGAGAGCGCTCTGCTCGAAAAATACACGCCCGATGGATATTCCATCGCATTAAAACAGGTGGTCGAGCAAACGAAGCCCGACCTCGTAGTCTTTCCGCACACATATCAGGTGCGCGACTTCGCGCCGAAACTGGCGGCGTCGCTGAACAAAGGGATGATTGGGGATTGCGTCGGCTACCGATGCGAAAACGGCAAACTCGTGTTTGTCCGGCAAATGTTTCAGGGGCGCACGGCCGCTGATGTGGTTTTTCAAGGCGATGCGCCATGGCTCGCGACATTTCAGGCGGGCGCGTTTCGCGCGGACATGGCGGCGAAGAAACAAGGCGGGAAGGCGCCGGTGAAGGCGTTCAGCGTGGCCCTGAAGCCGGAGCAGATCCGCACCAAGCCGCTCGAGCTTTTCCGCGAAGCCAAGCAAGCCGTGGATTTGACGCAGGCGCCGATTCTGGTTTCGATTGGACGCGGCATCAAGGCTCCAGAGAATATTCCGCTCGCGGAAAAGCTTGCCAAAGCGCTGGGCGCGGAATTATCCGCTTCGCGCCCCATCTGCGACGAAGGTTGGCTCCCGATGGAACGCCAAATCGGAAGCTCGGGACAGACGGTTTCACCCAAGCTTTATCTGGCGCTGGGCATTAGTGGCGCGATTCAGCACGTGGTGGGCATGAAGGGCTCGCGCTGCATTGTCGCGATCAACAAAGATCAAAATGCGCCCATCTTCGAGATCGCCGATTACGGCGTGGTCGGCGACCTGTTTGAAATCGTTCCTGCACTCACCGAAGCGGTCGAGAAATCCAAGTCCGCCTAGCCAGCCCTGCGAATAATCTCCTGAACTGCCCGCCCGCGAAGCGCGGAAATTTCGCGCGGAGCGTTCTGCTACAATGAACGCTTATGCCTGTGGAACGCGAAAAACTCGAAGCCGATGTGCTCATCGTCGGTGCGGGCCCAGCGGGGCTGGCATGCGCGCTGCATCTCTCGCGCCTGATCGAAAAGCACGCTGCCGCCGCGCGAACTCCGTCGCTCTCCGCTGAAAATATTTATGTTCTCGAGAAGGCGCGCGAGCTGGGCGCGCATCAACTTTCCGGCGCAATCATGGACCCGCGCGCGCTGCGCGAACTGGTTCCGGATTTCGAGAAATCCGCGCCGCTCGACACTCCGGTGACGGGAGACGCGGCATATTTTCTCACTTCGAGCAGCGCTTGGAAATTGCCCGTCACGCCGCCGCCGCTGCAAAATCATGGCAACTACGTCGTCTCGCTCAACCGGCTGACAAAATGGCTGGGCGGCTTGGTGGAAAAGGCAAGCGTGAACGTCTTCACGCAATTCGCGGGCGCGTCGCTGATTTACGAAGGCGACGGGATTGCCGGCGTCATCACCGAAGACAAGGGTGTCGATAAGAATGGAAAACCGAAAGACAACTTCACCCCGGGATACGAGTTGCGCTCAAAAATCACCGTGCTCGCCGAGGGTCCGCGCGGTTCGCTCACCAAGGATCTGGTCAATCATTTTCATTTGGACGGCATGAATCCGCAGGTCTACGGAATCGGCATCAAGGAATTGTGGGATGTGCGGCCGGGAAGGATCGAAACCGGCTATGTGGCGCATACGCTTGGCTGGCCGCTCGATTCCGATAAATATGGCGGAGGCTGGATCTATGGCCTGCGCGACAATCGCGTTTCGCTGGGCATGGTCGTGGGACTTGAGTACAAGGATTCGCTCTTCGATCCGCACGAGGCCTTTCAGAAATTCAAGACGCACCCATTCGTGCGACGGATTCTCGATGGCGGCAAGCTGGTCCGCTATGGCGCGAAAACGGTGCCCTACGGAGGCTGGTATTCCATGCCGCGCACTTACGTCGATGGCGGATTAATCATCGGCGATTCCGCGAGCTTGCTGAATTCGCAGCGACTGAAGGGAATCCATACCGCGATCAAGAGCGGAATGCTGGCCGCGGAGGCCATTTACGAGGCGCTTGCGGCGGGCGACTCTTCCACAAAATCCCTCAGCGCGTTTCCGAAGAAGTTGGAAGAAAGCTGGATCAAGCCGGAGCTTTGGGCGGTTCGCAATTTCCATCAAGGCTTTCACGATGGATTGTGGCCGGGTCTGTTCAACGCCGGAATGCAATTCGTCAGCGGCGGGCGCGGCCTGGCGGACCCGATGCATTGCCGGCCGGGCTACGAAGATTTTCGAAGGCTGGAACGGCCGCGCGAAATCATCGATCAATCCACGCGGTTCAAAGGCGACGGCGCGCTCACGTTTAACCGGCTGACCGACGTTTATCACTCAGGAACGCGGCATGAAGAAGACCAGCCGTGCCATCTGGTGGTCAGCGATCCAAGCATTTGCGCGGACCGTTGCGTGCGCGAGTATGGCAATCCTTGCCAATATTACTGTCCCGCCGCAGTGTATGAAATGGCGCTCGAGAACGGCCAGCCGAAACTAAAAATCAACGCCTCCAATTGTGTTCATTGCAAGACGTGCGACATCGCTGATCCCTACCAGATCGTGAACTGGGTCCCTCCGGAAGGCGGAGGAGGCCCGAACTACGAAGGGATGTAGTTCCGCGGAACGCCAGCGCCCCCGGCTTCGTCACGCGGCGCTTTCTCAGTGTGAGCCAATAAAGAAGTCGTGGAGTTTCGTCCAAAAGCCTTTCTTTGGCTGAGGCGCGTTCGTTGGCGTTTGCGCGGTAGCTGTGCCGCTCGAAGAAGCGGCGGAACGCGTCGCGACGACCGTTCCATGAAATATCCATTCCGGCTCGACGACGGCCTCTTGGGCCAGCATCAACGTTGCGACGCTAAGCGGCTCGGCTGTTGCGGTAACGCTTTTTGCGTCATAGCCGATGGGAGGCAGATTGATTTTCAATGTCGGCTGCGTCGTCGCGGCTTGCGCTCGAGACAATGATAACGATTGCGCCGCTTGAGCGGACAAATTCTTGGCGGCAGGCGGCGGCTCCGGAGTTTGTGATTGAGATGCCGTTCCTTCGCGCGCGGCGGAAGCAGAACTTGGTGCGGAGGGAATGGGAGCCGGTTTTGCTGGCGATTGTGGCGCGAGTGTTGGTGCGCTCTTATCGGGCACAATCGCAGCATTGGAGGCTGGAGCCATGGGAGCAAGCGGCGTGGACTGTATCGCGCTGGGCTGGTCGAAATCGCAGCGGCACTGTCCTATTGCGGCGGGCAACGTTCCAAATGATGTGCCTTGAAGAAGCACTCCGCTTGGCTGCGGCACGATAACCGTCTCGCCACTCAGCTGATTTTGCAGGCGAACGGCGCCCCGCGCTGCCAGAACGCACATCGTACCCGTATTTGTGAGCCCGATCGCCGCGTCGCGCGACCGGTCTCCGATGGACATCGGCGTGGCAATGACGAGCGGAGTATAAATCGCGATGGGGCGCGAGGCATCGAATCGCGCGTGCACGCGGCCAAAGCTCAGAGCCACGGTAAGGGCTTGCCCCGAGGACAGCACTGTGAACTTTGCGGGACCGCACACGTCCAGTTCGCCGCCGCCGATGAACTCTACACGTGCTTTGCCCGAGTGCACGACAATCGTGCCGCCGCTGCTGAATTCAATTGCCGGCGTTGCGCCATTCATGACGGCATTCGACGGCCCCATCACGGAAATGTCGTCGCCAACAATCTGACCGAGATATGCGCCAACTGAGGGCGTTTGCGCTTCAACATGTGCGGCAAAAAATCCGCAGCAGAGCAATACGCCACAAAGAAACCAGTGTTGGTGGCGTTTTGTCTTCGCGCGCGCCTGCACTGCACCCAGCCCTGTCATCACGATTGCTATACTATACGCCGATGAGCGAACCCACCGCACAGCCGCTCGATTCGCAAGAAGAGCCCGTCGGCGTTCACTACGACACTCGACTGCCGCAGCTTTCGCGCTGGCGCCGGATGCAAATTCCGGTGATCGCGTGGCTTGTGTACTCGGCCATACGCACCATCGGCCCTACGCTGCGCCTGGAAGTTTTGGGCTGGCAGCACGCGCAGCGCGCCTACGACCGCGGCGAACAGCTGATCGGAGCTTTTTGGCACCGATCGATCTTTTCCGCGACGTGGTGGTGGCGCAATCGCGGCGTCGTGGTGATGAATACCACTAACTTTGATGGCCAATGGACGCGGCGGGTTATCGAGCGGCTGGGCTTCGGCACCGCGCAGGGCAGCTCTTCGCGAGGCGGCTTGAAGGGCCTGGTGGTGATGGCGCAACGCCTCAAAGAGGGGCACGATGTGGCGTTCACGATTGATGGGCCGCGAGGTCCGCGCTATGTCGCCAAGCCCGGCCCGGTGATGCTGGCGCGCAAGACGGGCCAGCCGATCTTTCTGTTTCATATCGGCGTGGAACGGGCGCTGACGTTCGAGAAGTCATGGGATTTGTTTCAAGTCCCGCATTTTTTCTCGCGCGCTATCGCGGTGGTCGCACCCACCATCTATGTTCCGCCAGATGCGTCGCGCGAACTGATGGAGCAAAAGCACGCGGAGATGCAGCGCGCGCTGGAGCGAGTGAGGGATGTTGCCGAGTCATGGTTCGCGCTGAGTGAATCGGAACGAAAGCGCATCCGCGACGAATGGAACGCGGCCTAGGCGTTGCAGTCAAGCCGAGTCAGACGGTTTTTTTGCCGTTACGATCCGTGACGGAGGCCAAGTCCAAAAACTCGGCCAGGAGATTTTTACTTCGCCCATGCCCGATTTGCGCAACTCGTCGGCGTAGAGGCCGACGCTCTTCATGTCTGACAAGGCGACTTGGCCGCCGGGTTTGAGAACGCGCGAGATTTCTCGAATCGCTTCCCGGCGCCCATCGCGGCTAGGAATATTGTGGATCGCAAATTGCGCGACAGCGGCGTCAAAGCTGGCATCAGTGAACGGTAACTTGCGCATGTCGCCGTCATGAACCTCGACTCGTTCCGCTACTCCTTCCAGCGCGGCATTCTTAAGCGTAGCTTCGCGGGAATTGCTTCCTTGGTCCACCTGCGACCACAAATCGATTCCTATGGCGCGTCCATGCGGTAATCGTTTCGCCGCGCCAATGAGCAAAAGGCCGTGGCCGCAGCCGACATCAAGCACCGTCTCATCGCCGCGAAGGTTCAATCCGCGGAGCACGCGGTCGCGAACGTGAAATTTGCCGTAGCGGCTGCTGGCGAACATCATCGCGGCGCCGATCAAACAGCCTATGCCGCTATTTTGAACCGCGAAGGCCAAGCCAATCGTCGAACCAGCGTGCCCGGCTAAAGCCCAGCGCACAAGGAGAAATCCAATAATTGCCGCGGCGAGCCCGCCAATCAGCAAGCCGCGAAATACTCCGGGCGCGTCGAGGCCGTAATCGGGCGTTTGCTCGCTCATATCAAGGATTGTGCATTTGCGATAAGACGTTTCGCACTACTTTATCAGCCTCCAGCGAGAAAGTACCTCCTTGGCTTGCTGGCGCGTGTCTTCGATCGTTCGCGAGCAGTCGATGACGTCGTCGGCAAGCAGGCGCTTTTCGTCGAGGGGCAGTTGCGAGGCGATGCGGCTCTCGGCTTGGTCGCGCGTGAATCCGCGGCCGAGCAATCGCGCCACTTGCTGTTCGCGCGTGCACCATGCGACGGCAAGCCGATCGAAAGTTTTGTAGTAACCCGTTTCGATATGCAAAGCGGCCACGACCACGGCGATAGATGAGTTGTCTTTCTGCGCGATTTCCGCCAGGCGCCTCGCGATTTCCTTCAGCACCGGAGGATGAGTCAGCGCATTGAGACGCGCTAGTTTCCGCGGATTTCCAAAGACAATTTCGCCCAGTTTGGCGCGGTCGATCGCACCGTCTGGGCCAAGGATTTCCGGGCCAAATTCCACAATGATTTCCTGCGCGATGGGATTCGCTGGCTTGAGGAATTCGTGCGCAACCAGGTCGGCTTCAATTACGTGGCAGCCCATCTCTTGCAGCATGCGCGCCACGATTGACTTTCCGCTGGCAATTCCGCCGGTGAGTCCAACGGTCAGCATCGGGCGCTAACGGGGAGAAGCGACAGTTTCGGGAGCGCGCAAACCACGGCGAAGCCGCGCGGCTTTTACCGTGTTGCTCATCAGCATGGCGATGGTGAGCGGACCCACGCCACCCGGAACCGGCGTTAGCGCGCCGGCCACTTGCGCCACATCGGGATGTACATCGCCGGCGATAGCCGAGCCGTTCTTGCGGAACTTCTCGAGACGGTCCGGCAAATGCCGGAAAACCTGCTCCGCTTGCCGCGGATCAGTGATGCGCGTTGTTCCCACGTCGATGACGGTGGCGCCCGGTTTGACATCGTCCGGCACAATCAAAGCGGGGCGGCCAGCCGCGGCGATGAGAATATCGGCTTCGCGCGTGAATTTTCGCAAGTCGCGCGTTTTGGAATGGCACACCGTCACAGTGGCGTCGGCATGCATCAACAACAGCGCCATCGGCTTGCCCACGATATTGCTCCGTCCGACGACCACAGCGTCCGCGCCTTCCACCGGAATTCCACTGCGCCGCAGAATCTCCATCACGCCAAGCGGAGTGCACGCCACCATGCTAGGCCGCTCCTCGACGAGCTTGCCGATATTCACGGGATGAAACCCGTCGACGTCCTTGGCCGGATCCACCGCTTCCAGAATTTTTTTGGCTTCGATCCGCGGAGGAAGCGGGAGCTGGACGAGGATGCCGTCAACGTCGTCGCGAGAATTGAGCTCGCGCACAATGGCGAGCAGTTCCGCGGTCGTGGTATTCGCCGGAGGCGTCAGGTGAACATTTCCCAGTCCAAGCTGCTGGCACGCGGCGATCTTGCTGCGCACGTAAATTTTCGACGCGGGATCGTCGCCCACCAAAATCGCGGCCAGACCCGGCCGAATTCCACACGATAGCAGCTCGGCGATTTCCTGCGTAAGTTCCGCGTAGATTTGGTCGCGGATTAGCGTTCCATTGAGCACTCGAGCGGACAAAAAATTCCTCCTTCTGGATCGAATCGGGATTACGGGCCATCATAACATAGAGAATTGCAGCCCGCGTCCGCGTACAATGAGAGAAATATCCTGCGCAGTAGCGGAATCACAGAGCAGCGAGCAAACTGATTATGTTCTTTGAGGGCAACGAACGAAAAGAACTGGAGCAGAAGATGGCGCGCGAAGGTCGGCTGCCGCCGAATCAGGCTCTGACGCTCAAGTGGCCGGTGCTGCATTATGGTTCGGTGCCGCGATTCGACCCGGCGCGATGGGATTTTCGCATTGAAGGGCTGGTGGAAAAGCCAGTGCGGCTGACGTGGGACGAATTCAACCGCTTGCCCATGAAAGAAGTGACGGCGGACATGCACTGCGTCACGCGCTGGAGCCGCTTCGACGTGCGCTGGGAAGGCGTGCCCTTCACCGAAGTGATGAAGCTGGCGACGGTGAAATCCGAGGCGCACTACGTGGTGGTTCATGCCGAGGAAGAGTTCACGGCCAATGTGCCGCTGGACGATCTGAAGCGGCCGGATGTTCTGTTTGCGCTGCGGCACAACGGCGAACCGCTGCCGCCGGAGCATGGCTATCCGGTGCGGCTGGTGGTGCCGCAACTGTACGCATGGAAAAGCGTGAAATGGGTGCGTGGGATCGAATTTCTGGCGCGCGACGCACCGGGATTCTGGGAGCAGAACGGCTACCACATGCGCGGGGATCCGTTTCTGGAGCAGCGCTTCGACTCGGATTAAGGAATGAAGCTGCCGTGGGCGAGCAAGTGTCCGGAAATGCAAATTGGGGCTGCAGGAACAACAAAATAAGCGATTAGAAATGGGTCCGAGTGTTTGTTTTGTGCGAGTTATGAGAAGTTTTAATTCTTCATTGCTTAAGCGATTAGAATCGCGATTTTCAGGGTATTTTTCGGAATCGGACAGGATGGAGAGGGTTACGCGGAGAGGAATCTCCACCGGAAATCTCGTAAGAAGCCACAAGCTGCAAACTGAAGTTCGATAACCATACAGTATCCTTATAGCATGAGTTAACCGGATTGTCAACAGGGTCCGTTCGTTTCGGGGTAGTGGGTCAGTTTCCATTTATCATGATTTTCCAACGCCCGAAGACGGCTGCCATGCATGGCAGCGGCGAAGCAAATTTGCGCTGAGGCGGGGGCAAGATGCGATACGAAGTTAGGCAGCAAGACGGAAAGTGGCTCGTTTGGGATACGGTGGCGGGCGACTGCGTGATGAAATCCGTGGCAGGCGCGGTAGACGGTTTGAGAAGCGTTATAGCCAGCAACAATACACGTTATACGCTGAATGGAGGGCTTCTGGCGCCGATGCCGAACCCGATAACCTTTGAGACCAAACCGGCAATGTTCTGGACGCAGGAAGAAGCTCAACAGTGGGCTGATACTTGGAATGACATTGACCAGGATTCGCGGCGATGACGTTCAAGGATGTGCGCAAGATGGCGATGGCGCTTGATGGCGTGGAGGAAAGCACGTCGTACGGGACGGCGGCGTTCAAAATTCGCGGCAAGCTGATCGCGAGATTGAAAGAGGATGGCGAGTCGCTCGTTGTTGGCACGACGTTCGAGGAACGCGAAGAGATGATGCGCGCTGAGCCGGAGACGTACTACATCACGGATCACTACTTGAATTATCCGTGGGTGCTGGTGAGGCTGCCGAAGGTGCATCCCGATGCGATGCGCGACTTGCTGAAAGGCGCGGTGCTATTGGCGGCGAAGAGCAAGAGCGACTCGACGAAGCGTACTGACCGCTAGGTGAGCTGTTTCGCTGGAACGAAAAATCGTTCCAACTGGGATTCGTGCGAGGGGTGAAATCGAGCGGTTTTTTGGGATAGCGGCCAAGTAGGATTGCTCACTGACAAAAATCGCACCCTTTGCAAACGACGCAAAGGATGCGGCACCCTCGCGTCTTGGTCTAGCCGTTATGAACATCGTGTGTGGATCCGCGTGTGGGCCTCACAGTCCCTGGAGGAAAGAAGACATCGTGGGATTTTCGGAAGCCGGTTATTGTTGGGTGTAGGGTGGTCTTGTCAGAAATTCAGTCCTCGATTTGTCAGTTTTGGCCTATGATACGGCGCGACGGCAAGGAGGAGGCCGTTATGACCGGCGCAGAGCTAAGATTTGCTGGCGCGCTCACTGCCTGCTTCCTTGGGTGTACCGCCCCAGCATTGGCACAGAAACCTCGACTGGCTACGCTGGCGCAGCAGAAAATGTGCGCTGACCAAGCCAAGAAATTCTTCAACGAGTCGGATACGTTGACGAAGCCGCCCAAGCCAACGATTGTTATACTCCCGGCAAGCTACGTCGACCATTACGATGCGAAAGCTAATGTCTGCTACGTGGCCATCGCTACGTTCGAGTCGACCGATGCCGGTAAGACGATTATCTATAGCACCGCCGTCTTCGACGCCTTTGAGCAGACAAGCTACGCGGACTACAGCACGACATCTGACAGGGTCAAGAACTGGGTGGACACGAAACCACTTATATGCACGGTTGAACCGCGGGATCAGTCCGAGGTTACTTGCAAATCCGAGCACGAATTCGACGCGCTTATCAAGAAGTACTTTGGCTTAATTGCTCGGTAACCGGCGTCCTGTGAGGAACCACGCAAACTGAGGCGATGCCTCGACCTCTTCCCGCGTTAAATCTCGGGAGCTGTGAAATCCAGTTGAGGATCCACCGTTCTGCCCGGAGCAACGACAGTTGTACAAGAACACGCCTGGTGTCTCCACAGTTTTCTTGAATACGAACGTCCGACCATTGATCTGTTTCTCCCATATCATGGGTCGGTTTTCTGGGATGCCGCTCTTGAAGTCGATCTCTTCTTTCGTCATCGTCAATCCTTCGATGGATAAGCATTGTACAACGGCGCGCATAGAACGCTACGGGCGCTCTCTGCCTTGGTATGTTTCGTGTATCAGTAGATGTCGTACTGCTCCCAGTGAAGGGTGGGATCGGCCTGGATGATGAGGCTCTTGTGAGTGACCTGCTCGAGTTCGTCCATGAGCGATGATTCGCGGGTCTTGAGAGCCTTGGCGATTTCGGGATGGACGCGAAGCGTGAGGCTGGCGGCTTCGATTT
>JBAQYT010000044.1:0-2874 GCA_049787175.1 Candidatus Acidiferrales bacterium | reverse complement strand
GTGTAGTGCTCCCCTCTAAAACTGGACACCTCAATTAGGTAGAATCAGGGCCTCCAAACAGGAGGCAACATGGGCAGGAAACCACGCGTAGATCGATCCCCGGAAGAGAAGTGGCAAATCGTGCAGGAAGGCATTAAGAGCGGCAACGTCTCGGAGACGTGTCGGCGTCACGGAATCGCTCCGAATCTGTTCTATCGCTGGAAGGATGAAGCGGAGCAGGGAGCGAAGGCAGCGCTTGGGGGGAGAAGCGCTGCCGCGGCGGAAACCGAGAAGGACCATCGCATCCGGCAGTTGGAGCGAACACTGGGGCGGAAGTCGCTGGAGATCGAAATCCTAAAAAACGTCGTGGGGGAGTGAGCTGCGGTGAGGCTCACTCCCAGGCGCGAGAGATGGTGACGCAAGGCTACACGGCCACGCTGGTGGCGGCGACGTTAGCCATCAGCCGGTCGAGTCTGTACTATCGGACGCGGCCACGAGGCAACCGTGCTGACCGAACCTACGATGAGCAGATCGTCGTTGCGTGCGGAGAGAAGCTGGCGTACGGCTATCGGCGCGTGGCGTGGTGGCTACAGAGGAAAGAAGGTCTACGCGTGAATCGCAAGCGAGTGCTACGAGTGATGCGAGAACGCGGGTTGCTGGTGCGCTCGCGTCGTCTGCGCGCACGACGGAAGAAAGAGTGGGGCCGCGTGGAAGCCGCCGAGCCGAATCAGATCTGGCAGTCGGACATGACCAAGATCTGGGCGGGGCCAACCGTAGGATGGGCGTATCTGGTGAGTGTGATCGACTGTTGCACGCGGGAGATCGTAGGCTGGAATCTCTCGCATCGCTGCCGAACCGAAGACGCGCTCGCAGCCGTGGAGCAGGCCGTACTCTCACGGCTGCCCGAGGGCAGCCGTGAAGCGAACGTGACGATGACCACAGACAATGGGACACAGTTCACTTCGACGCGGTTCATCGAAACGCTCAACCGGCTCGGCATCACCCATCGGCGGACGGCCTATCATCACCCGGAGGGCAACAGCTACATCGAGCGGTTCCACCGCAGCTTGAAAGAAGAGGAAGTCTGGACGGCGGAGTACCGGAGCTTGGAAGAAGCGCGAGCATCAATCGCTCGTTGGATCCAGGAGTACAATCACGACCGGCCTCATCGCGGAGTCGGGAATCGCACTCCGCACGAGGCTTTCTTGGCTTTTGCAACTGACCTAAACTCGGAGGCCCTGACTGTCTAAATTAGAGGGGAGCACTACAGTCGAGGGTCACTGAGAATTGCTGCGCGTCAAGGTTGGCCTCGGAAAATCTGTCTTGCGCGTGTTGCAGGTGCGATCCTAAGACTCGGAAGTTTTCTTTGAAATGATCGAATTCATACTTAAGTTTCAGTAGTACTGTCTCTATCTTCTTTGCGGCGTCCTGTAGCTTCATGCCGCGAAACCCTATAGCCAAGACCTGAAGATAGGCATAGAGCGTGTTGGGCGAAACTGCCAAAACCTTGCAGTTGCGACAGTGTTCCTGAATAGTAGAGTCCAGTAATATTTGATAGTAGACGCTTTCCGCGGGGACGTACATAAAGGCAATATCTAGCGTAATGCCAGGCACGATGTACTTGGCGGCTATGGTGTCGATGTGATTTCTAACGTCGCCCAAGAACTTAGACTCTGCAATACGCCTTTCCTCATCCGATAGTGCGGTGTCCGACGCTTTGCGGTAATTGTCGAGGGGGAACTTGCTGTCGATACACAATTTGCCCTCCTTTAGTAGTATCGCCGCGTCTGCGAGTGCACCGTTAACATTTGCTTTTATTTCGTAATGGTCAGCAGGGATCAAATCCTTTAGCGCATTTTCAAGCTCGAATTCGCCGAAATCGCCGCGGAGTTTGGGTGAGCTTAAAATGTCCGTGAGCTCACCGATCTCTTCGCTAACCTGCATTATCTTCTCACTCGTCGATCTAAGCTCGGCGATACCCGCGGTCATATCTTTGAAGGCGCCGATGTTCTTCTCAATGTTCTCCGTCAGCTTTGCCTCTAGGCTCTGTCTTATCTCTGTTAATTTATTTTCGTTGCTTTGTTGCAGCTTTTGAAAAGCTCCGAGCAGGTTTGTATTTGCTAGATTCAACGAATCGCGCGCTTCAGTTCTTCCGCTAGTAAGTTCGTCCTTCACTGAATTTCGGAGCTCGGATAGAGCAGAACTGACCTGCGTTTGAAGAAGCCCTGAGCGCTTGTCCAGCGCAGTTGAGAAATCAGACAGCGAATGCTGCGTCTCCGTCCGAGCGCTACCAATCTGTCTGTCAATCTTCTCCCGGAAAGAATCGAACCCCGCCCTCAATTCTGAAGCGAGGGCCTGGATTCGTTCGTCGATTTGTGAACGAGTTTCTTCTTTCACGCCGGCAATCGCCGAAATGATTCCCTGAGTGCCTGCCTGAAGTGAGGTAGCAAGGCTGGTTGAAAAACCGTGCTGAAGCGACTCGAGTCGAGAGGTCAGATTTCCGAAAGCAGCGTCCGTAGACGTTAGCAGAGTACCGACGGAAGGTTCAGAATCGTTCCTTCGCGGTGGGAGTTTCCGGAGGACAAGTATGAGCAACAGAACAGAGATTCCCACAAGCGCGAGCAATGCATAAATCATGGCTCCTCCTTCAACGGGCTATGGAGGAACGCTATCACCCCGCATTCTATTTATCAATTCGGGATTTAATCGGCAGGTAAAACAACAAGATGTCCAGCGGCTGGTATCCACAAGCGAGACACTACAAATCGCGGCGGCCTTCCATGGCTTTCACCATCGTAACTTCGTCGGCGTATTCCAAATCCGAGCCGACCGGTATGCCCATGGCGATTCGCGTGACGCGCACGCCCAGCGGCTTGATTAGCTTTGAAAGATAAA
>JBAQYT010000025.1:0-3022 GCA_049787175.1 Candidatus Acidiferrales bacterium | reverse complement strand
ATGAAACTCAGTGGCCGGCCAGCAGGCGGTTGGCTTCGATGTAGGGCATGGCGCCGTCGGTCATGATCTCGAAGGTGCCTTTGTCGCGAAGATGCTTGGCGATGCGCGAAGTGAGGCCCATCGAGGCGCGCATGGGGCCGGAGCCGACGCTGACGCGCGCGACGCCGAGCTTTTCGAGTTCGGCGACGGATGGCGTGCCGACGGTGCCGAGAATATTCAGAGGGCCGCGCACGGCGCGGGTGAGTTGCGCGATGGTCGCGGGGTCTTTCACGCCAGGAGCGAAGAGCGACTCGGCGCCTGCGTTGCGATAGGCATTGAGGCGCTCAGCTGTGCGCTCGGCGCGCGTGGCGGGTTCGCCGATTCCTTCGAGGAAGATGTCCGTGCGGGCGTTTATCACCAGATGCACGCCAAGTTTTTGGGCGGCATCGACCATGGCGCGGATTTTGCGCTGCTGTAGTTCGATGGGAAAAAGTTCGCCCGAGCCTTCCTCGACCAAATCCTCGATATTGCAGCCCACGGCGCCAGCTGTGATGATCGCAACCGCTGTTTGCGCGAGGTCTTCGGGAGTTTTGCCATAGCCTGCTTCCATGTCCGCAGTGACCGGCGCGGAAACGGCGCGGGCGATGCGCGCGACGACTTCGAGCATTTCGTCGCGAGAAATATTTTGGCCGTCGGGATAGCCGAGCGAATTGGCCACGCCTGCGCTGCTGGTGGCGATGGCTGGGAAGCCTGCGTCCTCGAAAATGCGGGCGCTGGCGACGTCCCACGCGTTTGGCAGAACAAGAATATGCGGGCCGTGGTGAAGGGCCAGGAGCTTTGCAGCTTTTTCGGCTTGGGCTAAGGAGGACATCTAGGTTTTTACTCCCGATTGGTCAAATAGCAGGCCGCCGCAAACAAGCAACAACCCGGCTGCGCCGATTATTTCGTTGCCTAGGAAGAGTCCCATCATAGTGGCGCCAACTCCCGCCTCAAGGAGTACAGCTAGACCGCAAAACAGAACGAGCGTCTTGCGCAATCTCGTTTGGGTGAGGCCGGCCAGCAGCGCGACAACCGCAGTTACGGCCCATTGCCACGCGAGGGAGAGAAAAACGACCCGGAAGGCTGTTTGCAGGCGAGGGTCCAGGTTCGAAGCTCTCAATGCCGGGAAACCCACTTTGTATCCGCCCACGCAATGAAGCGCCGCGTTCACGAGCAGCACCACACTGCCCAAGATGACGAATGCGCGTGCAGCCTTGCCGCGACCGCCCATTGAAATCTCCCCCGTGGAACAGTCCGTGGGAATGTATCTTAAGAAGCTTCCAGGTAGCTAGCTACTCTTCTTCGTCGACGGAGTGCGCGCCTACCGTTTCGTCAGGATCATCACCCACGCGGCCTTTGAGGCGGTCATAGACAGAATAGTGGGCTACGGAGCCGAGCGCTTCGTTGTAATAGGCGGGCACGCCAAGCGCGAAACGCAGCTCCTCGTTGAATTTTCGCAGATCGGCGAGCTCGCTGACAATGGCCGGGAGCTTGCGGCCGTCGCGGGTGATCAGGAATTTTTGGTAGCCGGCGTCCCAGAGCTGGGTGAACTGGCCGCCCTTCATGATGGCGGGAAGTTCGGTCATTTGATAGTTGCCGTCGGGGGCTTTGCGAAATTCGGAGCCGCAATTGTATTTCTCGACGCGCGCCACGCCGCCGGAGCTTCTGACGGTGAAGGAGAGCTGCGGCAGCTGCGATTCGATTTTCTTCGCCGCGAATTTAGCGTTGACGTACCACATGGAAGAAACAGAGTAAGGATTTCAGGGCGGAGTTGTAAAGGCAAAAATTGTGCCGCGGGAATTCAGGATTTAGTCTGGTTCGGTTCAGTGGGCTGCTGGCCCGTCGACCGATTAGACCGTCACAATCGGTTCGCCACAGGCAGCTAACCCAAGAATTGCGACTTGACGCTCTTCTTGTTGAAAAAATAGAGCGAGAAAGCGCCAAACGCGGCGAGACACCCGTACAAGGCCATCATGTCGGGTCGAACACTTCCCATATAAACGCCCTCCATATACGAGACACCGGCGCGAGGATCGAGAAACATTTCCAGCGCCCCGAGAATAGCTATAAGGAGCGAGATGGTACCGAAAATTAACGTCGAAATCCTTGCCCATTGCCTCGTGTTGAGGATTCCGACCCCTGAAGCAATGCCCCACCCGCCCAATCCAATGATGATAATCGACGCTGCCATCGCGTAATACCCAAAAAATCCACCTGCGGGACTCGTCCAGTTCGGATAACTAATGATGCCTTCCCATGCCATCAGCGCACCCAACGACATCGTGACCGCGCTACCCACAAAAACTGGCACAGCCAAAAAAACAATCTCGGCGGTACGCGCCATTGATCACCTCGACCTTTGCCACATACATACCACATCCTTTGCTTTGAAGCCGGTCAACTCCAAACGCTTAAGTACTTGGCGAAAAGTACGCCATCCCAGTTTGGCTGTGTTCTCCTTCTTGAGGTAAATCCCGATTAGTCGCGAATCAGTCTGAGTCACTACCGAAAATACTCGCGGCTTGAGAGACAGCGAGCTGCGTGATATCGTTTTGCCCACTATGGCTTCCTCGAATCCGTATGCAGCGAATTTGGCGGGCAAAGATCCGTTGGAAGTGATCGCCGCGACGCCCGCGCAGCTCGCGACATTCGTGCGGGCGCTGGGGCCGGAGCGCCTGGAAAAAAAGCCCGCGCCGGGCAAATGGAGCGCGCGCGAAATCATTTGCCACTTGGCCGATTGCGAGATTGTCTTTGCGTACCGGCTGCGGCAAGCGCTGGCCGAAGACCGTCACGTCATCCAACCGTTCGACCAGGACAAATGGGCCGCAGCGTATGCCGCGTACGACGCGCCCGCCGCGCTGGCCGTCTTTTCCTCATTGCGGCGATGGAACATCTTGTTCATTCATGCCGCGCCGGCCGAGGCGTTTTCGAAGCGCGTGACCCATCCTGAGCGCGGCGAGCTGACGTTCAAAGTGCTGGTGGAAACGATGGGCGGCCACGATTT
>JBAQYT010000019.1:0-3280 GCA_049787175.1 Candidatus Acidiferrales bacterium | reverse complement strand
GGACGTCATTTTTGTCGCTTGCCTGGGCTTCGGTGCTGGCGAGCAGCTGACCATTGGCGCAACCGAGCGCCTTGAGCGTGAGGAGATATTGGCTGCCGATTTGGGCAATGGAGCCGTCGAGGACGGCAGAGCTGGAGGTGCGCACGCAGATGTCGCGCGCGGTGTCGGAAGTGAGACGCGCGTCGGAAGGCTGGCCCATCATTTTGAGAGTTTGCTGGATGCGGTCCTCGGAGAGGAGATTCAGAAAGGGGGATTGGTCGAGCTGGACGGCGAGGCCCTGGCGGAGCGCGCCGTCGAAGTCGGAGTCGCCGGTGGTGTTGGTGAAATCGGCGAGGACGACGTTGTCTTTGTTGGTGAGTTTCGGTGCGCGATTCAGGAATGCGTAAACGCCGTAGGAAGCAGCACCGAGAAGTACAAGAGCGATGATGATTATCGCAGCAAGACCGAGTTTGTGTTCGCGGGCGACAGAGACGACGGTGGAGGAGCCCGAAGGATGAGCGGCCGCAGAACCGGAACGACGAGCGGCGGCGAGCGACGAGCGGTCAGACTCGCCTGCTGTCGCAGGCGCGGGCGGGGCAAGCCCCGCCCCTACGACCGAGCTGGAGGGTCCGGCGCCGAAGTCGTCTCCTGCCGTGATTTCGGCGGAGGGTACAGCGTGGCGGCTGGAATCAACGCCACGCGCGATCGTTGTTACCGAACCGCTGGTGTCACGTTGGAGGCGCTTCAAGTCTGCGCGCAAATCCGAGGCATTCTGATAGCGCAGCTCACGATTCTTTTCGAGAGCCGTATGGATGATGCGTTCGAGATCCGGCGGCACGTCCGGATTCAGGCGCACTGCGGGCACCGGAGTTTTTTCGAGAATCGAATTGAAAATTATCGCGCTGGTATTGCCGTTGAAGGGCATTCGCCCGGTGGCCATCTCGTAGAGAACGGCTCCCAGGCTGAACAAATCCGTGCGAGCGTCGAGTTGCTCCCCGCGCGCTTGCTCGGGCGACATGTAGGCGACCGTGCCGACGGCAGTGCCTGGGCTGGTGAGATGTTCCGGCAATTCATCGCGCGTAGCCTGCGTCAGCCCTTCAGGGCCCATTGTCCCAGGTGGGTGTTCCATCACTTTTGCGAGGCCGAAATCGAGGATTTTGACGTGGCCGCGGGAGGTGATGAAAATATTTGCGGGCTTGATGTCGCGATGAATGATGCTGCGGGCGTGCGCCGCGTCGAGCGCGTCGGCAATTTCGATGCCCCACTCGAGAAGGATCTCGAGCGGCACGGGCTTGCCACCGACGCGATGTTTCAGCGTCGAGCCTTCGAGATACTGCATGGCGATGAACGGTTGGCCGTTGGCTTCGCCGATCTCGTAAATGGTACAGATGTTCGGGTGGTCAAGCGCGGACGCGGCCTGCGCTTCGCGCTCGAAACGTTCGAGCGCCTGCGCTCCTCGTGCTGCTTCTTCGGGCAGGAATTTCAGCGCGACGAAACGGTGCAGGCGAGTGTCCTCAGCCTTGTAAACGACGCCCATCCCGCCGCCGCCGAGTTTCTCCAGAATGCGATAGTGAGAGACGGTCTGGCCAGTGAGCGGAGCCGATTCGGGCATGGGCGCGGGCATTTTAGAGTCACAGAGTAAACGAAGTCAACGGACAGACAGGCAAAGCTCTCGCTCAGTGCAATTTGGCGTATTCGGACTGGGCTTGCTTGAGGATGGGAATGCCGGGGTCGGCGTGCTGCCAGAGGGCGAGAAAATCCTGATAGGCTTTGCGGGCTTTGGCGAGCGCATCGGGTTGTAGTGACGGATTTGCGGCGTCATTTTCGCCGTGGCGGGATAAACCCGCCTCTACAGCGTAGGCGCGGGCAAGACCGAGATGAGCGAGGGCGCCGATAGGGTCGATCAGGACGATACCGCTATGGTTGATGATTTTTTGAAATTCGGCGGCGGCAGCGCTTCCCTGTTTGGCCATCAGGTACGCTTGACCTCTGATGTACGGCAGTCGGACATCCACGGATAAGTCATACGGGAGTGCTGGCTGGAGTATCTCAATGGCTTTCGAGGAATCGCCGTGAAGCAATGCCAACTGGGCGCGGATTGCCGGGATTTCTATGGATTGCGCAATGGTGTCTTGCGGGAAGCGTTTGGCGAGATCATCGACGAGGGCCTGAGATTTTGCAGCATCACCAACGAGAGCCAAAGCAAAAGCAGCCCCGAGTTGAACGTCGCGGCTGGTCGAGAGCTGGAGCGCCGTTGACGCAAACTGACGCGCCACAGTGTCGTTGCCAACGAGAGCTTCCCCTACCGCGACATCCACGTTGTCGCTGGCTATAACTTCATTGCCATCATTTGCCTGAGTTGCAGCGCTTATCGCTTGCTGCATCAGATCGAGCGCTTTGCGTTCCTGGCCTGAGTAAGCAGTGGTGTCCGACTCGTTTGCGAGGAAGAGGGGTTCGGCCCGCTTGCCTTTTGACCACGCGACCTCACGAGCCATGCCTGCCGGATCATTCTGCAGAAAGGCGATGTAATAGCTTGCAAGGCGAAGCAGCGCGGAATCGCGGTTTTTCGATTGCGCCTCTTGAATGACGGCCTGGGCCTCCTGAAGCCGATTCAAACTGAGGAAATTGAAGGTGAGATCCACGTAGGCGTTGCCGTTTGGGTCGATTCGGAAGGCTGGCTGCTCTTCTTCCAAGGATTTCTGCGGCTGGCCCAACTCGCCATAGATGACGGCCAGATTTGTACGTGGTCCATCGTCCTGAGGATACTCTGACCGCCAAAGTTCATAGGTCTGACGCGCTTTTTCGAGATCGCCGAGGACGAAATGGTCGTAATGCGAGTCTATATATAGCTTCTCCTTTTCAGTGACGCAATCGCGGAGCGCATAAGCCTTTGTCGTGCTTTGCGCGGCGAGGTTTGGCTCGCCGAAATTGGAATATACAGTTCCAAGAGCAGCGTAAGCCATAGCGAAGTTGGGATCGATCTGGATGGCGTGCTGGAAAAACGGAATAGCGCCAGGATTATCGCCGGCCAACTCCGCTTCCCGGCCGCGGCTAAAGGCTTGCAGGGCTTCGAGCGAGGAAGTGGTGGCTTCGGCGAGCGGGGTGTCATATTTCTGGACGCTGCCGAGGGATTCGCCAAGCTGTTTGCGGATATCGGACGAGATTTTACCCAGAGCGGCGAGGACGTCATTTTTGTCGCTTGCCTGGGCTTCGGTGCTGGCGAGCAGCTGACCATTGGCGCAACCGAGCGCCTTGAGCGTGAGGAGATATTGGCTGCCGATTTGGGCAATGGAGCCGTCGA
>JBAQYT010000016.1:0-5030 GCA_049787175.1 Candidatus Acidiferrales bacterium | reverse complement strand
AGGGCTGCGGCTGACGGGTGTGGGCATCGTCGCCGGTTTAATTGCCGCTTTCGTGCTGACGCGCCTGATGGCCACAATGCTGGTGGGCGTCAAGGCCACCGATCCTGTGACGTTCATCACGATGGCCATTTTGTTTTTCGTGATTGCCGGCGTGGCCTGCTGGGTGCCGGCCTGGCGAGCGGCCAGCGTCGACCCGAACGAGGCTCTGCGTCAGCAATGACCGTTTGATTGCCGTTTGCTCAAGGAAAGTCGTAGAACTAAGTAACTTCAGCCGATCTGCGTCGCCCTTCCACAGCCGAAACCCATTTACGTTATAATGGAAGTTTCTCGCGCCTCCGAAATTCGGCGCCGAGCGTCCACCATGGACTTCAATCTTTCCAGTGACTACGAACCTCGCGGCGACCAGCCCGAGGCCATCGCTCAGCTCACTCGTGGTGTGCGCGACGGCGACAAGCACCAGACCCTCCTCGGCGTCACCGGCTCTGGCAAGACTTTCACCATCGCTAAAGTCATCGCGCAGATCAATCGACCCACGCTCGTCATGGCCCACAACAAAACTCTCGCCGCGCAGCTCTTCCACGAATTCCGTTCATTTTTCCCGCGCAACGCCGTCGAATACTTCGTCAGCTACTACGATTACTACCAGCCCGAAGCCTACATGCCTTCCTCCGACACTTACATCGAAAAGGAAGCCACCATCAACGACGAGCTCGATAAGCTCCGCATGAGCGCCACGCGTTCGCTCTTCGATCGCCGCGACGTCATCGTTGTTGCCTCCGTCTCCTGCATCTACGGCCTCGGCTCGCCGGAAGCCTACTATGGCATGATGCTCATGCTCGACAAGGGCCAGTCCATCTCGCGCGACGACATCCTCCGCAAGCTCGTCGAAATTCTCTACGAACGTTCCGAAGATCTTCGCCGCGGCACTTTCCGCGTCCGCGGAGACACCATCGAAATCCATCCGCCCTACGACGACTTGGCCGTCCGCGTCGAACTCTGGGGCAGCGAAATCGAAGCCATTCGCCGCATCGACCCGCTCACCGGAGAGATTCGCGCCTCCGACGAAATCTCTCGCCTCACCATTTATCCCAAGACCCACTACGTCGTCCCCGCCGCCCAGCGCGAGCGTGCCATTGACGGCATCCTCGCCGAACTCGAATGGTGGCGCCCCGAGCTCGAGCGCCAGGGCAAAATCGTCGAGGCCCAGCGCGTCGAGCAGCGCACGCGCTTCGACATCGAAATGATGCGCACCATCGGCTATTGCCACGGCATCGAAAATTATTCGCGCCATCTTTCCGGCCGTCTCCCCGGCGAAGCTCCGCCCACTCTTTTCGATTATCTTCCCGACGATCACCTCCTCGTCATCGACGAATCTCATCAGACCATTCCGCAAGTCCGCGGAATGTATCACGGCGACCGCTCCAGAAAGCAAACCCTCGTCGAATACGGCTTCCGCATGCCTTCCGCGCTCGATAATCGCCCGCTCACCTTCGAGGAATTCGAGCACCGCGCCAATCAAGTCATCTACGTTTCCGCCACGCCCGGCCCGTACGAACTCACCAAGTCCGGCGGCGTCGTTGCCGAGCAAGTCATTCGTCCCACCGGCTTGCTCGATCCCGAAGTGGAAGTTCGCCCCATCAAGGGCCAGGTCGACGATCTGCTCGAGGAAATTCGCGTGCGCGCCGAACGCAACGAGCGCGTCCTGGTCACCACTCTCACCAAGCGCATGGCCGAAGACCTCGCCGAATATTTCACCGAAGTCGGCGTCCGCTGCCGCTACTTGCATTCGGAAATCGAAACGCTCGAGCGCGTTCGCATCCTCCGCGATCTTCGCCGCGGCGAATTCGACGTGCTCATTGGCATCAATCTTCTCCGCGAAGGTCTCGATCTGCCTGAAGTCTCGCTCGTCGCCATTCTCGATGCCGACAAGGAAGGCTATCTCCGCAGCGCCACCTCGCTGATTCAATCCATGGGCCGCTGCGCCCGCCATCTCCGCGCTCGCGCCATTCTCTACGCCGACGTGATGACCGACTCCATGCGCCAGGCCATCGGCGAGACCAATCGCCGCCGCGCCAAGCAGCTCGCCTACAACCAGGAGAACAACATCACCCCTCAGTCCATCACCAAGTCCGTGGATATGCAGCTCGCGGCGATTGTCGAAGCCGATTACATCACGATTCCTGCGGAGGATCCCGGCATCGGTGAGATTCAAAATGAAGAACAGTTGAAGGCCGCTCTCGCCCAGCTCGAATCCCAAATGCGCGAAGCCGCCAAGAAATTCGAATTCGAGCGCGCCGCCGCCTTTCGCGACCGCATTCGCCTCCTCAAGCAGCGCGACCTCGGGCCTTTGTTCGAACCTGCATCTGCTACTGCCGCTCCCGCTCCCGCTGAAACCACCTTGCCCGCGTCAGAACCGCCGCTGCCCTCCGCATCCGAACAATAAGAGCTCTGCAAACCATGTGCCGAGTGGTCCGCTTCGCCGAACCTGGCGGCAGTTAACTCTCATGTTATTGGGCCGCAAAAGGGTCCACGCACCTTTGCGACTCAGGAGGATACTAGCTCGTAGAATTGTTCGAGGTAACAGAGTGCAAAGTATCTTTGCAAACCTGTTTCGCAAACAATCACCGAACGAGCGATGTCAGGTCCAAGAACAACAACAAATTGCGGTGACGTTCAAAAATGGCGATCTCATAGGCGGCGAATATGAGATTTGCAAACTTATCGGCCTCGGTGGTTTTGGGGAAGTGTACCTAGCCTATGACCGAGCGACGGAATCATTTTGCGCACTCAAAACGATTCGCCCAGACAGGTTCTCCGATGACGAATTCTATGATTCGTTCCGCCGGGAAGCGTTACTGTGGGTAAAGCTGGGGCAACACCCCTTCATCCTGAGCGCCCGGTCCGTCCAGAACTTCTCGGGTAGATTATTCGTGGTCACCGACTACGTACCGCCCGACGCGATGGGCCGAACAAGTTTGTTGGACCATTTGGTCCACGCGCGTGAGCGGCTAGCTCTGAACCTTGTGCTCACGTGGGCGATCCAGTTTTGCTTTGGGATGGAACATGCCCGCGGACGCGGAATCGCGTGCCATCGGGATATCAAACCGGCGAACATTCTAATCACGCGAAATGGGACGCTAAGAATCACGGATTTTGGGCTGGCGGTAGCAGCAGATGCAGCTTGGAAAAGTATGAAAAACTCGTCCGTAACGGCTAAGGAGGGAGGCTCACTCGGATTGAGTCTCGTTCAAGCTGACGGGAGAAGAATATGCGGAACGCCCGGTTATATCGCACCCGAGTTGTTCTCGGGAAAGGAAGCAGATACTCAAAGCGATATCTATAGCTTCGGCCTCGTACTCTGGCAGATGGTCGCTGGCAGCCCCTTCCCGCCTTTCCACATCGCTGGCGAAAACGACATCGACAAGTATCTACGCCGGGTTTATGAGGAGCAGATCAAGGGGCACGTGCCTACTTTTGAACATTCACTCGATCCAATTATCGAGCGTTGCTTAGCGCTGGAGCCTTCGATCAGGTACAGAACATTTGAGGAGCTACAGGGGGACATCGAGCCAATCTTCCGACAGCAGACGGGCCGGGCTTTCGAGGTGCCCAGAACAGAAGACCTCAACAAACACTCTTGGAACGAAAAAGGCAACGCTCTGCTTTCGCTGGACAGGCCTAAAGATGCTCTTCTCTGCTACGACCGGGCCTTGGAACTAGACCCATCCGAGCCTGCATTCTTGGGCAACAAGGCCAATGCCCTGAATGTACTCGACAAGCCCCAAGATGCCATCTATTACTGCGACAAGGCTCTTAAGATCGATCCAAATTACGCCCCCGCTTGGTGCAAGAAGGGTGACGCACTCCAGTCGCTGGGTATGCGGGAATTGATTGTCTCTCGTTGGAATAATACGCAAGAAGACGAGCCGCGTGATTCCGTAGGTTGGGCCAAGAGAGGTTATGCTTTTCTTTCGCTTGAACGTCTGCGAGACGCGGCTCCTTGTTTTGAGAAGGCGCTTGAGATCGATCCGGCCTACGCTCCCGCTTGGAGTGCAAAGGCAACTCTCCTCAACGCGGGTGGTCTTCCTGAGGACGCGATCAGTTGTTGCGAAAGTGCTCTGCTCATCGACCCCGAATGGGCACTTGCGTGGAATGATAAGGGAGCCGCCTTAGCCGCGCTCGGTCAGACAGAAGAAGCGCAAGTCTGCAAGACCAAGGCGCTCGACATAAACCCCCTGTGTCTTCTTGGCCAGACCAGCAAAGGCAGTGGCCTGCTCGGATTTGGGCTTATTCAAGCGGCAGTCCCGGATAAGCTGGGCCATGTTCTTCTTGGAATCGAGAACTTGGTGACCGCACTGGGCTGTTATGACAAGGCGCTCGAATTCGAGCGGGGTGACCTTTTCACTTGGATAAGCAAAGGGAGTGCGTTAAGCGAACTTGGCTTACACAAAGAGGCGATGATCTGCTACGAGAACGTGTTAGAGATCGATCCGCGATACGCTCGTGGTTGGTGCTATAAGGACGATATCCTCCGCTCGCTAAGTCAGCTTGACGAAGCCATGAAATGCTACGAGCGTGCGCTGGAGATAAATCCACGGGACGCGCACGCTTGGGGCCGCAAGTTCAGTCTGTTTACGGAATTGGGGCAGTGGCAAGAAGCCGCTGCGTGTTTGGAAAAACAGGCTAAAGCTGAACAGATGATCGACCCTCAGTTCGCCCCTTTTGGCGACGAAAGGCAGGATCCTGCCGACCCTCCGAAGTCCAACAACGTGTAGTTAAATTACTCCCCTCGCGTCCTAAACCTGCCCCCTCCTCAACTCCTTCAGCGGATAAAACGTCCCCCGCCACACCACTCCGCCGCGCCCTAGCGTCACCACCATCGAACGCAAAGTAATGTACACAATCACCAGCGCGCCCAGCGCGTGCGTCATGCCAAACCATCTCGACGCTTTCGCGCGCGGCATCAGCAGCGCCTCAAATATCATCGCGGCAACCATCGCCACCGCCGCGCAAATCTGCGCCGCTCCTCG
>JBAQYT010000014.1:0-12222 GCA_049787175.1 Candidatus Acidiferrales bacterium | reverse complement strand
CCCAGCCTCAACGTTCTGATCTCCACCGGCGAAATCTGCCGCTCCCTGCACTCGAAGAAACTCTTTTACCAGCAGGACGAAGACGCGTCCGACGCTCGCAACGCCGGCCCCTTCTGGTGCTCGCGCACGCAGCGCCCCGTCGGCCCGGACGGCCAGCTTGTCGCCCTCGATTCCTGCCGCCCCGGCCGCGGTTGCTGCCAAACCACCTAACGTTCGTTGCTTCGGCAAGAGAAAAACGTGTTCGCGAGCGGCCGAGCCACAATAAATGTTCCAACGGAACTCCGCGCATGCGCTTTATTTTGTATCCGATTTGGGTTGACGTTCGCAAAGCATGCGCCTTCTTAATTGTTTTCTCTCGCGCGACAGTCGCGCTGGCCGCCTGCTACTTTCCTGCGCACCGTGCCATGGACGTCGACCCGCTGGTTGCCCTGCGATATGAGTAGGGTGATTTACCGATGGAGGATTTGTTTCGTTTCGGCAAAGAGGTACTTCTCTGAAAAGCAATGGGCCGCATTGGTGTCAAAAACCCACACTGCCCATCAGCGCGCCTTATTCGAGCGCAAGCGAAATTAACTGAGACCCAGCTTGAGACGCCAGCCCAGCACGCCGAGACCCAGAAGACCTGTCCCGAAGAGCCAAAGAGACGCCGGTTCGGGCGTCGGCAGCACAGACGACGTCACGTCTGTATGCCCCGGAACGCCAAAATCTCTTCTCCCGAACACCAACGGACCGTACGGCTTGCGGCCAGCATCGTCATTAAGAAAGTTCTGCATGCTCGCGGGACTGGGCTGGCTGAAATCTGAGCGTGGGGCATTGAACCGCGCATTACCATTGCTCACAGAGCGAGCGCGAGCGGTCGGCCCAATTGCCAAAGCCACGAACCCAAAGAACGCAACAAGTATTGTAATTTTACGCATACTCTTCATCTCCCTCACCCCTATTAGGTCCAAGCCGCACCTTCCGCGGCCTGACACTCATGAATCAGAGCAGTTTCTCTGCCAAATCTATCGCTGCAACTGCTGCGTTTACTCTAAAACCTAGTTCCTCCCATGCAATGTTTTGCGGATAAATCGGAACGCCCATACTGAATCATCTTAAGAGCTTTTTTCTGTTCCAAAATGAACAGTCAGGTAAGTTCACAGCCCTGCGTCAAGCGAATCGTGTACACGATTCGCATTGCCCTTGCGGCAAACATTCCATAGTGAGAAACTATACGAAGTTGGGAGGTCCCATGAGACCAAAGACAACAGCGAAACTCGCGCTTCTGGCAACTGCATTTCTGATGGCCATTCCCGCAATGGCCCAAACAAATCACATTTCCGGGAATTACATGGAATTTCGCAATGCCGATGTTTACACCGGCCCGTGCTTCGCGAATTCCGAAGTCGGCCTCACTGGCCAAAATGCCGTGCTTGCTTGGCAAGTCAGCGATGGCCAATGGAACGGAGTTTCTCTGTCTGGCCTCGGCGTAGTCGCCGTCGTTCGCGCCAGCGCCACTCTCGGCGATCCTTATGCGGATCCGCTGCCTGCCAGCTCTGTTTTCTTCGTGGATGCCCGCGCCAATAGCGCCCAGCAAGCCGCGCTCATTTCCTTCGCGCAAGCGCAATCCGCCGGTCTTCTCAATCATGTTGTAGCCACGAATGTCGCGCCGATTTCCTTTGCCGCCGACTCTGCCCGCATGGGCTGGGAAACTCTCGCCGTCGGTAACGTTGTAAAACTCTCGACCCGCGCCATCGACATGGGCGACATGATTTGCCACAACGAGGAAACCTACTATCCGCCGCTGTCTGCTCATCTGACGCATTCCATGCCCGTCGTCGCTCTCGACAGCAGCTACCAGGGAAATTCCCTCGGCGTAACCTGGGATGACGCCAATCGCCGCAGCTCCTTCGTCGGCCATTTTGCAGAATAAGTTCGCCGAATAAGCGGAATGAAGCGCGCTGAATAAAGTTCACCGGATAATTTTTCGTTCCTGAATGCAAAAAGCCCGCCATTCCCGGCGGGCTTTTTCTTTTGCATCGGTGCGCTTGCTTCATTTAAGTTGCCTCGAAACCGCGCGCACGCAATAATCATCCCATCACTGTGAACGCTGATCCTTCATCGAGGAGACCCGCAATGATTCGTCGCTCGGCCCATTGCATTGCCGCAATCGCATTCGTCGTCGCGCTTTGTTTCGCGGGCGCTGCTTCAGCGCAAGCTCAGGACTACAAAGTTGCCATAAGCACTGTGCCCGTGCCCGCGGAAATCGCCGCGCCCGTGCGCGCTGTACTATCTCCGGCGTCTCTTTCCATCACCGGACCCAGCGGCCCGTTCTGCGAAATTTGGCTGCGCACAGACATTCCCGCCGCCGCGCAGCCCAGCACCGCTCTGGGCGTGACCTACGGCCAGCTCGTCGACGGAGAAATCGTCGGCGCGATTCACTTTGACGGCCCCGTGAAGGACTTCCGCAATCAGCCCGTCAAGCCCGGCACTTATGTCATGCGTTATGGCCTGCAGCCCGTCGACGGCAATCATCAAGGGGTTTCCGATTATCGCGACTTCTTTCTCCTGACGCCGCCCGGCCAGGATACTTCCGCCGCAAACCTCGCTGACAACGATATGTACGTGCTCAGCCGCAAGGCCACAACCACCGGCCATCCTTCCGTCTGGAGCCTCGTCCCGACCGACGGTGCGCCAACACTTCTTCCCGGAACCAAGCAAGACACAAGCGAAGACCTATGGACCGTGTACTTCACGGCTGCGGTCGGTCCTTCCCCCATGACCATCGGTCTTGTGATCTCCGGCCACGCCGCCACGCCCTAAGCCGCCCCCATGTACCTCTGCCCTAATTGTCAGCGTCCGATTAACTCTGCCAGCGTCATTTGTCCCTATTGCGGGGCAAGCCAAACCGAGCCTGACTCCGAGCCGCCGCGGAAGCAGGCGAGTACCCACGGCTCGCGGAAACTCGTCATTGCGGTTCTGTGCGCCGTCGCCGGCATCTGGGCCATCATCTGGCTTGCGCTTCCGCTGCGTTTCGAAAACCCGCGTCCGGCCGCGGAGCGCTCCGCTGTCGAAGCCGTTCGCGACATCCAGCATCAGCTTGCCACCTACGAAAACGGCGCCGGAGCTTTTCCTTCATCGCTCGAAGCGCTCGGCGAACCCGCGCGCGAAGACGCACAGACCGCCATGGCCGGTGGTTATTCCATCCGATACACGCCAACCCAACCCGACGCCACCGGCAACCCCCATGCTTACACTCTTGCCGCCGTCCCTCAAAACTACGGTTACCAGAGCCTTTATACGGATCAATCCGGTGTGATGCGCGCCACGCGCGACAATCGTCCCGCCACCGCCCAGGACCCGCCCTTGAAGTGACTTGCCACGAATACGCTCCGCAACGCCTTAATCAAAATCTCAGTCAAAACGAAGACCAAAAACAAAAGCGCCGCGAGCGCCCGGACTCTCCGCGCAAACTCGCGACGCTTTCAGAACTCTGAAGCGGTTGTTGCTACCTGCGGCGCCCTTTCTTGGCGCGCCCCTTCGCTTTCGCCTTTGGCTTTGACTTCGCCTTTGCCTTCTTTCGCGGCGCGGCCTTCTTGGCCTTCTTCGCCTTCGACGGCTTCTTCGCCTTGCTCTTCGCCGCCGGTTTCCGCGCAGTACCTCCCCGTGCCGCCTTCGGACTCATGCCGCGCGCTGGCGCATGTTCCGGCTCAGCTTCTTCTTCATCGTCGCCGGACTCGATCTCAATCACTTCCTCTTCGGCGACTTCCTCATGCTCATCGCCGCCGGGCTCGGCTTGTTCCTCTTCTTCTTCAAAGCCGGGGAGCTCGTTGTCTTCTTCGTTCTCGTGAAACTTCGCTTCGAACATGTCTTTCCTCCGTGGGCTCTCGGCTCAGCGGCAAAATCCCACTTTGTTCTTTTAATCGTAGTACTGGAAGTTTGTCAAGACGCATGTGGTGGGTCAGTTTGAATTTTCTTGATCGTGGCACAAAGAGTCAAGATTCAAACTGACCCACTAACAAGACGCAAAGTCAGCGCGCCCCGAAGAGAAAATATTGCCACTCCTATGGCAATACATATTCTTCATATATAGATGATTATAAATGGCTTAAGCCTACCGAGGGGATACGTTCAGCCGGTCGCCCACTTCCAATTCCCGGCTGGCCAGGAAGGGATTTGCCTGCTTGATCGCTTCGACGGTAGTTCCGTACTCCCGCGCAATGGACCAGAGCGTCTCCCCGGAACGCACCTTGTGTTCCATCGCTTGATGTGGAGCGGCCGTCTCCGTAGCCGCCTGCGCGTGTTCCGTCGAGTGCCGCGCTACCGTCGCCGGGCGCGGCGCCGTTACCGTTTCGCCTAGGTAGCTATTCTCGTAAATGCGCAGCGTACGTCCCGCCGGCGTTCTCGAACTGCGCAAACGATTCCAGCGCTGCAATTCACTCACGCTCACGTTGTACCGCGAAGCGATGCTCTCCAGCGTATCCGTTCGATGCACGCGATAATAAATCAGCCGGACGCGCGGCGGTGCGGCCGGAACCATCAGCACTGTCCCATCCGCTGGCGGATCATGTGGGTCAATCAGGTTCACGTTTTCCAGCGACGTGAGCGCCACATGATATTGCCGCGCCACTTCGCCCAACGTTTCGCTCCTCGAGAACGTCGTCAGTCTCCACGACGTCAGCTTGCCCGCCGGAATGCCCGCAATCTCCGTCTTCAGCTTATCGCCCGTGCCCTTGGGCACCCGCAGCACGAAGTTGGGAGGTGTCACTCCCCTCACCAACTCAGGATTGAGGCCCTGCAGGTCATCCAGGCTCGCCCCCGTCGCATCGGCCACCAGCCGCAGGCTGATCGAATGATCCATGCTCACGGAATCGAATTCCGGCCCGGGATCGGCATCCACGTGGATGCCATAAAGCCCCGGGTCCTTCGCCACCAGCGCAAGCGCCAGAATGATGGGAACGTAGTTTTTCGTTTGCTCCGGCAGCGCATTGCGTTGCTGCAATTCCCAGAAATCCGCGTAGCCCGTGTGCTCAACCGCTCGCGTCACGTTCATCGGCCCGGAATTGTACGCCGCCATTGCCAGATACCAGTCGCCAAACGTCTGGTACAAATCGCGCAACGTTTCCGCGGCCGCTTCCGTCGCGGCTTCCGGATCGTCCCGTTGGTCCACCCAATACGTCCGATGCAGACCATATTCCTCGCCGCTATACGGCATGAACTGCCATATGCCGCGTGCGCCTTTGCTCGAAACCGCCCGCGGTTTGAACGCCGATTCGGCCTGCGCCAGATAGATCAAATCCAGCGGCAATCCTTCCTTTTTCAGCGTCGACTCGATCATCGTGCGGTATCGGCCGGCGCGCTCCAGTCCTGTCTCAACGATCGCCCGACCGCGCGGTGACGCAAAGAAGCTCAAATACTGCAGCACCGACGCATTGAGCGTCAGCGGCAGGTCATGCGGAACCGTAATCAGCTCTTTTTCCGCCGTGGCTGCCAGCCGCGGATCGCTTGCTGGCAGATTCTCCATATTGGCGATTTCTTCGATGGGTGCTGTAGATTCAGGTGGAGCTTGGACGCTGGTGTCGTCGGAATTGTCCGCGCTTGTGGTCGCGCTTGCGCTGGCGTTGTCTCCTGCGTCTGCCGCGTCTGCGGCATCTTCATTGGCCTCGGCGGTCGCTTCGTCCTTCTCCTCCGTCGCCATTTCATCAGTCTGCATCGTGTCTACGATGCGGTTGAAGAGATCTTGCAGCCTCGCGTCGCCCGTCGCCTCCAGGTTGCTCTTCATCAGCCGATTGAGCGCCGCATGGAAGTCTTTGCGCGCCACGTCAAGCTGGCCTGCCTGGTAGGCTTGCTCACCCGCATTAAGACTCGCCTGCACCTCATCGATAAGCGCGTCGACCCAGGGGCGGGGACTCGGCGTGAGCCCGCTAAAATCAGGTGGATTCTGCGGAAAAGGCAGCTCGCCTACGCTGGCGGTCATCGTTGCCTTCACAGTTCCCTGGGGCGTAGCAGCCGGCTGGCGCACTTGGACGCTGTTCTTGGCCGTCTCTTCGCAGCCCGAAAATCCGGCCAGAGACACCGCCAGCGCCACCGCTACCAGCGCAATCCCTTTTCGTCTACTCAATTGTCCTCACAGCGCCTTGCCATCAGGCCTCGCGCAATCTTTCTTTGCGACGATTCGCTAGGGACGCGGCGCGCTTTGCCCACACGCCTCTGCGTAACCGGCTTGACGCGCGGTTTCTGCGCTCCGGTGATTCCGCGGAGCCGCTTCCCTTCACAGCTGACCGCAACTATATCGTGCGACCCTCAATACTATTGACGCCTGGGCTGCGCCAACGTTTGCTCGCTTATGCAGCACAAATTTGCCGCATCCTACCAAAAATTGTAGGAGCCTGGGAAGGCGCGGTCAACCGGCCGTCCGGCCAGGCGTGCCAGAACCGAGAAACCGTAGTACTGCCGCCTAGCGATGTTCTGCCACATGGGCAGAGCTTCCCGGGTTAGTCACAGGCAAGATGATCTTTTGGGCGAGCAGTTGTCGCACGGCATCCAACTCACCGGACGCCAACGCTCTTTTTGGAATCATGTAAAACTGTCGCGGAGGTACCCCAAGTAAGAACAAATGGGGAGTTTCGAGGTAACCAGAAAACGTGTCCCACCTTACCTTTGATTCACCGTAAGAGGCGAAAGTCGAGAGCCATTCTTCGGTGATGTCCATAGTTATTTCGCCTTGCAAAGTCTTCGATCGGCGAAATTCGCGTCGAAATCGAAAGTTCCCCAGGAAGCCACGCCAAGCTACAAGGAAGAGGCCATAGACTAGACACAAGATCCCGATGAACCAAACGGAACCGATCAAGAGCAAAACGCCACAAAGAATTAAGATGAATCCCACGACCCAAAAAACGGGGATGCTGATTCGTGTCCACCGAGGTCCTAATCGTCTCTGCCAGTACTGTTGCGCTTCAGCGTATTCCTCTGGGCTAAGGATGAACTTAATTTCCATTGGACAATTATGCCAATGATGTCAACTATCGCTGCCGCCCACGCCTTTCATTCGTCACTAGCCAGTCGCCACTGCATTTTCATCCTAAGGCCTGCCTTAAATCCTCGATCAGATCCGCGGCGTCCTCGAGCCCGATCGACACGCGCACCGTCCCCGGCCCCACTCCCGCGCGCTCCAGCTCTTCCCGCGACATCTTGTAGTGCGAAGTATAAATCGGCAGCACCACCAGCGACTCCACGCCTCCCAAGCTCGCCGCCAGCGAAAACACCTTCACGCGGTCGCAGACCCGCCGCGCCGCCGCAATCCCGCCCTTCACGTCGAACGACAGCATCGCGCCAAAACCGGACATTTGCCGCCGCGCCAATCGATGGTCCGGATGCGACGCCAGCCCCGGATAATGCACTCGCGCCACTTTGCGATGCGCCTCTAAAAATTTCGCCACGGCCATTGCCGTTTGGCACTGCCGTTCGACGCGCACTCCCAGCGTCTTCATCCCGCGAATCAGCAGGAACGCGCCCTCCGGGTCCATGCATCCGCCCAAATAAATAATGTTCTCGCGCACCCGCCCAATCCACTCTCGCGAGCCCGCCACTGCGCCGCCAATCAAATCCGAATGCCCGCCCAAATACTTCGTCGCGCTGTGCGCCACCATGTCGAACCCCAGCGCAATCGGCTTCTGCAGCACCGGACTCCCGAACGTATTGTCCACAATGCTCACCAGCTTGAACTCCCGCGCCAGCTCGATGGCCCGCCGCAAATCCACCAGCCGCAGCGACGGATTCGTCGGCGTCTCCACGTACAGGCAGCGCGTCTGCGTCGTCACCAGCTCCTCGACGCCCGCCAGATCCGCCTCCACGTGCCGCACGCGAATCCCCATCCGCGGAAACACGTCGCGCATCAGCCGGTACGTCCCGCCATAAAGCTGCGCCGTCGAAATCACTTCGTCGCCCGCGCTCAACACCGCCAGCAGCGCGCTCGAAATCGCCGCCATCCCCGACGCGGCCACGATGGCCGCCTCGGCTCCTTCGAGCGCCGCGATTTTCTCCTCCGCAATCGTCAGCGTGGGATTCCCGTAGCGCGTGTAGATGTACGCCGAACTTTTCCCCTCGGCCCAGCGCTTCATCTCCGCCGTCGACGAAAACGTGAACGTCGAGCTGCGCACAATCTCCGGTGCCACCGGCCCGCCGCGCCCGTGCCGCGCCTCGCCCCGATGTATCGCCGTGGTCGCGTCCCCCCACTTCGCCGCGACTTTCCTCGTCGTTCCATTTTTTCCTGATTTCATGCCGCCTCTCCCCAATTCGCCGCTCGCTTCCGCTTAGCCTTCGCCATTCGCTTCACTCCTTGCCGCGCCCCAGATTCAGCCAGTGCAATTGCTCGTTTGCCTGTCCTGAGTGGCACAGGCTCTCAGCCTGTGATGAATGAATATCCACATCTCACCGGACTGCATTCCACAGCCTAAGAGGCTGTGCCACGTCGCTTCCCACGTCTTATTGATTTCTTAAGCTAGACCACGGCCACTCTTCGGCCGTCTTCACCAAACCAGCAGCAACCGGATTCCGCAGAATATAATGACGTATTCGCAGAAACTCATCCTCATTTCGTATCCACCGATCGAACGATTCATCCTGCCAAAATGGCTGGCCAACGCGCCTCAAGATTGCGTTCGCACGACGGCTGGTTGTTCCTTTGATGCCTTGAGTAATTCGCCGCAACTCCGTCCGCGGCTCAAGCAATACATGCACATGATTTGGCATTACCACAAAAGCGTGCAATTTATATTCGTGCAGTGCTGCCTCGCCGTGCTGTAGAGACTGCACCACGCACGATGCAATTCGGCGATCCTTTAACCAAAGCTGTCCAAACTCGCCGCGGTCCAGCACAGCATCAAATAACCGAAAAATTCGACCATCCGAACGGCTTGCGGCAATGTCCTTCATCAAAGACGCTGGCAAAGATCCAGCCAGTCGCCACGTTATAAACAGGGTTCTCCCCTCAGGATGCCAGTGCGGTAGATTCCGCCGATAATACGCCATGCTCGTGTCAGTCCCCGAGTAGCACAGGTTCTCAGCCCTGCTCGCCAATCGACTTTCGCAGCTCGTGGTTTACCGTACAGCACAATCTCGAGATAGCAAGCACCACCACGCACGCCTCCCGTGGCACAGGCTCTCAGCCTGTGGATGGTGTCCATCGTCTCAAATCGCGTCCCGCCGCGCGACTCCCTCGCACACACACCAACTCACGCAAACCGCCATTTTGGCCTGCGCAAATCACAACTATTTGTCATTCTGAGCGCGGCGAAGAATCTCACCTCGAAATCCACCTAATTTTGCCGCCATAAAATCTTGGGAGTAGAAAGGAGGCTATTGGTCAATCACATTCGATATCGATAGTGTGAGACAACCGCTTACGTATCTGATATCGAATGTGGGCCTTACGGTACCAAACATTGCCTGGCGCGTAGGGAGTCCCATCCGGACGGAGAAAAGTCACGCCCTCCGACACGCCAGTTTCATCTAGACACAGGAGATACGTAAAGCCCTGCAAAACAAATGTAGCACCCAGTAGGCGAAGAGAATCATTCAGCGGCGAAAACGTTGTAACCGTCACCCTGTTCTCCAGGTGATGAATGTTCTGGCCAATGTCCACAAACACGTAAAGCCCAGCCCGTTCACGGAAGGTCTCACGACCGAAGGCAATCTCAACAAGCCTACGAGGCGGCTCCCCAGGCCGTTCCGCCTCGGCACCAATGAAGCGATCTTGGCCCAATGCAATATTGATTAGAGTTTTCAGAAACCAACGCTCAAGCCCATACACATCAATGCGAAACCTCGTTACGGTCCAAATCGTAGGCCTAAGCGTCTGGCGAACCTCATACAAGCGAAAGGCCTCCCGAAATTTTCTGGCAGTGTCGATGGCCGCATCATCTGCCGCTGAAAGTTCGGTGTTGTGCCTCGAGCAGAGGATTTTTCGCGTGAAATTATTGATGCCAATCTTCCTCGGGCCGTCTTTGCACCACGAGAACCCTTGCACGAAGATCTCGTCGGTCGAGAATAAACCCTTAGACACAACATGTTCGCCCGAAGTCTTGCCCGAACAACCTCCAAGACAGGCCGCCCAACAGAGGTTCGTTTTCAGAGGAATTAGCATCCATAGACTCGTATTGCAATTCTACGGGCAGCATAGCAGTTTCGCCTCAGATTCCCACAACAAGGAGCTGACGACCTTTTCTGCGACTGCCAAGTTTTCCTTGACTCTTAGTTAACTCTATGGTATACAGTACCTTCGCTGGACAATCCAGTCGAACGGGAAAAAGAGAAAGGCGGGCCGCGGAGACGCGGCCTTTTCGCTTTTTATGCGCTTTTCATGATTCTAATCGCTTAGGATATGAAGAATTAGAACTCGATGCAACTTGCACAAAACAAACGACCGAGACCACTTCTAATCGCTTATTTTGTCGATCTTCGCATCCGAATTTGCAATTTCGGACACTCGCCCAGGCTGGACGCGTCAGTGGCCGTTGGCGGCGGACGCAGATTCTTCGTCCTCGGCGGCGGCGTGGGGTTTGTGCGCGGCGATGATTTTCTCGGCCTGCTCCGCGGGCACAAAGTCATAGTGCGAAAACTCCATCGAATAACCCGCGCGCCCCTGGGTCATCGACGTCAAATCGTTGGCGTAGCTGAGCATCTCCGCCAGCGGCACCTGCGCGCGCACGATTACGTTATGCCCGCGCGCTTCGCTTCCGCTGATGCGCCCGCGCCGCGAACTGATGTTGCCCATGATGTCGCCCGAATACTGGTCCGGCGCGTAGACTTCCACTTTCATGATCGGCTCGAGCAGAGCCGGCTTGGCCTGCTTCATGGCTTCCTTGAAGGCCAGCGCGCCGGCAATTTTGAACGCAATGTCCGACGAATCCACGTCGTGATACTTGCCGTCGTAGAGGCTGGCGCGGAAATCCACCACCGGAAATCCCGCGAGGAATCCGCGCTCCGCCGCGTCGTGAATTCCCCTCTCCACCGACGGAATCCAGTTCTTGGGAATCGCGCCGCCGAAGACATCGTCCACAAATTCGAATCCGCTGCCGCGCGGCAGCGGCTCCATCTTGATGCGGCACAATCCGAATTGCCCGTGCCCGCCGGTTTGTTTCTTGTGCTTGCCTTCCGCGTCCGCCTTGCCGCGAATCGTTTCGCGATACGGAACTTTTGGCGGATGCAGCGTCAGTTCGACGTGATAGCGCTTGCGCAATTTCGCCACCACCACTTCCACGTGCTGCTGCCCCGCGCCGGAAAGCAAAAATTCCTTGGTCTGCGGATCGCGGCTGAAACGCAGCGCGGGATCCTCTTCCAGAATTTTGTGAATCGCGACGCCAATGCGATCTTCATCGGCGCGCGTCTTGGGCTCGATGGCAAACGTGATGGACGGCTCCGGAAGCCGCGCGGCCGGATAAAAAACCGTTCCGGCTTTGTCGCCCAGCGTGTCGCCGGTGGTGGTGTCTTTCAGTTTGGCGATGGTGCCAATGTCGCCGGCGTGAAGCTCGGGAATGGCGCTCGCGGTTTTGCCCTGGCGGACTTCCAAATGCTGGAAGCGTTCCACGGCGTTGCGATTGAAATTCGCAATATTGGCGTCGTTTTTCAGCACGCCGGTCATCACTTTGAAGAAGCTGATGCGTCCGGCGAAGGAATCGGCGATGGTTTTGAAAACGAAAATCGAGAGCGGCTCTTTGTCATCGACTTTGCGCTCAATGCTTTCGCCCTGGCGCAGCGGCTCCTTGTACGCGGCGGCTTTGCCGCGCGCCGCCGGAGACGGAAATTCCTCGACGATGAAATTCAGAATGGCGTCGCTGCCGATATTGCGCAGCGCGGAGCTGAGCAGCACGGGAAAAATCCGCTTTTCGAGAACGGCGCCATGCAAACCTTTCTTCAAGTCGTCGACGGGCAAAGTCCCTTTGTCGAAAAACTCCTGCATCAGTTCGTCATCGCCTTCCGCAACCATTTCCACCAGCGTCTCGTGCGCGGCTTTGGCAGCTTCCGCCAAATCCGCGGGAATCTCCTCCACTTTTGCTTTGCCGTCTCCGTCCGGCGCGTACATCAGCGCTTTCATGGCCACCAAATCCACCACGCCCTTGAAGTTTTTCTCCGAGCCAATGGGCAACTGCACCGGAACGGCCCCGCGCCCAAAAACCTGCTGGACGGAATCGAGCGCGCGTTCGAAGCTGGCCAGCTCGCGATCCATCCAATTGATGACAAACC
>JBAQYT010000274.1:0-8092 GCA_049787175.1 Candidatus Acidiferrales bacterium | reverse complement strand
AGGGCAAAGTGCGAAAATGGTCCTTCGCGTACAGGAGACTTGCTGATGACGGTGCAACTGGCAAGAGGCGTCACCCTCGAAACGCCCGAAGAAGCCACGAATTTCCTCAAGAAGGAAGGCATTCTCTTCGCGCAACTCGACCGTCTGGTCAACTGGGCGCGCCGCAGCTCCATTTGGCCCATGTCCTTCGGCCTCGCCTGCTGCGCCATCGAGATGATGTGCTTCGCCGCTTCGCGCTTCGACGTGGCCCGCTTCGGCGCCGAAGTTTTTCGCGGCTCCCCGCGCCAAGCCGACCTGATGATCATCGCTGGCCGCGTCTCGCAAAAAATGGCCCCGGTCATCAAACAGCTTTACGATCAGATGCCCGAGCCGAGATGGGTGATTTCCATGGGCGTCTGCGCCACTTCCGGCGGCGTCTTCAACAATTACGCCATCGTGCAGGGCGTCAACCAGGTCATTCCCGTGGACGTTTACGTTCCCGGCTGCCCGCCGCGTCCCGAAATGCTTCTCTACGCGCTGCTCCAGCTTCAGCGGAAAATTGAAGGCGAGCGCGGCAGCTTCCTCGAAGCCATCAACACCGGAAAAAATCGCAACCCTGGCGCTGCCGCCAACTGAATTCTCAAAATGTTACGCGCAAGATGTGTTTTTCTTCGGCGCGTCCGGCAGATCGAAAACTTCCGCTTCGCCGCCGCTCCATTTCACTTTGCTGCCGGGCTTCGTTTGTTCGCGGCGAACGTAACCCATGCCGATGACCGCGCCGAGTTTCGGCGATTTTGCCGCGCGCGTCACAAATCCTATTTCGACGTCGCCGGCAAACAGCGCCTCGCCCGCGCGCGGAGTCGCGTCGCCGGGAAATCGCAGCATCACGCGCCGTCGTTGAATCTGTCCGCGCGAGCGCACGCGCTCAACGATTTCCTGTCCTGTGTAGCAGCCTTTCGAGAAATTGATGTGCGATGCTTCGAGCGCGGCCTGATGCGGAATTTGATTTTCGTCAAAGTCAACTCCGTACCAGGCTACACCTTCTTCGAGACGCAAAACATTCAGCGCTTCGTAGCCGATTGGGCCGCCGCCATGTTTTCGCGCTGCATCCAGCAGCAAATCCCACAGCGCGAGCAGATTTTCGCGCGGCGTGATGAATTCCGCGCCCGCCGCGCTATTGCGCACAATGCGGCAAGGAATTCCTGTGGCGCTTTTTTCGATGTGACCCAATTCTTCGAGCGCATTCAAATCCATGCCACATAGCTCGCGCACAATTTCCGCGGCCTTCGGCCCTTCGAGCGCGAGCGTGCCGAACTTGTCGGTCAAATCTTCCAGCGTCACGTCGTCCATGATGATGAATTTATCGAACGCCTCGACAAGCCGCTCGCGAATCATGGCGTACGAAATCACAAGCAAGCGATCTTCGAGCGCCAGGGTCTCCACTTCCGCGAGAATTCTTCCCTGCGGACTGAGCAGAAGCGAAATATTTCCTTGCCCCGGCGCGAGATCGCGAATGTTGTTCGTCAACATCGCGTTCAAATAGCGCGCGCGATCTTTTCCTGTGAACGCCAGCACGGCGCGATAATTCTTGTCGATCAGCGCAACCGATTCGCGCGCGAATTCATATTCGCGGTTCGCATCGCCGTAACTTGCGGGCAGCGCGCAGCCAAAATACTTTCCGAAATGCGCGCCGAGCTTTTCGTGTTCTGTTCGCAGTGGAGTCTCGATGGGCATGGTTTGGAATTTACTAAAAACATTTTAGCAGATAAGGGCTAACGCATCGTTTTATCCGCCCAGAATCCATTTTTCCCCTATTCGTAGCGGAGCGCGACCATCGGATCGACCTTCATGGCGCGGCGCGCCGGCAAATAACACGCCAGCAGCGCCACCGCGAAAAGCACCACGGCCACAGATGCAAAAGTGAGCGGGTCGCTGGCGCTGATGCCGTAGAGCAAGCTGGCCATCAGACGCGTCAAACCAAACGCCGCAAGCAAACCGATTACGATACCTATGAGCGCGAGCCTAGCCCCGTGCGCGAGGACCAAACGCAGCACGTGGCGCGGCTGTGCGCCGAGGGCCATGCGAACACCGATCTCATGCGTCTGCTGCGCGACGGTGTAGGCCAGCACACCATAAATTCCGATCGCGGCGAGAAACAGCGCAGCAAAAGAGAAAATCCCGAGAAGAAACGTGTTGAACCTCGGCCCGGCCACGGACACCTGCATGTCCTGATCCATGGTGCGAATCTTGGCAATGGCCAGATCGGGATCAAGGGAATGAATTTGTCCCGTGACCGCGGAAGTCAGCGCCGCGGGATCGCCGGCGGTGCGTACGGCGATATTCATCGAGCGCGCCACGTTCATTACCGTGTCTTCCATTTGGGCGTCGGTCACTTGCAAATAGGGTGCGTAAACATGCGGCAGCGGCTTGGTGTCGAGGGTACTGTCGCTGACGTCGCCGACAATTCCAATGATGGTCAGGAGATTACGCTGGCCGGCGCCGGTGAAGCGCTTTCCAATGGGATCCTGCCCTGGCCACAACGCCTTGGCCGCGCCCTCGCTGATGACCGCAACCAACTGCGTGCCGGGACGATCTTCCGGCGTAAATGCGCGTCCATGCAGAATGGGGATTCCCATGGTGCGAAAATAATCGCCGAGCACCCAGCTTACGCGCGTGGCCGGCGTGGAGCCGGTGCTGCCTTCCACCTGTACCGCGTCAGTGATTGTGCCGTTCAGCGGCAGATCGTTCGAAACGCCATCGGATTTCACGCCGGGCAAGGCCGAGATTCGTTCGAGCGCCTGCTGGTAGAACTGCCGGATTTGCGGCGCCTTGCTATACGCTCTGGACGGAAGCGGCACGCTCATGGTCAGCACGCGCTCCGGACGAAAACCGGGATTGGTGTCGAGCAATTTCGCGAAGCTGCGCACGAGAAGCCCCGCGCCGACGAGCAGGACGAGAGCGAGCGCGAATTCCGCGGTGACAAAGATTCCTTGCAAGCGGCGGCGCGCGCGGCCCGGAGTTCCGCCGCGGCCGCCTTCCTGCAGGGCGCCCTGTGGCGAAGAGGCGGAAATCTGAAACGCGGGCGCGGCGCCGAAGACGACGGCCGTGACAAAGCACACGGCAGCAACGAATGCCAGCACAGAGCCGCCAACGGAGACGCCTTGTGGCAGCGGAATGCTCGACGGAACCAGCGAGAGCAAGCCGTTGACGCCCCAGAGCGCGATGAGCACGCCAAGAACGCCGCCGACAAGCGCGAGGACCAGACTCTCGGTGAGCATCTGGCGTACCAGGCGGCCGCGCGAAGCGCCCAGCGCGGTGCGAATGGCGATTTCCCGGGAACGCGAAGCGGCGCGCGAAAGCAGGAGCGTGGCCACGTTAGCGCACGCGATCAGTAAAACCAGGGCGACCGCGGCCATCAATATGAGGAGCAGCGTTTGCACCGAGCCTATAACCTCGCCTTGAAAGGGAGTCACTTGGATGCGCAGGTGCGCATTTGGAAACGCTTTGAGCAGAGCGGCGGGATAGGCCTGCATGAGGCGCCCGGCAATGAGATTTGCCTCCGCTTGCGCTTGCGCGATGGTGATGCCGGGTTTGAGGCGGCAAAGGACGTTATTGTTGAAGTACATGCCCCAGGCGGTGAGTTCTGTTTGGGTGAAAGCCATGGGCACCCAGACCTGGGCGGGCCGGTCGCTGCCTTCGGGTCCACGCACGGGGAATACGAAATTCCCGGGCATGACACCGAGTACCGTGTAGGGTTCGCGATCGAGATCGATGGTTCGGCCGAGGATGCTGTGGTCACCGGCATAGCGGCGCTGCCAGAGGCCGTAGCTGAGCACGACTACTTTGGCGCGAGATTCATCTTCCGCGCGCGTGTAGGTGCGGCCGATCAGAGGAGAAATGCCCAACAGCGGAAACGTGGAGGCTGAAACGCGCGCGGCGGTGATGCGTTCCGGCTCGCCGGACCCGCCGGAGATGTCGAAATCTTTGTTTTGAAACGCGCCGATGGAATCGAAGGACCTCTGCTCGCGTTCATACAGCACTATATCCGGCGCGGACCCTTCTATCTTGGGATAACCGATCTCTGGCAAACCTTCCCAGAGCATGACCAACCGCGATGGATTTTTGAACGGCAGCGGGCGAAGCAGAACGGCATCGATGATGCTGAAAATCGCGGCGTTCGCGCCGATGCCGAGGGCGAGAGTGAGGATGGCGACGGCGGTGAAGCCGGGAGATTTGCGGAGCATACGAAAGGCGTAGCGCAAGTCTTGCAGCAAATCCTGGAGCCAGTGGACGCGGCGAGCGTCACGGCATTCTTCCTTGCGTTTTTCGACGCCGCCGAGGTCGAGCAATGCCGCGCGGCGCGCATCCTGAGGCGTGAGTCCGCTGGCGATGTAGGACTGTGTTTTTTGTTCAATGTGATTGCGCAGCTCATCGTCCAATTCTTCATCGACGCGCCGCCGCCAAAACAAGGAACGCACTCGCAGCGGCAATGTGTACATCCAATGAGCTGGTCGCACGATTACCTCCTTGCGTGCGCGCGGCGCTCAAGCTTCCTTGAGCTTGGCGAGTTTGACCACGCGCGAAATCGCGGTCGAGAGCCGACTCCAATTCCGTGATTCCTTTTCGAGATGTTTGCGGCCGAGGCGCGTCAGGGAATAGTATTTCGCGCGGCGGCCGTTTACGGATGTCTTCCATTCGGCGGTGATCCAGCCTTCCTGCTCCAACTTGTGCAGCGCGGGGTAGAGCGAGCCGTCGCTGACCTGGAGCGCATCGCTCGAAATTTGCTTCAGGCGCTGACTGACGGCGTAGCCGTTCATGGGCTCGAGGGAGAGAATTTTCAGCAGCAGCATATCCAGTGTGCCTTGCACTAAATCGGAAGGTCTGCTCATGTTCTACGCTCGGTAACCGAGCGAAGGATATACATGTAGCCCCCGGCAAGCAAGGGGAAAGTGCGACGCGGAAGAGAGCAGGGTGATGCGGCGCGCGGCTAAACAGTGTTGCTATACTGGCGGGAAATGGCAAACGCGAATGCAAAAGGAAGCGCGCTGATTCACGAAATTCTTCCCGTGGGCATGCTGCAATGCAACTGCTCGATCGTCGGCGATCCGCGAACACGCGAAGCCATCGTTATCGATCCCGGGGAAGAGGTGGACCGCATTCTCGCTGTGCTCGCGAAGCACCGGTTCACGGTGAAAGCGATCCTGAGCACGCATGCGCACATCGACCACGTGGGCGGCCTGAAAAAATTGCACGACGTGACCGGCGCGCCGGTGTTGATGAACGAAGGGGACCTGGACATGTACCGGCAAATGGATTTGCAGGCGCAATTTCTTGGCGTTGCTCCGCCGCCGCTCGCAAATGTGGATAGCCTGCTGGCCGAAGGCGACGCGATTCGCTGGGGCGACTACGAAGCGCGCGTCTTGCATACGCCGGGACATTCTCCCGGCAGCATCAGTTTGTATTTGCCGTCTTCGATGGGCACAGGAGCGCGCGCTGGGGAAGGGAATCGCATCGTGCGGCCGAATGCAGCGGTGGAAAAATCATTTGGTTCACCGAGTCCCAGTCATGAACGTGGTGACACGCAAACACCGTGGCTTTTCGCCGGCGACACGCTTTTCGCCGGGTCGATTGGGCGCACGGACCTTTGGGGCGGATCGTATGAGGAAATCATTCGCTCGATTCGCACGAAGCTGCTCGCGCTTCCGGAAGACACGATCGTTTTTCCCGGCCACGGCCCCACCACCACGCTGGCCGAAGAGCGCGAGTCGAATCCGTTTCTTCGATCGTCCTAATGGCGTCCAAAAACGCCGCTGGACAGAGTATGGCCCATCCAAACGTTCTCGCTATGAAAACCGGGAAAGCAGATTCCTCACACGGGCCGCCCAAGATGCGGGCGGCCGGTTCGGAATGACAGCGTAAAAGACCGGGTACCGGGCTCAGGCCTGTGGCACGCAAAGCAGCGGCGAGCCGCCGCACTCCAAAAAGACAGAAGCAAGTTCGCCGCTTAGGATACTCGTCGCATCCGCTCGGAATGACAGCCCGGGAGATAGCGAGAATCACTGTGCCGATTCGCGCAGAAGCACAATGTCGGATTGCGTGTTGGCGCGGAGCAGGGCAAGCGTTTTGCCGTCCGGCGACCAGCCTCCCCCCGCGATAGTGCCGGAGGTGAAGTGCGTTATCTGGCGGCCCTTTGAGCCATCGAGCGGCTGAACCCACAAATTCGCGACGCCATTTTCCGTGATGGGATACGAAATCGCTTTTCCATCCGGAGTGAACACAACCCCGCCCGAAACTCGCGGATCGGGCGTGAGCGTGCGGCGCGGAGGGTTGGGTCCGGCATTAAGATCAACAATCTGAAGATTTATGTGCCCGGGCGCGCCTTCCGTAAAGAATTGCAACTGTTTTCCATCCGATGACAGTCCGCCGATGGGAAAGGCCACGAATTCATTGGGAATCAGCGTTCCCGGAACAACTTCGGCTTTGCCGCCCTCAGCGGGGATGTCCATAATTCGGTCGCCATCCGTATTGAAGTAATACACCGTCTTGCCATCCGGTGAGCAGACCATGTTCTGGAGCAAACCGACTTTGTCCGACATCTGCTGCGCGTTTGAACCGTCGGCATTAGCCCGCCAAAGCATGTCAGCTATTACTCCGTTGATGGAATTATGTCCAAGCCAACTCAGCACGATGTGATCGTTTCCGCAAGGAGCGGCGGCAAGTATCACTCCTGCCGGATCGCTCAGAAGTGCCGTCTTGTTGTGACCATCGCGGGCTACGCGAAAGAGATTCGTTTCGTTGCTGACGAGAAGGTCATCGTTGTCCGCCCAAGTCAGAAAAAACATGTCGGGTATTTGAAGAGGTGCCTCGGGAAGCGAAGATTCCTGCGAGCCGGCAGCCGGCAGAAGATAAGGAGTGCGCGTAGTTTTCGCCTGGACTGTCGCCATGGTTTTTCCGTCCGAGGAAAGCGTCAGCGTCGAGTAGTTGTTGGTATCGCGCGTGATCGCATGGAAAGCTCCACTGGGATACGAGACATATCCGATTTGCTGTTGGAAGTGCGTCGTGATACCCGAATAAGCCATGACCAAACCGCGTCCGTCGGGCAGCCAGTGCATTTCAAATATAATTCTGTCCTTGAACTGCGTCAGAGTGGTCGACTTCGCGCTGGCCACGTCGAACAACACGATCGTCCTTCGCCCCGGCAATACATACGCGATTTCTTTTCCGTCAGGCGACCATGCCGGAAAAAGGCCAGGACTCGTATCTTTGTCGATCAGAAGCGTCTTTTCATCGCTGCCATCAGAATTGGCGCTGAGCAGCCGGTATTGCCCAATCACCGGATCATTTCCGCGCTGATAGGCGATACGCTTTCCGTCGGGTGAAAACGTAATATCCGTATCCACGTCGCTGGCGATTTGCTGCGGCGTGCCGCCGAGCACCGGCGCACGGAACAAATTGTAGGACGTATTTGACTGATCGATTGCCCTGCGGAAATAAATGTAATTGCCGTCGGGAGAGAAGGCGAGGCTCTGATAATGGGCAAACGAGGGCGGAATGACTTGCGTGTTGCTGTTGGTCGGCACATTGCGCAGCCAGAGGCTCTCTTTTCCGTCGGCGCTCTCCACACTAAGGATGTATTTGCCGTCGCCGGAAATGGCGGCGAGTTGCGCTTCCCCGGTGCTGGTCACTTGCGTGATGCTGAAATTCTGGAAAGGAACCGTCGCCGCGCGATTCAGAAACGAATAAATCCCATACGCAGCAGCGCCGACAAGAATCAGCACGATGATCACAATCGCGAACGTGCCGAATTTGTGTTCACGGGCGACAGCGGAGACGGCGGAGGAGCCGGAAGCGTGCACACTGGAGGCTGCGTGTGTGGAGCTCGCCCCGGCCGCAGGTGATTCGAGAGCCGCTCTGGAAGCGGCCATATCCGAGGCCGAAGACCGGCCCGAGTCGGTATCGCGCTTCAGACGCTTCAAGTCGGCGCGCAGTTCGGCGGCGGATTGGCAGCGGACGTTGCGGTCTTTTTCGAGCGTCTTGGAGATGACTTCCTCGAGTTTGAGCGGCAGGTCGGGGTTGACGCGAGTCGCGGGCGGCGGCTGACGCTCGAGAATGG
>JBAQYT010000267.1:0-2095 GCA_049787175.1 Candidatus Acidiferrales bacterium | reverse complement strand
GCCGCGGTCTTCAGCGTCAGTCTGTACTGCCTTGCCGCCTCCATCGAGTATTTCAAATCCTTTGCCATCAGCCGCAGGTGGAAATTCGGCGTCAAGTCCCCCCCTGTCGCGCGCGCCCAAATGGTCTTAATCAGAGGGCTTCCCGGGGCGCCATTGCATAGAATTTTCGCGGTCTGCTCACTATCCAGCCCGCTTGCTTCGACAAGCGCCATCGCCTCGGCAAACGCTGCCGCTTGCACTCCACAAAGGAAATTGTTGACGAGCTTCATCACGGTGCCGCTGCCCGTGGGCCCAAGATGAACGATGTCGCGGCTCATGGCTGCCAGCACCGGTCTTGCCGCCTCCAGCGCCTCCGCTGATCCGCCGACCAAAAACAGCAACTCGCCGGACGCCGCGTGGGATTTCGTCCCGGTCACCGGCGCGTCGAGGAATCCACATTTCTGTCGCGACGCTGCCGCGGCTATTTCGCGAACCCAGTCGGTCGTAAGCGTGCTCGATTCGATCAGCACCGTTCCCGGCGCTGCGCTTGCGAGGGCCCCTTTTTCTCCCAGCCAAACGGCGCGCGAAGCGGCATCATCCGCAACGATGCTGATCACGACGCGCGCCTTTGCCGCAGCCTCGCGAGGCGATTCGGCCAGTGCCGCGCCGTCCGCCGCCAAAGCTTCTGCCTTCGGACGGCTCCGGTTATACACCGCCACCGGAAACCCCTTCGAGAGCAGGCGCCTGGCCATGCCCGTTCCCATCAGCCCTAATCCTAGAATTGCCACTCGCGGTTTCGACATCATTTGCGTCATCCTATGGGTACAACGTTTACTGGCGTGGCTGCGTCTCGCATTACACGCACCGGGTTGCGCAGCGCACGCCCGAACCCTTCGAATCGCACTTGCATCACGTCGCCGCTGCGAAGCTCGATGCCTTCTCCAAAGCTCAAGGAATCGGCGCCCAGGAAGTGAACGTGCACGTCTCCAGGTCTGCGGTGGGTGTCGAATTTAAAGTGGTGGTGCTCGATATTCCGCAGGCTGTGGCACATTTCCGCCTCGCCAGTGCGAATTTGTTTGGACCATAGCACGCTGGCATCACGCTCGATACTCACTTCGCCGGACACGGACTGAAAATCGGCGTTGAGTGCGAGCTCCGGACCGATCGCGCAGGTGCGAATCTTCGAACTGGCCAGGTTCAGGTAATTTTTCTTCTCGAACTTATGGTCGGAAAACTCGTTTCCGACGGTCATGCCAACGCGCCGCGGCACTCCACTCGCGTCCACCAGATAGATGCTGGCGATTTCGCCCTCTTCGCCACCATCTTCGGCATACGCCGGAGTTTCCAGGGCTTCTCCGTGCGCGCGCAGAATCGTGCCCGTTCCCTTGTAAAACCACTCTGGCGGCGTACCGATCTCCCCAGCTGCCGGCCGCCCTCCCTCGATTCCCCAGCGAAACATCTTCATGCTATCGGTCAGATCCTCGGTTTTCGCGTGCATGGCCTGCCGCTCGCGCGCGCTGCCCAGATGCGTTAGGCCCGTGCCAGACACGAGACACCGTGCCAGTTCCAGAGGATGGTCCACCGGCGTGAGCAACCGCCATGGCGAAGCGCCGCGATAAATCGGATCGTAATCCAGTAACTCCTGACTGGCCTTTCGTTGCGCGAGCGCACCGAGCGCCTCGCTTGTGGCAAGCGCCTCTTCCACGAGCGCATAAACCGAATCGCAATCGCCGAGCAGACGCAACCGCGGCTCCTCGACAATGCCCACGCGCCGGGTGTTTTCCTTGCGAATTTGCACGAGACGCATCACGCCTTCCGCCTCACTCGATCACCTCGAAACTTGCGAGTGCCTTTTCGTTCACGCGCAATCCCAGCCCGGGGATATTTTCGTCGAGGTCCACAAATCCGTTCTGCGCCTTCGGCTCGCCCTCAAAGATGTACCAGAAGAGTTCGTTGCCCACTTCCACGTCCACGATCGGAAAGTATTCGGCCATTGGCGAGTTCAGGCTTGCCATCACTACGTGGTAGTTGTGCATCTGCCCGGCATGCGGGACCACCGGCACGGAGTACGATTCGGCGAGCGCGGTGATTTTGCGTGCTTGAGAGATTCCTCCCA
>JBAQYT010000249.1:0-6839 GCA_049787175.1 Candidatus Acidiferrales bacterium | reverse complement strand
TGGTGGAGCCGATGGGATTCGAACCCACGACCTCCTCGATGCCATCGAGGCGCGCTCCCAACTGCGCCACGGCCCCACCGAGATGAAATTGCCTTTCCCGATTCTATAACAGGTAGCCGCATCCTGTTCGGTAAAAGCGGCGCGGAATGTTTACGGTCCCTGCGCCGCAACTACGCCGATGTCGACCATGGTGTTGCCTTTTTTCATTGATGGTACTGCACAGATGTAAAGCACTACGCCGGACACGGGAGCCCGAACATCTTCTATGGTCTTCCCGAAGAAATCGGTGACGTATCCCACTTTCATGCCTGCTTCGACGTAGGTCCGCTTATCGACGAGCGGATAGAAGATTCCGGTTTGATCGCTCGTGGCTGTCACCACTTTGGAAAACCAGACGGGATTCTCGACCGGAGGGGCGTCGCCCAGCAACATTTTCAGGTATCGCATCACGTTGACGGAGCCGTGCACGATGGCGTCCACATCCGGCGGCTCAACGGTTCCCGCGTAGCCTGCCTCGGCGATAATGGCGGCCTTGCCACGGCTCAACGCGGCGGCGTCGAGATAGTGCGAATTGTTTGGATCGAGAGAGCGGCTATCTTGGATGATGATGTGATCCATGCCAAACGCGAGAACCATTCCGCGCGTTACGGTGTCGAGCTTCTCGTTTCCTGTTTTCGGCCAGTAGCTGTAGGGCCGCAGATTCTCGTCGAGGTCACCGCCGTGCAGGTCGATGAGGTAATCGCAGCGCTCGACGACGTCTTTGGTGATGAGCCAGGACGCGCGCTCGGTTTGCGTTCCATCGGGCTTGCCCGGATACATGCGGTTCATGTTTTTGCCGTCGACGGGATTCAGATGCGGAACTTTTTCTTCGAAAGAGTTCACGTTCACAAGCGGTATGAGAATTACTGTACCGGAGAGTTCCTTAGCGTCGAGATGCTGAATGAGCTGCTCGACGGCAATGATCGACGCATATTCGGTGCCGTGAGAGCCCGAGACGATTGCGAGCACAGGCCCAGGTTTCGCGCCACGGACCACGGCGACGGGGATTTGCACGCCTGCATCCACGCCGGCGGGGACGTCCAAATAGCCGGTGGCCGTTTCTCCGGGCGCTGCGGTCGCGCTGCCCACGGTGAAGCTTGCTTGCTGGCCGTAAGCAGCGAACGTAAACAGAGAGCCGAGTAAAACGATTACAGACAAAGGAAAAATTCGCCGCAAGAGAAACATGGCCCCTCCTCTCAACATAGCGTCAAACGCGATTAACCGAATAGCGGGGTCGAAGAAGCACGACTGTCACCGATGCGGCACGCTTCGCCCGAAGGCCGAGCCATGGGCGTTCATTCATGCGCATCCGACCTATTTGCCGGCCGAAGTGTTCGCGCTCGCGTGTGATTCCACGAGAAGCGAGTTGAAGAGCAGCGGGAACGTGTTTTCAGGCTGTCCGCGGAACTGACAGCGGAAACCAATCAGCACGATGCGGCCCTGGCCAAATGGCACGGATACGGCGGCCACTCGGCCTTCCATGTGCTGCTCGCCCAAGAGCCATCCACTCAGAAGCGGGTTCGTCTTTGGGTAGACGGCGAGGATGCGAATGCCGTCGTGGTCGCCTAACTCCGTGAATGGATTCTTTTCCCGTTCATTTGCGCCAGTGAATCGGGGCGGCCCAGCGGGCGCCTTTGGGTCCCACACTTCAAACGCTTGCGAGTTCACGAAGAAGGCCACGGATTGATTCTGCATTCCTCGCGTTTCGGGAAGATCAGGGTCCACATCGATGCGCAGGAGAGAGCCAGGCGCGTAAAATTGCGTCGGACCCACATTGGCCAGCACATTGCGCACGGGCAGACCGAATTCCTGAATGAGCAACTGAGAAGCTTCATCGAGCGCGACCAAGCGGCCGCCACTCTTGGCAAAGTCCTCGAGTGCTGACACACCCTGCAAACCGAGCCCGCCGGTGTATTCGGGGCGCTGCGTTGTTCCGGCGTTTGTGCCTTCGCCACCGTACAGAGGAGGAGCGCCAACTTGCCAGCCATGAAGCATTGCCTGTTCACTCTGCTGCGGCAAAATAATTACGTCGAATTTCTGGCGCAGGCTACCGGCGCGAATATCCGCGTCGTGCAAGTCGGTGTATGGAATCGAATATCGGTCGAGGAGCCAACGAGTCCAGCCCGCGTCCATATTCGCTTCCCACGAATCGTAGAGCCCGATTCGGCCAAGCTGCATTCCGGCAGGCGGATCGAGATGGTGCGCAGGCTCTTCGACCGTGGCCGGTTCGGTCGAAACATCAATCGGTTGATCCACGCGCACAACGTTCACGCCCATCTGCAGCGGGAGCGTCCAGCCGGCCATGTCGTACGGGCGCTTGGGCGGGCCTCCCGGATAGAGGCGAATATCGGGATAATGTTGCGGCTCCATCAAATCGATCAAAAAGGGACGGAACGGCTGCGCGGCGGGCATGACGATGGTGCCAGCGGGATATTGCGTGCTATTCACGGTGAAGGGCTGCGTGGCTTTGCGAATCTGCACCGCTCCCATTTGCAATGCGAAGAGCATGTCGGCTGTTGCCGTGGAATCGTGCTGTTGCTGCGGCACGATGTACGCGAATGGGCCGCCCTTTTGGCCGTCAGCAATTTCGTCGTGGCACATCTGCCAAAAATCGAAGAGCCACTGATCTTTGCGACGCGCGGCGATGTCGAGAACAGCCATGTCCCCAGTAATCATGTAATCGACGGCATCTTTCAAATGCCACCAGCCGCCGCGCCAAGGATCGGGGTAATAGATGCTTGGCTCCGTAGCGGAAACTCCATTCGAGAACATCTTGGGAAGCGATTGCGGAGGATAATAGCCTGGCGTCGCGTAATCGAAGAGTGCGGTTTCAGTGAGAATACCGATCATGTTGTGATAGTAAGGCGCCGTGCGCATGCCGCCGTTCCACCACATGTCAAATTCCTGGCGCGATACGGCGCCCGGCTGGTTCTCCGCTGTGAATCGCCGGGTCATGGCGTCGCCGACCAGATTCACGCCGCGGACGACTTCCGCCGGAATGTTCGGATTCATCGGATCATCGAACGGCGGCACGAAAATACGCGATGGAAACGGGCCGGACTGGTGCTGGTTGTAAATAATTTGAGGAAACCACTCCTGGTAAAGCACCTTCGCGACGTCGCGGCTTTCGATGGTATTGAACATATACCAGTCGCGATTGTTGTCGTGGCCGACGTACTTGTTCCAAAGCTGAGGGACGGACGCGAGCTCGTAGGGCGTGTCTACGTTTTTCTGGTACCAGTGCGCGACGATGTCCAGACCGTCGGGATTGATCACGGGGCACTGCACCAGAATTACATTGTCGCGAATGCGCTGCATTTCCGGCGTCTCTTCGGTCGCGACGCGATAGGCCAGTTCCGGCGACTGTTGCGCGCCAGCGACTTCCGTGGCATGCAAGCCGCCGTCAATCCAAACAATGGCCTTCCCTTCCTCAGCGAGCTTGTGCGCGGTGGCTTCGTCGATCGTTCCGGAGGCAAGCTGCTGCACGATGGATTTGTAGTGGTCGAGCTCGCGAATATTCGCCTCACTGGAAATAATCGCAATAAACATCTGGCGGCCGTATCCGGTGGGACCAATGTCTTGCAGCTTCACGCGAGGACTTGCGGCGGCGAGCGTCTGATAATACTTGGTCATCTGCTCGAAATCAGCGAGGTGGTAGTCGGCGCCAGGGGCGAATCCGAAAACGGAATCGGGCGTTGGAGGCGGAGTTGGCGCAGGCTTCTTGACTTTTGGCCCAGCCGACACAGACGCTGCCGAAAGAAACAGGAGTATCAAAGCAGCCAGCCAAGTGCGCACGGTTTTCATGGAAGCCTCCTCGCGGACCGCAAATTCTAGTTGTTATCGACGCATCCGAAAAGGATGAAACGGCGGCAATCCCCCTACGGTTACAAAAAGAAACAGCGCGACTATTTATACCAGTTGTAACCGATAGTAAAGATTAGGCTGGCGTTCAGACCGGGATTCAAATGGCCAAGACTTGCGTTGGAATGATGCACGCCCTGAATTTCAAAATCCCAGGCGCGCTTGGGGCGCGTAAAAAAATGAAATCCCAGAGCTGCTTGCGGCGTGAAGTTCACATAGGACGTATTGCCGGGCGGCACGTTTGACGTGGTGAACAAGACGCCGCCGGCAATCAGGGCATATGGCGCAACCTTGCGGCCGCCAACGAAATTCCATTGAAAAATTGCCGGCTTGAAACTCGCGCCATAAACAGGCCCTCCCGGTTGCATCACGAGATAAAGCGGCATCAGGTCCATGGCGAGTTCGAAATTGCCCCGCGCCCAACCACGGAGATGATCTCCGGTGACAATTTTCCCGACGCGGCCGCCGACAATGAGGAACTGCGTGCTGTCCGCATGGCCGAGTCCCGTTCCACCGCCAACAAAGGGCTGCAGCTCCCACGCTCCCCGGATGAGCGACTGCGAGGAAAGGCTTTGCGCCTTGGCCGTTGCAGCAGTTAAAAACAGCAAGATCGCGCAGCAGCAGAATTTCATTCCAGAAGCCGCCCTATCCGTCGACAGTTTCGACCTGATTCAAAACGCGGCATAGCGTAGCACTGTCTGCGAAATCTTCAAGGGATACGGTTCGCATGCAGGCCACGCTCGCAAATGTCGATTCGACTGGCGATGCTTTCAGTTACAATACGCGCCCTATGGCCAAGATCACGTTCCTCGGCGCGGTTGGCGCGGTGACAGGTTCCAAGTATCTGGTGGAAGCGGGCGGCAAGCGACTGCTGGTCGATTGCGGGCTTTTCCAGGGACCGAAGGAGCTGCGGCAGAAAAACTGGGACCGGCTTCCGATCGATCCGGCGTCGATCGATTGGATTGTTCTGACGCACGCGCACATCGACCACACGGGTTACCTGCCGCGCATCGTGCGCGATGGGTTTCGCGGGCCGATTTACGCCAACGCCGCGACGCACGAGCTCTGCCAACTGCTGCTCACGGACTCAGCCCACCTGCAAGAAGAAGACGCGCAGTACGCTACGAAGAAAGGCTACTCCAGCCACAAGCCCGCACTCCCTCTGTACACGGTGGAAGACGCGCAGCAGGCGCTCAAATTGTTCCAAGAAATTCCACGCAAAGACCCGTACACGATCAGCCCGCAATTCGCCGTGAAGCCCTCGGACGCCGGGCACATTCTCGGATCATCTTCGCTGCAAATTACGATTACGGAAAACGGCAAGTCCGCGGTGGTGGTTTTCTCGGGCGACGTGGGCCGCTACAACCAAGCCATCCTGAACGATCCGGCGCCCATCGCGAAGGCCGATTACATCCTGTGCGAGTCGACGTATGGCGACCGGGACCATCCGACCGCTTCTCCTTACGACGCGATTGCGGAGATCGTAAATCGAGTGGTGAAACGGGGCGGCGCCATCGTGATTCCGGCATTCGCCGTCGGGCGCACGCAAACGCTCATGTACATTCTGCGCAAACTTGAAGACGAGCAGCGAATTCCGCGCTTGCCTATGTTTGTCGATAGCCCGATGGCCATTAGCGTGACCAATCTTTATGTCCAACATCGCGAGGACCATCGCCTGCAATTCACACAGGAAGAGACGAGCGGAAACCGCGATCCGCTGAACGTGCACGAAGTTCATATGACGCGAAGCGTGGAGGACTCAAAGAAAATCAATAACGTAAAGACACCGTGCATCATTATTTCCGCAAGTGGCATGTGCACGGGCGGGCGCATTCTGCACCACTTGGCGCAACGGCTGCCCGATGCGCGCAACGCGGTGATTCTCGCGGGCTATCAGGCGGACGGAACGCTCGGCCGCTACCTGTTGAGCGGCGGAAAAGCGGCACGTATTCACGGCGAAACGATTCCGGTTGGCGCGGAAATTCAGGAGGTTAGCCAGTTTTCCGCGCATGGCGACCGCACAGAACTGGTGCGCTGGCTTTCCGGTTTTACGGCGCCACCCAAACAATTGTTTCTCACGCACGGAGAGCCAGCGGCAGCGCAATCGTTTAGCAGGACGGTGCAGCAGAAACTTGGCTGGCATGTCACGGTCCCCGCGCAGGGCGATTCTTTCGATCCATTCGCGTAGCCTATGAAGGAGAGTCAGGCAAATCGCGAAATCATTTCCTTCTCATCCGCCGACAAGTGGGAGCATTGGCTCGACAAACATCACGCAGCCTCCGACGGTATTTGGCTGCGTTTTTTCAAAAAGGATTCGGGCGTCGCCTCTGTGACTCACGCTGAAGCCTTGGACGAAGCGCTGTGCTACGGATAGATCGACGGGCAATTGCAAAAACACGACGACAAGTCGTGGCTTCGCAAATTCACACCCCGCAGGCCGAAGAGCATTTGGTCAAAAAAGAACATCGAACACGCAGAGCGACTATGCAAAACAATGAAGATGAAGGCAGCCGGCTTAAAACAAGTGGAAGAGGCGAAAGCGGATGGCCGGTGGACGAGGGCCTACGATTCTCCAAGCGCCATGCAGGTTCCACAGGACTTCCTCAAACGACTCGCAAAAAACAAGAAAGCTCGCGCTTTTTTCAAAACTTTGAACAAAGCGAATACGTACGCAATCGCCTGGCGGCTTCAAACTGCAAAACAATCCGAAACACGAGAGAAACGAATGGAAGCAATACTCGGAATGCTGGCGAAGGGCGAAGTGTTTCATCCTTCAACGAAGTGAAAACCACGGCAGCGATCGGCGCGGTCGCGTGACGGCGAGATTTTCTTTCAGAATGAGGAAACCTTTTGGCGGTTTCGGCAGTCCAACCAATCAAACGCACCACTCAGGGGTGAGAGGCTACCACCACAGGGCAACCTGCTTCTCACCCCACTCT
>JBAQYT010000245.1:0-4538 GCA_049787175.1 Candidatus Acidiferrales bacterium | reverse complement strand
TGCTCGAAGGCCAACCCTTGCCTTATCTTCCCGAACCGGGCGATTGGAAAAAATCGCATGCCAATCGGAAAAAAACACACAGCGGAACGGAAGGAAGCGCGCCGAAAAAACGCTTCTGGTTCTTCTAAGAATTCTCCAGATCAGATTTCTCCGGCAGTATCTCCTAACTTTAGGACCGCAGGGAACGAAAACTCGGTGAAATGGAAGGGGCTTGCGAGAAAGCGTATCTGGTACTGAATTGAACGATCTTCATTCTATTTGACCGAAGGAGTGGAATAGTACCGAAAATGGGGTATCTTGTGTCCAGTATGATTCCGATGATCGGTCGTGGGCTGACGAACAAAGAAATCGCCAGTCAATTGAACTTGTCGGAGCGAGTCGACCTGTTTTCAGTGATACCTTTTTGCATCTTCTCCCAAAGTACTGTATTGTCCACTAATTGGGCCTTCCCCAGTTGAACGGGCTCGCGATACTGTGAGGCGGTGGAACCGCTATGAAGAGTGTTCGTGTCCTTATTGCCAATCGTCATCGGCTCATGCGGGAGCTCACACTGGCAACCATTGCGGATCAGCCGGACATCGAAATCGTCGGAGAAAACAAGGATGAGAGTGAAATTGAAAACGCTGTGAACAACACCGAGCCGGATTTTCTGATTGTCGCGCTGGAAAAATCCAATCGCTTGCCGGCCGTGTGCGATTTCGTTCTCCAAAGCCACCCTCAAATGAAAGTGATCGCGATATCTCCCAACCGAAACAATTCTGTATTCTACTGGGCTTCGCTGCAGGTCAAGTCCAGTCAAATTGAGACCTCCGAAAACGGCGTGCTAAGCGCACTCCGCGGAGCACGGATGGAAGCAGGCAAGGTGCAATGAGTTCACTGGAATTTGGCTGTTTACCGAAGACTCGTGTGTTTCAAAAGCAGCTTGTGTTTTTTTCGGCGCTGCTGATGCTGGCCTGTCCAGCCGTGCGAGCGCAAGACCCTGTCCAGAGTCAGGATCAGAGCCAGAGCCAAAATGTACGTGCCCCGCTATCGGACCTTGCACGACAAAATATGTCCCACGTGGCAGCCTCGACAGCAGATATTGAACTTGTACTCCACCGAGACGCCGGACTGATGGTGGAGTTAAAAGCATGGATGGCGAAAGACGCTACTGAGCACGGGCAGCTGGTGAGTGACGCTGATTTGACCGATCAGGCGATCTATGAGCGTCTCAATACAGATGTTGAATTCCGCTCCGTAGCGACACAGCTGCTGCAGAAGTACGGCTATCTGCTCCCTCAGCTCAATCCGGAGTCGCCGCAGGCAAAGCAGCAGGAGCTCTTGCTGCAAGAGCGCACGAAGTTGATTGTGCAGAGCGAAGAAGAGGCGCGGGCCAAGGAGCACCAAGAGGCGACAGAAGAATTAGAAGCAGAGCAAAAATTGATGCAGACCCACGCTTGTGATCCGCGAGTGGATTCGAATTGTGGTCAACAACCGGGAGCAATTCCGGGCGGTCGTCAATTGCAGGACTTGGGAATTACGAATCAGCCAGGATTGTTACAGCGGGGCCTGACACCAAACGGTTCCCAGATGCCGCCCATTCCACAGCTGCCCGCCCAAACTCTGGAACAAACGCAGCTCATCGAACCGAGTTCCGAGCTTCCTCTTGGAATGTCAGACATGCAGCTCGGGGGCTCTTTTGGGAATATGTCGTCTCAGTCGGGCGGCGCCTTTGGGGCCCAGGGACTCCTAGGAACGTCAGCTGGTCTTGGCAGAGGATCATCAGGAGGCGGATTCTCACAAAATCCATTTGCAGCTCAGCAGCTCGAGGGTGGGAGCGGCGGCTTTAGTTCAAATGGAATGGGGTTGAATTCGGCAAATCAGTTGCAAGCCGCTCTCCTTGCGAACGGCGGCTCATTCGGAGGCATGCAGGGCCGAGAAGGATTGATGGCCACGACGAGCGAAACGTATCTTTACAATCAGCGAGATCTTTATAATCTTTCGCAGCCATACTCAAATCGAATGGTTCAGCCAGTCAGTCTGAGTCAGGCACTGATCTCCCGGCCAGATCCTTACGTGGAAATTCCATCGCTTTATGACATGTACCTGCAAGCGGTGCCGCAGCCGCCGGCTTTACAACGCTTTGGCATGGAAATATTCAAGAACGGGACGCGCGACTTGGACATGATTCCGATGGACGTACCTGTGGGTCCGGACTATACGGTGGGTCCTGGAGACAGCCTTGCGATTGATCTGTGGGGTAGCGTGTCACGGCGGATTTACGGTGTCGTTGACCGGGAAGGACGTCTCAACCTTCCGGAGTCAGGTCCGGTTCTTGTGGCCGGCAAGTCGTTAGCGGATGTGCAGCAAAGTGTGCAGCAAACGCTGCGTACCCAATTCCGCGATGTTTCCGTGGACGTATCGCTGGCGCGGCTGCGCACGATCCGCGTTTATGTGGTCGGCGATGTGGATCATGCGGGCGCCTATGATATCAGCGCGCTTTCCACTCCACTGAACGCGCTTTTTTCCGCGGATGGACCGACCGCGCAAGGATCGCTGCGCATTGTGAACCACTATCGGGGAAGCCAGCTGATTCAGACCGTCGATGTGTATGATCTGCTTCTTCATGGAGTAAAAAGCGACATCCTGCGGCTCGATAACGGTGATACGGTCCAAGTTCCGCCGATCGGGCCTCAAGTTACTGTCGAAGGAATGGTCCGGCGGCCGGCCATATATGAGCTTCGCGACGAAAAAACCCTTGCGGATGTTCTGGCGCTTGCGGGGGGACTGCTGCCGACAGCGACGCTGCGCCATATTGAAGTACAGCGCATCGTTGCGCATGACAAGCGGACGATGCTCAGCGTTGATATTCCTGTCGGTGACGATTCCGAAGCCGTGACCAAACAGCTCGAATCCTTTCAGATCCAGGATGGCGACAAGATCCGGATCTTTCCGATCGCGCCGTTCAATCAGGATACGGTTTACCTGGAAGGGCATGTAATCCGGCCGGGCCGTTATTCCTATCATCCGGGGATGAAGATCACTGACCTGATTGGCTCCTACAAGGATTTGCTACCGGAGCCATCTGAGCACTATGCAGAAATCATCAGGCTGAATGCGCCGGATTACCACCCCAGCGTCGAGAGTTTCGATTTGGAGGATGCGCTCAAGAACCCGGCAAGCGCGCCAGTTCTTAATCCGCTTGATACCGTGCAAATTTTCGGACGATATGACTTTGAAAATCCTCCGACTGTTTCGGTGTGGGGAGATGTGCGGGATCCTGGGACTTATCGAACCTCAGGAGAAATTCACCTGAGCGATGCGGTTCATATGGCCGGAGGCCTGGCAGCGGACGCAGAAGTGGCAGACGCACAGGTGTTCCGTTACCTGCCGGATGGCCAGTCGAAGATCTTCAACGTCAATTTGGCTGGCGCTCTGGAAGGCAACGCTTCCGACAATCTGGTCTTAAGTTCGCGAGATCGCATCCTCATCCACCGGAATCCAACCGATGTCGATCCGGCCACCGTATACATCACAGGAGAAGTGGCGCGACCGGGCCGCTACCCGCTGACGTCCAATATGGATGTGTCCGACTTGATTCGCGCTGCAGGTGGCTTGCAACAGAGTGCGGACTTGCAAAACGCGGATCTAACGCATTATCAATGGGCGGGACAAGCACAGATCACCGGCGTGCATGAGGAAATTGCTCTGGGGGAAGCAATGGCCGGAAATTCGACTGTCGATATCCCTGTAAGCAATGGGGACGTCCTGACGATACGTCAAAGAGAAGGCTGGAACGACTTAGGCGCATCGATTACGGTTCGTGGCGAAGTTATGCATCCGGGAAGCTACGGAATTCGGCCTGGGGAAAGACTCAGTTCCATTCTCCTGCGCGCTGGGGGGTTCGCACCCGCGGGTTATCCGTATGGAACGGTGCTGGAAAGAACCGCGGTTCGCGATGTCGAAGAAAAATCACAACAGGAACTGATCCAACGAATCGAAGGCATGCAGACGGATTTGAAGCTCACACCTACTACGGATCAGGATGAAGCGGCGGCGAAGGCGATCGGCTACCAGCAATGGCACACGGCCCTTCAAGCCTTGAGCGACAATCCGCCGCTCGGCCGCGTTACGATTCAGATTTCCTCGGATATTCGAAGCTGGGAGAATACACCGCGTGATGTTGCCGTCCAGGCCGGCGACATCTTGATTATTCCCAAGCGGCCTAGCTACGTGATGGTGGATGGACAGGTTTACAATCCCACAGCGGTTTCCTTCCGACCGGGACGAAGCGCGAGGTGGTACCTTAGTCAAGGTGGGGGAGCGACTAACCTTGCGAACAAGAGGGCCATTTTTGTCATTCGCGCGGATGGTACCGTAATCGGCTCCAAGCAAGGCCGCTGGTGGGAGGGCGGAGCACTCAACCAAGCACTTCAGCCCGGGGATGAGATCGTAGTTCCGGAGAAAGCTCTTGGAGGTCCGCCGATTTGGAAGACGCTTTTCCAGAACGCGCAGATCCTCAGTTCTATAGCGACGTCAGTGATTCTGGCGGCGAATTA
>JBAQYT010000231.1:0-38720 GCA_049787175.1 Candidatus Acidiferrales bacterium | reverse complement strand
ACGAGGAAGATGCCGGCTGCGTTGCGTTTATTGTGGCCCAGGATCGAGGGCAGGAAATACATTACGGTGGCTAGGGCAAGAAAAAGCATGACGGCATCTCCTTACTGCGCACTGGTGCGCCTCAGCCGCACCTAAATGAGTTACGTCCAGGGGCCCGAAAATGTTCCCTCGTGCGAGTTTTACTCCTCGACTTTCGCCAGGAGCTTGACGAATTTTTCCTGGCGGGCTTGCTGATCCAGGCCGTCGTTGGCCTCGGCAAGCTGAGTCTGATTCATCGAGCAAAACTTAGGACCGCACATGGAGCAGAATTTCGCGTCCTTGTAAAAATCGTCGGGCAAAGTTTCGTCGTGCATGGCGCGCGCGGTTTCCGGATCGAGAGAGAGATCGAATTGCTTGTTCCAGTCGAAGAGGAAACGCGCGTAGCTCAGAGCGTCGTCACGGTCGCGTGCACCGGGGCGGTGCCGGGCGACGTCAGCGGCGTGCGCGGCAATTTTGTAAGCGATGACGCCCTGGCGGACGTCATCGGCATTGGGCAAGCCGAGATGCTCCTTTGGCGTGACATAGCAAAGCATGGACGCACCATGCCAACCGATCATCGCCGCGCCGATGGCGCTGGTGATGTGGTCGTAGCCGGGGGCGATGTCGGTGACGAGCGGGCCGAGGGTGTAGAACGGCGCTTCGTGGCATAGCTCGTTTTCTTTTTTGACCTGCAACTCGATCTGGTCCATCGGAATGTGGCCGGGGCCTTCGATCATGACTTGCACACCGTGCTCCCAGGCTTTTTTCGTCAGTTCGCCGAGAACTTTCAGCTCGGCGAATTGCGCATCGTCGCTCGCATCGGCAAGAGAGCCGGGGCGCAAGCCATCGCCGAGCGAGAAGCTCACGTCGTGCTTCTTGAAAATTTTACAGATGGCGTCGAAATTTTCGTAGAGGAAATTCTGCTTTTTGTGATGGCTCATCCAGACGGCCAGAAGCGCGCCGCCGCGACTGACGATTCCGGTGATGCGATTGCGCACCAGCGGAAGAAATTCGCGCAGGACGCCGGCGTGGATGGTCATGTAGTCGACGCCCTGTTTGGCCTGCTCTTCGATGACTTCGAGCATCAGCTCGATGGTCAAATCTTCGGTGCGGCGAACGCGCGAAAGGGCTTCGTAAATTGGCACGGTGCCGATGGGCACGGGCGACGCGTCGATGATCGCTTTGCGGATTGTCGGGATGTCGCCGCCAGTGGAGAGGTCCATCACCGTGTCCGAGCCGTAGTGCACGGAGCGATGCAGTTTCTCGAGCTCTTCGTCGATATTCGAAGTGGTTGCGGAATTTCCGATGTTGGCGTTGATTTTGCATTTGAAGGCTACGCCGATGCCCATGGGCTCGAGGTTGCGGTGATTGATATTCGCAGGGATGATGGCGCGGCCGCGGGCGACTTCGTCGCGCACCAATTCGGGCGTAATTTTTTCGCGCTTCGCTACGTACTCCATTTCCTCGGTAATGATGCCGAGGCGCGCGTAGTGCATCTGCGAAACGTTGCGGTTGCCGTTCACGCCTGCGGTCGCAAGCCGCTTTTCAATCCATGCATCTCTCAACGCCATGATTTTTTCCCCCGCCCCGTAACGCCAAGAAGAATTACGGCGACTGAGTTACTTTGCCCAGTCGAAAAACAATTCGCGGTTCATTATCGCATCGCGGCGCGCCGACGGCAATCCGAAGTGCACCGATGGTCTAGAGGCTCCGGCGTCGCCGTTTGCGCCACTCTTCCGCGGTGATTTCCCAGATTCCTCCGGGCAAGCGGCCGGAAACATAGTCGCGCTCTTCGGATGCGACCATGCGCATGCCCTGCTTTTCCGAAATGCGCCGTGACGCCACGTTCTGAGTGGCTTTGGGCGCGCGCAGCACGGGAAACTTCAGCACGTCGAACCAATAGTCGGTTACCGCCTCACACGCTTCGCTCATCAGGCCGCGTCCTTGCCACAGCAATCCCATCCAGAAGCCGCGATTTTCCTTTTCGCTTTTCATCAGGCTGATGAAGCCGATCATTTGGTCCGGTTCGGTTTTCAGCCGCAGCGTCCAGTGCCAAGCATCGCCGCGCTCAACGGCCGGGAGCGCCACATCGCGGACATATTGCAACGCGCCGTCGGGCGGGTAGGGCCACGGCACGATGTTTCGCAAGTAACGCACGATTTCCCAATGCGGAAAAAGAATTTGGATCTGCCCGGCGTCGGCAAGCTCAAGAGGGCGCAGCAAGAGGCGCGGCGTTTCGAGCGGTGGCGTTTTCAACGCGGGGCGCGGCGGCTCTTGCGTTTTTCGGCCGGTACGCGCTGTTTTCTTTGCGTGCTTGTTCACTTCGCCGCCGCTTGCAGGTCTGCGCCCGCCAGCGTTGTGATCAGCCTTTCTGGCTCGTTCGCTGGCGGATAGCACGATGTTCCCGCGCATACGATTGCCTGGGCGATCCTGGCATCGAGATAGGGGATGGTTTCTTTGAGCGCAGGGGTGAGGCCATCTGCGGCAGCGATTTCTGGAGTGACGCGTAGGACGGTTTTGGCGAAGCGGTAGACAGAGCTCGCAGCAGTCTCGAGCGCCGCTGCTTTCGCATCGCCAGCCGCGCCGGTGATCACGACTTGCATCGTGTGGCGCGAGTGCAGGAGCGCCGCAAGGCCATAGGTTGCGGCGAACATTCCATACTGCGGGGCAATTCCTGCGAAGGCTTCGAGGGTGAGACGCGCCCAATCATGATAGAGGGCATTGCTGGTGAAGGCGTAGAGCCGGTCGAGGACAATCGCGGCCGCGGAATTGGTTCCCGGCGTGGGCGAATCCTGAAAGGGTTTGCGGCGCACGTCGAGGCCGCCCATGGGTGCCGCGTCGGAAGCGCGATCGAAAAAACCACCGTGTTCTCTATCGCCATACTTTTCGATGGTCAGCAGCATGGCGTGCTCGGCGAGAGAAAAGTAGCGGCGGTCGAGCGTCGATTCGTAGGCATCGAGCAGAGCGGCGGCCATGAAAATCTGGTCGTCGAGCATGCCGTCGATTTTTTCTCCATCCACGCGATGCTGGAATCCTTTGGCTTCGTCCCATGCTTGCGCAAGGATGAGATCAATCGTTTGGAGAGCAAATTCGCGGCAGTCCCGGCGGCGCAGAACGCGCGCTGCTTCGAGAAAAGCCGACGCGAACATGGCGTTCCAACTGACATAGACGGTGCGGTCCACCGCGGGCGCTTGCCGCGCGGTCCGCGCCGCGAGCATTTTGCCTTTCGCGCGCGCAATGATAAGGCGCACGTCGCTCTCGTTCATTCCAGCGTCACGGGCGATTTCGGCGGCGCTTGAGGCCACCCACAGGACATTTTTCTCGGGGTTGTGATGCATTTCGCCGACTGATCCAATGTCGTAATACTCTTCCATCACGCGCGCTTCTTCTGGCGTGAGCGCCGCGCGCAATTCCCGCTGGGTCCAGGTGAAATAATCGCCATCGTCATCGAGCGAGATGTCCGCGTCCTGGCTGGCGTAGAATCCGCCGCGCTGGCGGTCGCTCAGCGTGTCGAAGACCCAGGTGATAATTCCGTCCGCGGTTTCGCGAAAGAGCTGGCCCGCGCCAGTTGCGCCGGCCTCGCGCTTTCCAGGCATGTTCGCGACCTGAAATGCGTGCAGGTAATTTTTCAGCAGCTCCGAATTGTCGTAAGACATTTTTTCGAAGTGCGGCACGCACCAGCGCTCATCGACGGAATATCGGTGAAATCCGCCAGCGAGCTGATCGTAAACACCGCCAAGCGCCATCTTGGTGAGCGTTGGCGTCGCCACTTCGAGCATTTTTGCGTCGCGCGCCGATTGCCCGAGTTCGAGCAACAAGTCGAGCGCCGCCGGGTGTGGAAATTTTGGCGCGTGGCCGAAGCCGCCATTGCGCGCGTCAAATTTGTCCATGATCGACTGAGCCATTGCCTGTACGATACCTGCATCGAATGGCGCGCGCGCGTTCGAGAAACTCTCGGCTTGGCGTACAGCGTCTTCCAGCGCAGCCGCCGAGCCGTCGATTTCGGCGCGCTTCGAGCGAAACGCTTCCGCTGCGGCTATTAAGATTCGTTTGAATCCTGGCCGGCCCATGGCGTCTTCCGGCGGGAAATATGTTCCGCCGAAGAAGGGCTTGCCGTCCGGCGTGAGAAAGGCAGTCAGCGGCCAGCCACCCTGGCCGGAAATGGCGCTCACGGCGGCCTGATAACGCGAATCGACATCGGGGCGCTCGTCGCGGTCGACTTTTACGGCGACATAAAACTGGTTGATCAGCGCGGCAATCTCGGGATTTTCGTAACTCTCGCGATCAATGACGTGGCACCAATGGCACCAAACGGCGCCAATATCGAGGAGAATCGGTTTCGATTCCGCGTGCGCCTTGGCAAAAGCCGCATCGCCCCATTCGTGCCAATCTACCGGCTGATGAGCGGCGGAGCGCAAATAGGGGCTCGCGGAATTCTTCAACCGGTTTGGCGCGCCGTCACTCATGGAATTCCTCTTGGGCGAAGATCCGCCGTGGCGGAAATATTCGGCAGGCGATTGCCGATGTGCTATTGGATCGGGTTGCGATAATCCGCGTCGCGCGGGTCAATCGGCCGGCGTCCCGCGAATCCTTCATCCTGGCGGTGATAAAAGCGAATGCGATCCTCGCCAACACGCCAGCAATAGTAAATGTCTTCGTTATTGAGACGCGCCGGAAAATCCAGCAGCCCAACGTCCAGATCCTTTACCACGCAGCCCGTGGAGTGAATTTTCTCGAGTGCCGTGGCGATGGAGCTTTCCAGATGATTCTGCTCCAGCCGCTGCTTCCCCGCTTGCTGATAATCAAAACGCATTCCGCCAGACATTTGAATGCGGGTGGCAAGCTCGGTCATTTTTTCGTCAATTGCTTTGGCGCGACGGCGCGCTTCCATGGCTTCGAGCAGCACAGGCTCGAGCTCGGCACGCGCACGCTCCGCTTCGGTAAGACTGAAAAGCCTTTGCTCGTCGTCACTCATCCATCTTCTCAGCCGCCAATATAAACCATTGTGCGCGACGGCGGCACAAAATCCGGCTCGTTAATCCGGTGACCAGCCTCCTTCTGCATGACGATGGCGCGAATGTCCGCGGCGACTTCGCTGTCATCCGCGCCGCCGCGGAGCAAGCCCCGCAAATCGTGATCTTCCTTGCTGAAAAGGCAAGTTCGCAGCTTGCCGTCCGCGGTGAGACGAATGCGCGAGCAGAAACCACAAAAAGGCTGAGTCACAGGAGCGATCAGTCCAATTTCGCCGCCGCCGTCGGTGAAGCGATACTTGCGGGCGGTTTCGCTGCGCTCGTGGGCGACCGGCACAAGCGGCCAGCACGCTTCGATCCGGCGTTTAACTTCCGCGGCAGGGACCATCAGACCGCGAGTCCAGGCGCGGTCCGCATCAAGGGGCATGAACTCAATGAAGCGCATGACCAAATCACGCTCCCTGGCGAATTCCGCGAATCTCTCGACTTCATCGTCGTTGATTCCACGCACCAGGACCGCATTCACTTTCACCGGGCGCAGCGGCGACGCTTGCGCGGCGTCGATTCCCGCGATCACGCGGTCAAACGAGCGAGTGCGGGTGATTTTCTCGAATTTGGCGCGATCGAGCGAATCCAAACTGATGTTGATGCGGTTCAATCCGGCGGCAACCAACCTGTCGCAACGCTCGGCGAGCGATTGACCATTGGTGGTGAGGGACAAATCCGGCACGCCCATCGCGCGCAGGGACGAGATGAATCCTTCGATGCCGGGCCGCACCAGAGGCTCCCCGCCGGTGACGCGGATCTTGCGAATCCCCAGACTGACCAAAATGCGGGCGAGACGCTCAAGCTCTTCCCAAGAGAGGAGCTTGTGCTCTGCCATATGGTTTTCGGGGTTTGCGGAGCGGCAATACACACACCGAAAATTGCAGCGATCGGTGACGGAGATTCGGAGATCGGTGATCTGCCGGCCGAATTTATCGGTCAACACGCCACTTCCGTTCTGCTCGATCATGCCAATTGGATTTCGAGAGTACATCATTCAATTTTTCCGACAAGCTCACAAAATAAAAACGCCCAACTCCGTGATGGAAATTGGGCGGAAAAACCGGCGCACGCCGAGCGTGCCGGCTTTTCTCCTTTCCAAATCACGGATTCACGTGAACAAGCCGGCAAACGTCGCGCGACTTGATCAGGCTAATGTGAAGGGAGGCACAAGAGTTTCCGCCTGCACCCTGAACGCATGGAATGGAGTTCCGCATGCGTCTCCAGCGCTCTTCGAGCGATGGAATCGTTCCCGGGCCGTTGGTTTTCTCTCCGGCAGGCCGCGAGAATCGGAGTCCTATCCAGTTTACGCCGCTTTCCTTCCCGCAGCAATTCATGAGCGGCAGGAACCACTTCAGCCGGGCGCTGATAGCACAGGGAATAGGTTATGGTAGAGTTGCGAGCCGATGCGGATCTTCGTACTTGGCGTTGGTGGCACAGGCTCGCTACTCGCTGAACTGCTCGCCCGCCAGGGTCACACGGTCTGGTGCGGCGATCGAGACGTTGAACGTGCGCGCCGCTTTCTCGGCAGGAAAAGCGATATTGAGATTCGGGAAGCCAATGCGCGCAATCTGTGGTCTGTCGTGCGCGCCGCGCGAAGCTGCCATCTGCTAGCCAATTGCGCTCCCGCCGTCTACAACGAAGTGGTGCTTCGCGCGGCTCTGCGCTTGCGGGCGCACTATCTCGATCTGAATTCGCGGCTGACGCGAAATCCGTTCAAGCCGGAGCAGCTTGCCTATCATCGCCGTTTCATTCAGAAGAATCGCGCGGCAGTAATCAATGCCGGCATCGCGCCAGGACTTACGAACCTGCTGGCACGGCGTGGCGCTGAGCTCCTGGATTCAGTTGAGAGCATCCATTTCCGTCTTTGCGAATACACGGAGAGCCGCGATCCGGTTTCCACGTGGTCTCCCGAAGCAGCATTCGACGAAGCCACTTCGCGCCCACGTATCTATCGCGCAGGACGCTTCACACTTGGCAAGAAGTTCGGCGAACGCGAGAAATTTCGCTTTCCGCCGCCCATCGGAGAAATACCAATCTATCTTGCGGCGCAAGATGAAGTTTGCACCATCCCTACAAATATTCCACTCAGGGACGCGGATGCCAAGATCGGCGGCAGCGACATCGAACAGTTGCGCCGCTGGCAGAGACGTGGCCGTCTCAGCCGCGCTCACGGAATTGTCAGCAAGCGTTTTCCCAAGACTCCGACGCCGCGGCAGGTGGCCGCGCTGATTCGCCGTGGGATTCTGGAAAATGCGCGCTTCGCGGCCGCCGTTCTGGTGCGAGGCGCGAAACATGGACCGCAGGATGACCTGCCGTTGCTGGTCCGATGGGACGCCGCAGTGCCCTCTCTGTACCAGCTTCGCCGGTCCGGGATGACGACCACACCGATCTCTTATGCTACGGCTCACGTGGCCGCGCTATTTATCAAGCATTTCCCGCGGGACCGAGCCGGAGTTTATTCTCCCGAGGAGCTCCCCGCCGATGCGCGGCGCGCCATTCTCAGCGAGGTCCGGGCACGCAAAATTCGCATTACGCTGAAGATTACCCGCTTGGAGAAACAGGAAATCGATGAAGAAATCTGAGTTATGTTCACGGCGATGACGTGGCGGTAGATTCGCCCGCGGCGAGAAAGAATGCGAAATTTTCGGCCCTTACTACGCGTGTTGGAGCTCGGCTTCCTCCTCTTTTCTCCTTCGAGTGCATGTAAAACAGGCGTTGTGGCTATCGTGGTCACAACCGCCATATCGCGAGCTCCATTCATAAGCCGAGCGGGCTAGGCAATTCCTTCAGTTTGCAAACTCGCATTCTCCCAAATCAGTCTGCGGCGTTCCTGCCGAGTCCCACGCTCAACGCGGCGCCCTGTTCCACAGGCAGGCGCTCGTAAGCCCTCTTCAATAGTACCGGCGTGACAATCGTCGTCACCGTGGCCATCAAAACGAGCACAGTGAACAGTTGTTTACCAATGAATCCGTTTGACAGGGCAACATTCGCGATGACAAGCTCCATGATGCCGCGCCCGTTTAGTCCAATTCCCAACGCCCAGCTTTGTTTGTCCCCCAGCCCCGCAAGCCGGCCGCCAACGTAGCCTCCGGCAATCTTGGCCACGAACGCGACGACTAACACGGCCACGACGAGTTTCCAATTCCGCAGGCTGGATGCATCGAATTCCAACCCAATCGCTGCGAAGAAAATCGGCCCGAGGAATCCCATCGTCACGTTCGATGCGGTTTTCCTTACCTCCTCGAAATTGGCTCTTCCCAATACGGCGTGACTGAGGAGCATCGATCCGAAGAATGCTCCCACGATGAAATGCAGCCCCAAAAGCTCGGAGAGGCTGGCGAACGCAAACACAAAGAGCAGCACCACGGCAAACAAAGACTCTTTTCCCTTGAGCTTCACGAGCAGCGGATCGATCAAGTTGCGGGAACGCCGGAAGCGGCCCGGTGTGTAGTTCTTAATCACGCGAGAGACGATAAGAATTGCCGCCATGAACACCAGGGCCTTTACCAGCGCCAAGCCCACAGACGTGAGCAGGCTCTGCGTCGCGGGGCCGTGGGCTTTTACGCCGAGAATGACACCGAGCAAGAGCAGCGAAGCGACGTCATTTGTCACTGCCGCGGAGATGATCCTCTGCCCGATGTCGGTCTGCAGCTTGTCGAGGTCCATCAGAATCCGCACGCTGACCGGAAGAGCGGTGATGGCGATGCACAGACCGATGAAGATCATCTGCGTCGCGCCCAACCGGAACGCGTATCCCACGAAGATTCCCAACGCCAGGGGAATCGTGAATCCGGCCAGTCCTACCAGAGCGCCACGGCCACGAAAGGCCTTCCACAGAACGCCCAGATCCATTTCCATTCCAACCAGAAACACCAATAGAAACACGCCCAAGTCAGCGATGGCTTTGATTTCCGGGGTGAAGTGAATCAGCGCCAGTGCGGAGGGTCCGAGCAGCACACCTGCAGCGATCTCTCCGATCATCGCAGGTTGACCCAGACGCTCGACCAGTTCCCCAATAACCCGGGAGACGATCAAAAGTAGCAGCAATGCCTCAATCAGAGTCACGAAAGCTCCGGCTATCCTCGGCGCACAGTAGGGCTACGAAGCTGGAAGGGGGTGGGTCCTACCCTAGCTCGGGCAGTATAACCCAGGAGGAACTCGGTACGTCGATAAGGATTTCCCCTACACCTGAACAAACAAAATAAAGGAGATGCGGTTATTTTTCCGCGTGCTGGCTGGAATGGAACTCGGTCCACGGGCCAGCGATCATGTCGCGCAGTTCAGGCGCTTGCCAATCGTATTGAGGATGCGCCGCGAGAAAAGGCTTGGCATAGAAATTTTCGCCGCAGGGGTGGCCAGCACGGGCAATCAGTGTCATTTGCTCCGCCATCTTGCTATCGGTGACTTTTCCCTGCACGGCACCCATCGGATCGAATGGGGCAACGTCCCAACCCTTATCGCCCTTTGCGTTCACGTCGCCATGCCCGCAGAGGGTGCGGCCGTCCGCGCCTGCTTTCTTCGTGTATGCGTCGAAGTGATCTGCTTCAAATTTTTCCGCGAGCGACACGTCGATTTTTCCTTTGTTTTCCTTCATTAGCTCGTCCCAACGCACGTGCCTGGCATTCGGCGACATCGTGGGATCGTTCAGGTTGTAGGTGGTATCGAGCTTCGTCACCGTCGGATCACTGGTGAAATTCGACCCCACAAAGAAACCATCCTTCGTTCGCCACACTTTATAGGCCTTCAAACCCAGCTCGAACTGCGCGATTTCGCCCGTCTTGCGGTCGCCGAGCAGCCAATCGTTGGCGTAGCCGCCATTGTTTCCATCGAGCATGATTTTCACGTAGTCGTCGATCGAGCCCGCGTATTGCATGGCCTTGCGCGCGCGCACGAATTCCGGAATGCCGTCTGGCTTCCAGCCGTGGAACTCGGAAATCGTCGTCTCCGTCACCATCAATCCATCCGAGTTGATCGTGAAGTCGTCATCGCTCACGATCACCCCCGGAAATCCATCTCCGATCATCCGGTAGCCATGCTGCGGGGCGATATCGAAAATTACGCGCCAGCGTTCGCCATCCATGTAGCTTGTCCAGTTGTTGTGCGCGATGACAATCTGCCCGTCTTTCGTCCAGCTTCCCGTCGCCACAAATGCACTGCAATGGCCGACGACTTTCCGCTTGGGTGCGTTCGCCACTTTGTGCTGCTTGTCATACCAGGGCGCGTAATAATCTGGCAGCTCCATGAAGGCATTCAACGCCACAACGTCGTCCAAATCCATCTTCACGCCGCGCGCGTTCAGTCCCGCGACAATCCCTTTTAACTCCGCTTGATATTCCGCGTCGATATGCGGCCAAAGCATGTTCTGCGCCGCATCGCGAAAGAAATTCCAATTGTGCTTTGATGTGTGCGTGTCTTCGAGCTTCACCGCCGCGAAGGCGTCCTTGATTTCGGGGGCGAGCAAGTAGCCGTGCTGATACCCGATTTGGTCCGGCGAGCCTTGCAGATGCACGTAGGTCCAGCCGCCCTTCTGAAAACGGTAGGCGCCCGCGAGACGAGTGTCTGCCGCCGCCACAGCACGGTTCGGCGCATGCGCATTCAAGGCGGCGCTGGCGCGCATGCCTTGCAGCAGCAACGAGTACGAGACAACCACGAGCACCACAAGCGCGAGAACCGCCGTCAACAAATGCCATCGCATGGAATTCATCTTTGCCCCCGGAGAACGCGAAAATACGCTGGCATCTTAAGCGGGGCGCCGACGTGAAGTCAACGCGCGGGATGCCGGTCGATGCCACGGCTGAGCCTGCCTCCTAGGCTTCGGACCCATAGGCCTGCCGGCAGGCTTCGTGCTCTCTACAAGCCGGTGGACAATTGGTGTGGTCGATTAGGATATAGTTATGGCAAGTCGCACAGAGCACGCCATAGACGGTCTCGCTGAATTGGCTATGTTGGGTATCGAGAGTGTGATTTGCCTTCGCTTCCGCTCGTGTCATTCGCATTCGGGTTCACCGCCTCAAGATTTCCATCTTTGCAGACAACTGAAGCTATAGAGCGGGAAAAGCTCGCGGAACGTTTTCTCGATGTCGCGCCGAAATGCGGGGCGCAACGCAGCCGACGGACGCAACTTCCGTCTTACAATCCAACCCTTCGCTTTTTTCCATTCCTTCCCGTCGCGCGGCCAGCCGGAATGCTTCGTCCATTTCCCTTTTTCGTTCGCATACCAGTAGCTCTCATATTTTTTAGCGAACTTCTTCCGCTGCCGGGCAAGCCAAGCCAAATTTTCGGCAGCACGCGGCAGGCATACGCAGGCCATCGTGCTCTGCCGGCTTTCGTAATACATCCGGAGACCAACGGTCACGGCGTCCGCCGATAGTCCAACGTAAAGCTGACCTCCGGCCATGCCCTGTGTCTCGGCGTGCGAGAAATAAAGGTACATCTGCGTGCGATACGGCGTTTTGTCCTTCGCAAATCGAATATCGCGATTGATGCGCGAGAAACTCTCACCTGTGCGCCCGCTGATGCAAAATTCGGGATGCAACTTCTGAGCCCTCGGCGCAAGCGCGTCGAGCAATCTGCGAAACGGCACGACAACATGCCGCTTGTAACGGTCGCGATTTTCGTCCATCCAGGCTTTGGAGTTATTGCGGCCAAGATCGCGGAAAAAACGGAATGTTTCCGCTCCGAAAATTGCTTGTTCCATTGCCACTGCGCTTTCCTTTCTGTCTGAGTCGCGGACCGAACGCCACGCTCGCTGGAACATGGTATCTTTTTGTTCAGGAATGCCAGACGGCGAGCCGACAAGGGCGCGCCAGCGATTCGATTCATTTGACCTCTGCGGGAGTTGCCGTCCCAGGCCCTTCGCCAACGATTTCGAGCACAGCTTCCTGATCTTTTGCGCCGTCGAAGTGCACGTGCTTGCCGTAATGCGTGACGAAACTTCCCGCAGGCATCGGTACGGTTCGATCCGGATCGAATTTGGTTCCTGTCCCGACCCACCACGTTCCTGAGAGCACAGTGACGAAGCGATCGTTTGGATGCCAGTGAGGATGACTCATGTGATGGGGCGTCCATTTCACTAGAACGATATAGAGTCCCGGTTTCGAGGGATCGCCCAAGAGCACCGCCGTTTTCGCTCCGATGGCGTCATCGACCCAATGGATTTGGCTGGGCAATTTGTACGCGAGCGTCGCCGGATCGAGCTTCGCATTTTGCGGTGCGCGCGATCCAGAGCTCCTTCCGTTAAGAACGAATAACGCGAGCAGGGCTACCGCGGCCAGCGTAACAGTTCCGCACTGCGCGATTCGAAGCCTCATCATTTTTCTCCTCGGTTTGCCGTTTTGAAAACGGGGACGAGACTATCTCTCTCGGGCTTCAGGGTAAAGACCGATTCAGTGCAACGTCTTACCGAACTTCCTTACTCTGAGCGGCACTTTAATAGGCGCCTGCCTCCGCGATTCTAAAGCCATTCACCGCAGACATGGCAAAGAACGCTTACAACTTTACAGTTCCTGAATCTTTCCCATGGAGTGTGACACCCTCGCGTGCAAATGCTCGTTGAGGACCATCCGTGCCCACAGATGAGAGGCTTCGCAATCCCCGGGATTTTGGAGGGATTGCCATCTGAAAAACAAAACGGCCGGCAGCATGCTGCCGGCCATTTCGTTTCGAGCTAACGACGCAGGTTACCTGTGTCCGCCACCGTGGAACCCGCTGCCACCGTGGAACCCGCCGCCACCGTGAAAGCCAGCGCCTCCGTGGAATCCGCCTCCGCCGTGGAAACCAGTGCCTCCCCGGAAGTTGCCGCCAACGGGTCCGCGTCCAACTGCGGCTCGCTGAGAAAGGCCGCCCCGCCCCACGAAGCCACCTCGTCCTACAAACCCTGGTCGACCGCCACTGAAGGACCTAAAGCCTGGCCGCCCGACAAAGGCGTGTCCAACGAAAGGCCTAAATCCCGGTCGGCCGATGAAGGCGCGTCCATGAAACCATGGGCCCGCGCCAATAAAGACGCCGCCAGAAAACCAGCTCGGCCCATAGTAGCCATAAGGGGCGCACGAGTACGGGTAATATCCGTAGTAGCCGTAGGCGCAGGCGGGAGCCGGACCAACGTAAGCGGGGACGCCTATCCCCACGCCGACCACGACTCTCTGTGCATGCGCGTATGATGCACAACCCAGGCCAATACCAAGCATTGCAAGAATTCTTAGGTATCGCATTTTGGATCCTTTCCGAGAGCCGTAAAACTCATCTCAAATCTCCTGTCATTCACTTTCCTGTGACTGCTCTCGCTGTAAACCAATGCACAAGGCCTGCCAAACAGCTGGTTGGCCCTATGATCCATGGATTTCCTCTATTATCAATAATATGCCAGGCGACGTGCTGGTAAGGAGCACCTGCCAATTACGGGGATTATGGTGCTTTTCGCGCGGACGCTGGTGCTCTTCAACCACCAAAAGCAGTAGCCTGGGGGTCATCGCCAACACGAAAGCTGTTTGGAATCTAGCTCGTCGATGCGAAACCCTTGGGCCGATCGGCAATACTGGCGAGCCTGGGTCGGAGGGGATTTGGAAAATCGGTGGACCGGCACGCTCGAAGAAATCTCACCCGCGGTTCTGAAATCCTGAAATCGGGCGCGTTACACCTTTGCTCCAGGCGGGTCCGCGACTCTTTCCGGCGGCAGGGACTCCGGCAGGTCAAGGCGTGCCACGCCAATCCGATTGTCACCCATTCCGTAATAGACGTCGAAACGATCCGGTGCGCCAAGATCGTCGCGCCGGTCGATGCCCGTAGGGAACACAACGTTGGTGCCGGTCCCGCTGCGTTCTTGCGGCGACACGGGTGTCAACAGTGGCTCTGCCGAACGATAACGAATCGACTGCGGATGCTCCCTCGAGAGCACAATCGCCCCTGCCGAGTAGCACAATGGATGCGGCCCATTGTTTAGCTCTGCCATTGCACTTACGCCGTGGTAGATGATCAACCACCCGTGTTTGGTTAGGATGGGCGGAGTGCCACCACCAATCTTAAGACGCTCCCAGGGTGCAACCGGAGCGGCCAGCCGGTGATGCGAGGTAAATTGGCCGAAGCGATTTGGTTCACGCCCCTCCAAGGCCATCGTGCAGTAGGAAATCCAAATGCTCTCCCGAGCAAGATTCATCTTGCGAGACCCGTGCTGGCGGGCTGTTTCCTCCGGACGAGTGCCGGGAAAAAGGGGCCGGTGGAGGATGGCCAGTTCCGGATGTCCGGATGGATTAGGAATAGCGATAGGGAACAGGCTGGCATCCTTGTCATCCTCGTCGCCGATTTCGATGCCGTGGTATGGACCAAAGGTCGCGAGTCCCAGACGCTGCCAGTGAAAGAGGTCCGCGGATAAGGCCAGGGCGATCCGTGGTCCTTGAGGCGAAAATGCGGTGTATGCCATGATGTAGCGCTGGAGCGGTTCCACGAACGTGATACGAGGATCTTCGCAACCACCGCCGCCATTAGGCCGCCGCTCATAATCAGCTTCGGGCTCGAGCGCGATGCCGAGCCGCTCGACACCCGCTGGATCGCCAGCTTCATTGAAGCGCACTCGCGCAATGCCGATGCGCGAGTAATTGCCGCGTGCGACCAGCCGCGGAAAGAGATAGAGCTCACCATCGGGACCGCGCGCGGCAGCCGGATTCAGGACGCCCTCTATCTCCTGAGGATTGCCCGCTTCCGGTTCCATGAGCATTCCCAAGCGCTTTAGTCTAAATCCACTCATCAAACCCTTTCACAGCGTCACGCTGTCCGCTCACCGTCTAAACAAGCGATGATTGCTTCGGTAACCGGCTTCGTCTCACGGGGACCTCGAACTGGGATAGAAACAACGCCTGCTTCTTCGGCGGGATAGTCGTTACCTCCCACGAACAAGGCATCACCGATGAAAATCATCTCTTTCAATGAAATACCCAAGAGGTCGCGCAGCTTTCTGATTCCATATGCCTTGTCAATACCAGGTTTGGTGACATCAATGGATGTCGCGCCACCCATTCGGACAGAAAACTCGGGAATAAAAGTGTCGAGGATCGCTTTGATCTTCTTCCGCTTGGCGAAATCGGCGTCCCATTTGTCCTTTTCTTCTAAGGGAGCTTGCTGCCCTAATGCGGAATATGTTATCTGGCTCCCCCGGTCTTCAATTACTTCTCCCCACAGCTTTTCGACCTTGAAGCCCGCCACTCCGACGGCTTTCTTTAGAGAACTGATGATTTTTTGTTTTTCGTCTGCAGTGAAATCTTCTGAATAGAGCTTTTCCCATTTCCCTATGTGGTATTGGAAGAACTTTGTCCCACAGGTAGGAAGAAGAGATAAATTCACCAGACGGTCATCGTGGGGAAGATGAGAGAGCAACTGTTTTTCAAACTGAGGCCAATCTCCTCCGGAAATCACGGCCACTTTGACGACACCGAGAAGGTCATGCAGTCGTGTCGCCATTTCGGCATCAAGAGCTGATTTACTTTCGGCAAGCGTACCGTCCAGATCAAAAACAATTAGCTTTTTCACTGTTCTCAGCCCCCTGAATTCCTGCGACCTCGATTACAATATTCGGTTTTGCCACTGATCCCCGGAATTGCCGGACTTGAACTATTCTGGCAGCGCAATTTCCAGTAAGTTCACTGCACCGCTTGGCCGAAAAGCACACGCTCCGACCGCCGCTGGCAAGAGCATTACGCCCCCTTTTCCGACTGCATAGGTGGCGCCAGCGTGCTCGACCTGCCCCGCGCCATCGATGCACACCAACACGCGCGCCACGCCGGCGGCACCGACGGTAAATGGCAAAAGTCCGCGAAGACGCCACAACTGGAATTGCTTGCAATGAAAGAGTCTTTCGCGCTTCACGGGCGACGTCGCTTCCATTTCAGGTGTTACCAGGCCGGCCGCTCCATGCGCAAAATTAATACAGGCAAGAGCCTGATCGATTTGCAGTGCCCGCGGGTGCCCTGTCTTGGCGTCAACGTGATCCCAGTCGTACAGACGAAAAGTCACGTCGCTGTTCTCTTGAACCTCGAACACCACGACGTCGTCGCCCAGAGAGTGAACTGTCCCAGCCGGTAGGAAAACACCATCACCGGGCTTCGGAGTGAAGCAGACGAGATCCTCCGCAACGGTTCCGTTCGTGAGCGCCTGTCGCAGATCGCCCGGAGTGGTACCTAGCTTCAGCCCTGCAAAGATGCGGCTTTTTGTTCCTGCCTCCAACACGACCCATGCTTCGGTCTTCCCGCTCTCGCCCGCTGGCAGCAGGTCAGTTTGCGCATCCGCAGGATGCACCTGAACCGAGAGCATTTCACGAGCATCGAGGAACTTCAGCAGCAGTGGGAGTCGACGGAAACGCTGGGCAAGCTCTCCCAGCAATTGCTTGCGAGACTGCTCCAGCAATTGAGTGATGGTCTGCCCTTTAAGCGGCCCATCGGCGACGCGGCTCGGATGATCATCGCGGTCGCTAAGTATCCACGCTTCGCCGATAGGACCGCTTGGCAGAGTCGTGCTGAGCAGGTTGGCCAAACGCCGGCCGCCCCAAAGGCGATACTGATAGATCGGTTCGAATCGCAGCGGATACAGAGGTATTTGGCTCATAATTTATCTTTTTACTCGCAGTCATCACCAGCAGCCCGATCTCGCCGGTAGTAGCGTTTGCGACATATTTTTAAGCTCGACTCGCGTTGCTACTGCCCGGCTTCATCCATTTCCAGTTACGAATCTCCGGCATGTCTTGGCCGTGTTTGTCGATGTACTGCTTGTGCTCGATGAGCTTGTCCTGCATCTGCTGCTTCAGGTAGTCGCCCTTGGAACCCAAATGCGGCAGGCGATCCACCACGTCTTGCACCAGGTGGAACCGGTCTAGGTCGTTCTGCACCCTCATGTCAAATGCCGTCGTGATGGTGCCCTCTTCCTTGTAGCCCCGGACATGAAGGTTGCGGTTGGTGCGGCGGTAAGTCAGCCGATGGACCAGCGTCGCATACCCATGAAAGCCGAAGATGATGTGTTTATCTTTGGTGAAAAGCGAATCGTAATCTGCTTCGCTCAGTCCGTGCGGATGCTCGCTCGAAGACTGCAGCTTCATCAGATCCACGACATTGATCACGCGGATTTTCAGATCGGGCAGATGTTTGCGAAGGATGGAAACGGCCGCCAAAATCTCGAGCGTGGGCGTGTCGCCGCAGCAGGCCATCACGACGTCCGGCTCGGCGCCCTGGTCGTTGCTGGCCCATTGCCAGATGCCAATTCCTTCGGTGCAATGAACAACGGCGGCGTCCATGGTCAGCCATTGCGGCAAGGCATGCTTGCCTGCAACTACCACGTTGACATAATGGCGACTGTGCAGGCAGTGATCGAAAACCGACAACAGGCAATTGGCGTCAGGCGGAAGGTAGACGCGCACGATGTCGGCCTTTTTGTTGATGACATGGTCGAGGAATCCGGGATCCTGGTGCGTGAAACCGTTATGATCCTGCTGCCAGACGTGGGAGGCGAGCAGATAGTTCAGCGACGCTATTTTCCGACGCCACGGCAGTTCCAACGTTACCTTCAGCCACTTGGCGTGCTGACTGAACATCGAGTCGACGATACGAATGAAGGCTTCATAACTGTTAAACAGCCCGTGCCGCCCGGTCAGGAGATATCCCTCCAACCAACCCTCGCATTGGTGCTCGCTGAGCATCGAGTCCAGCACGCGTCCGGCGGGCGCCAGGAATTCATCGTTCTTCACTTCCCGGGCGTCCCACTGACGATTGGTGAATTCGAAAATCGCGCCCAGAAGATTCGAGAGTGTCTCATCGGGACCGAAGATACGAAAATTGCGCTGATCTTGGTTCAGCTTGGCCACATCACGCAGGAACTTACCCAGCACGAGCGTATCTTGGCCATCAACGGCGCCAGGCGAAGGCACATTCACCGCGTGGATGTGGAAATCCGGCATGCGCAAGTCGCGCAGCAGAATTCCACCGTTGGTGTGCGGATTGGCGCCCATCCGCCGGTCGCCCTTCGGCGCGAGATCGGCCAATTCAGGGATGAGCCGCCCATTTTCATCGAACAACTCCTCGGCCTTGTAGCTTTTCATCCAGCTTTCCAATTGCTTGACATGATCCGGATGTTCGGAATCCACCAGGAGCGGCACCTGATGCGCTCGGAAAGTGCCCTCGATTTGCAGGCCATCGACCACTTTCGGTCCCGTCCAGCCTTTGGGCGACTTGAGTACGATCATCGGCCAACGCGGCCGAGTGGTGTCGTTGTTGTTCCGTGCAATGCTTTGGATTTGCTGGATCTGCTCAATGGCCGTTTCCAAGGTGGTGGCCATGAGTTCATGCATCTTTTCCGGCTCGTCGCCTTCGACAAAGTAAGGCGTCCAACCGTTGCCTCGCAGAAATTGCTCCAATTCTTCATTCTCGATGCGGGCCAGGACGGTCGGATTGCTGATCTTGTAGCCATTGAGGTGCAGGATCGGCAGCACGGCTCCATCAGTAATTGGGTTGAGAAACTTGTTGGACTGCCATGCGGTCGCCAGGGGTCCCGTTTCCGCTTCACCGTCACCGATGACGCAGGCGACGATCAGATCGGGATTGTCGAGAGCGGCTCCGAAGGCATGGCTGAGCGAGTACCCCAACTCGCCACCTTCGTGAATCGATCCCGGCGTCGTCGGCGCAACATGGCTGGAAATACCGCCGGGAAACGAGAATTGCTTGAATAGCTTTTTCATTCCGGCTTCGTCCTGGCTGATGTTCGGATAAATCTCGCTGTAGGTTCCTTCGAGGTAGACGTTGCCGACAAGCGCTGGGCCGCCGTGGCCGGGACCAGCAATGTAGAACATATTCAGGTCATACTTCTTGATGACCCGATTCAAGTGTACGTAGATGAAATTCTGGCCCGGCGTTGTGCCCCAGTGTCCAACCACCAGGGGCTTTACGTGCGACAGTCTCAACGGCTCCTTCAGCAGCGGATTGTCGAAGAGATAAATTTGCCCGACTGACAGATAGTTGGCGGCTCGCCAGTAGGCATCCATCTTGCGCAGGAGTTCCGAAGTAAGTGTGTTGGTATTCACGGTTAGGTTTTTTTGGTTCACCGCGTCGGGTGTCTTATCGAGTAGTTCCGGTGCGAGCGTGTTAGCTTTCATGGATCTAATCTCCCTTTTTTCGTCCAACCCCAAGAATGCAGCAAACTGTTTTGGCGATCATGTATTCCTCGTCCGTATGAATGACGCGAACAGCGGCCCGGCTGGCCGGCGTGGAAATCACGCCCTCGTTCGCGGCATTTCGCTTTTCTTCGAGTTCGATTCCAAGGAATCCCAATCCATCGCAAATCCGGGCGCGGACCGACGGTGCGTTCTCCCCGATTCCACCGGCGAAAACCAGTGTGTCCAATCCACCCAACGCCGCTGCGAATGCCCCAATCCATTTCTTGACCTGGTAGCAAAACAGGGCGACCGCTTCAGCCGCCCGAACGTCCTGCTTTTCGCGGCCGAGTAAATCGCGCATGTCGGAGCTGGTCTCGGACATACCGAGCAACCCGGACTGAAAATTGACGAGTTCGTTGAATTGCTTCGCGCTCATTTTTTCAATACGTGCCAGATACCAAGCCAGCCCGGGATCGAGATCGCCTGAGCGCGTACTCATCGGCACCCCAGCGGTTGGAGTGAAACTCATACTCGTGTCCACGGATTTGCCGTCACGCACTGCCGCGAGACTCGCGCCATTGCCGAGGTGGGCGAGAACGACGCGGCCAGTCGCCGCCGCCGCGTCGCCCAGGCGTGCGAGTTCTTCCATGAGAAAGGCATACGACAACCCGTGAAAACCGTACCGCCGCACGCCCTGCGCTTCGTAGTGGCGCGGGATCGGCAACATTTGCGCAACGCGCGGTAGGTCATGATGAAAAGCTGTGTCGAAACATGCCACTTGAGGAAGATCCGGAAATCGGCGATGAAACGCCTCGGTCAGCAGGATTTCCTCCGGCAAATGGTCAGGATCGAATGGACTGAGCTGGTGCAGCTCCTTAATCATTTCCGCAGTGATTCGCTGCGGCTTGAAATACTTCGGGCCGCCATGCACGATGCGATGCCCCACCGCGCTCAATGCGTCACGCCTGCTGCGTTCCTCGATCCATTCCATCAAAGCGCCCACCGCTACGGTGTGATCCGGCGCTTTCAGTAATCGTGAAAAGTCGTCTGCCTGGTTCAAACCTTTCACATGGAAGGTGGTCTCCGGCAATCCAATCCGCTCAATCCCGCCGCCCAGATTCCGCCGGAGCGTGTCACTGGCTTCGAACAAAGCGAACTTGATGCTTGACGAGCCGCCATTAATCACCAGAATGCGTGGATTCGTTTGTTTCATGGATCGGTTTTTCATCGTTCGGCAATCCGAACGAAGCCACTTTCGCGCACGTGGTTGTCGGGCTTGCGAACGTGGACGAAGTAGAAGGAAAACGGACACGAAATTACCGGTACGTTAAAAGGCCCTGAGATACGCGCCAAAGGACGACAATGCCGATCGAAATAACCTTGCCGGTACAACGCGCGCAAAAGCTAAACAACCGCTGCTGCGGTTGGCTTTTCTCCTGTTCTCCTGAGTCGAGTGAGACGTGATTTCGATAGCCTTCCTCGCTTTAGCCACCCCTGCTGGCGTACCGCGGACGATCAATAGGAACTGTCCGTCTTGAGTGCGGCTTCGTACTTCACAACGCTATCCTTGCTTGATCGGCCCTCCGCATGCGTGAGATTGACTGCGACACCTGAAATTTTGTGTGGTCAATTGCAGAACCTTCTCAGGTCCTTGCTATCCTTAGTTCGGTCTATCAAGCTAAATCCCAACCTGAACTATGACGGAGCGCTAACGATGAAACTGTCTCGTATTGGACAGTGCATGTTGAGAACCCCTGCCGATTCTGTTGAGCGCATGATCACAGATTTGGCTCACATCAATCGAGTCCCCAGCCTATAACTTCCGGACTACGGACAAATCGGAATCTGAGCGTAAATGGTTGTGCGGTTCCGCCACATGTCCTCCCGCAAGCGGACAACTGCGAGTTCTTACGCGCCATCAATGGACTTATAAGAGCAGATTGCACAGGGCTAGTTAAGCGCGAATTCGGAAGAGCATTTGCGCTAAGCTTGGCGCGTTCAAGAGGTGCACCCATGCAAAACCTTTGGCAGGACGTGAAATACGCGGCGCGAATGCTGCTGCGGAGCCCGGGGTTCGCGATCACAGCGATCTTAGCGCTGGCGCTAGGGATTGGTGCGAACACAGCGATCTTCACGGTGGTGAACAAGGTGCTGCTGGAGCCACTGGCGTATCCGCAGCCGGAGCGGCTGGTGGAATTGGAGGTGAGCGGCCCAGGCGGGAGCTTCAACGCCACGTCCATTCCGATATTCAACGTATGGCGGGAGCAGACGCAAGCATTCGAGGCGGTGACGGCTTACGATCCGGGAGGGCCGGGCGTCAACCTAACCGGTGTCGACAGGCCGGAGCAACTGCACGGCATTCGAACGTCGGCGGGCTATTTCCGCGTGTTCGGCGTGCCGATGGAAATCGGGCGAGCGTTCACGGAAGAGGAAGACCGCCCAGGCGGCCCGAAGCTAGTGGTGTTGTCGAATGGATTGTGGCGCAGCCAGTTTGGCGCGGACCCGCAGATCGTCGGCAAGACCATCGAGCTCGGAGGAGATCCGTACGTGGTGACCGGAGTGCTGGGAGCGGCGTTTCATCCCGACGTGCCGACGGACGTTATTCTTCCGCTGGAGGCCGATCCGACCAGCACTGACCAATCGTTCTACCCGATCGCAACGGCGCGGCTGAGACCGGGCGTGACGGTGGCCATGGCGAAGGCGGCGATGAACGTCGCGGCGGAAGAATTCCGGCGGAAATTCCCGAAATCCCTGGGACCGAAGGAGGGGTTCACGGTGGTACCGCTGCGTGACGCCGAGGTAGGAGACGCCGGGACTTCGTTGCTGGTGTTGATGGGAGCCGTGGGCTTCGTGCTGCTGATTGCGTGCGCGAACGTGGCGAATTTGCTGCTGGTGCGGGCAACGATACGCAGGAGGGAGATCGCGATTCGGGCGGCGTTGGGAGCAGGACGGAGGCGGATTATTTCGCAACTGCTGACGGAGAGCGTGCTGCTGTCGCTGGCCGGAGGAGCGGTGGGGCTGGTGCTGGGATATTTTGGAGTGCGGGCGCTGCTGGCGATGAATCCGGGGAACATTCCGCTGATTGGCGAGCACGGAGCAGGCGTGACGATGGACTGGCGGGTGCTGGGGTTCACGCTGCTGATATCGGTGGTGACGGGAATTTTGTTCGGGCTGATTCCGGCGCTCGGCGCGTCACGAGCGGATTTGAGCGTCACTCTGCGCGAAAGCGGGTCGCGATCGGGGAGCGGGCTAAGGCAAAACAAGGCGCGGTCGCTGCTGGTGGTGACGGAAATGGCGCTGGCCCTGATCCTGTTGGTGGGAGCGGCGCTGCTGATCCGCACGTTTGCGGCGCTGCGAAACGTGAATCCGGGATTCAGCACTCACAACGTACTGACGATGAATATGTCGGTGACGGGGTCGCGGTTCCAGAAGACGGCAGGCGTGGCGCAACTGGTAGAGGATGCAAGGCGGCGTGTGGAGGCCGTGCCTGGAGTGGAGGCGATGGCGACGACGTGTTGTTTGCCCCTCGAGGGAGGGTTAGGACTGCCCTTCTCAATCGAAGGAAAGCCGCACACAAATGGGCCGAATGATGGCGGCGCAGGCTACGACATTGTCTCGCCAGAATATTTTTCGGTGTTCCGGATTCCGCTGCTTCGCGGGCGGATGTTCACGATCCATGATGATGCGGGGGCGCCCGGAGTGGTGCTGGTCAGTGAAGCAATGGCGAAGCGGTACTGGTCGAAGGGAGACGCGGTGGGAGCGCGAATCACCATCGGCAAAGGTGTGGGGCCGGAATTCGCGGAGCCAGCGAGGCAGATTATCGGGATCGTAGGAGACGCCAGGAACGGCGGGCTCGACTCAGATCCGTTTCCGATCATGTACATTCCGGTGGCGCAAGTGCCGGACGGAGTGACCGCGCTGAATTCGCGGATCACGCCGATCCAATTTGCGATTCGAACGAAAGTGAATCCCTTTTCGCTGAGCGCCGAAATCCAGAAGCAGTTGCGCGAGGCGAGTGGAGGATTACCCGTGGGGCACGTAGAGTCCATGGACCAAGTGGTAGTGGAATCCACGGCGCGGAGCGATTTCAACATGATGCTGCTGACAATCTTCGCGGCGGTGGCGCTGCTGCTGGCGGCGATTGGGATTTACGGGCTCATGGCATATTCCGTGCAGCAAAGGACGCAGGAAATCGGAATTCGGCTGGCGCTCGGCGCAAGCCCGGAAAACGTGCGAAGGATGGTGGTGAGGCAAGGAATGAGCCTGGCATTGGCGGGCGTGGTGATCGGCGTAGCGGCGGCGCTGGCACTCTCGCGGTACATGGCCTCGCTAGTGTTTGGAGTGAAGACGTGGGACCCGACGGCATTTGTGAGCGTGGTTGTGGTGCTGAGCTTGGTGGCGTGGGCGGCAGCGTACCTTCCAGCGCGGCGGGCTTCGCGCGTGGATCCGATGGTCGCGTTGAGATATGAATAGTCATTTGCACAGCGCCCATCTTGTAGCCAATCGATTCCCAATCGATTCAATGACCCGGATGACCGTATAGGAGGTCGTGATTGTCGGTGACATGTCGCTTATCTGAATTAACGGAAACCCCGCAAGATCGTCCTGAAATGGTTCGGTTTCTTTCCCAAGGTGGGACGAAAACCAGTGACGAAGTGAAACTGCTCCTGCAGTACTGAAGAACGACGCGAGTTGTCTCCGCTGAAATCAAAGACTTGTCCCGAGTTGATTCTCGCCCTGAGGACTTAAGAATCCTAAATTACCTTTGGCACGGGCCCTGCATGGACTTCTTCCTTCATGAGTAACTGTGAGATCGAAATTTCAAAATTTATAGCGTTCGCTCAATTACTTGATGTGGCCAATTTGAAACACGCGCGCGGACGGTTGATTGAGCAATCTTCCTGGACCTTCCAACATTCACGTCGTGTGCGGTGAAAGCGAGAGCTTCTTCTCGTCAACAGTCCACCCTTCAATCTAGCTCCCTTGGGCGCCAATACGGCCAGAGGACAACGCGATTTAACGACGGAAGAGGAGATTCTAATGCGTAGCGTAACTGTTCGAATGATCTGGGTTCTGGCGTTCTTGCTGACTGGCCTTGCAGCCGGATGCGGACGAGAACAGGCGCCCGTTCTGGTTCCTGCTGTGACTGCCACAGTCCCAGCGAACGGTGCGACCGGGGTGGCCCTCAATGGGACCGTGAGCGCAGATTTCAATTTGACGATGGACGCTACCACCATCAACACAACAACTTTTACGCTGACGGGACCTGGAGGGACGGCTGTGTTGGGAACGGTAAGTTACGCGGGAACGACCGCCACCTTTACACCGACAGCCTCGCTCGCCGTTAACACCATGTACACCGCCACCATCACGACCGGTGCCCAGACCCCGACCGGCCAAGCGCTGGCTGCCAACTATGTTTGGACATTCAGCACGGCATCCCAGCCTTTCGTGACTTCCACAAACCCTGCCAATACCGCGGCGCAGGTACCGATCAACCAGAAGATCGTCGCAACCTTTAGCGAGCCCATGTCCGCTGCCACAATTATCGCCCCCGGGACCTTTACGGTGGCAGCTGGCGGAAGTGCCGTGCCAGGCACAGTCACCTACGATCCAGCGAGCGACACAGCCATCTTCACGCCAACGGCCAATCTCGCAGGCAGTACTCTGTTTACCGCCAAAATTACGACTGCGGCCCAGAACCCCTCGAGTAAGGCGCTGGCGAGCGACTACATCTGGGGCTTCACAACCGGTGCGCTTGCGAATGCCACAGCCCCCACGGTGCTTTTGACGGATCCTGTCGCCACAGCGACGAATGTGCCGCTCAACCAGGAAATCGCCGTAACTTTCAGCGAGGCGATGGATCCTGCCACGATTTCCGCGACGGGGACATTCACCGTGGCGACGACTGTCGGCGCAACTCCCATAACGGGCACAGTTACCTACGACGCACCAAGCAACACGGCAGTCTTTACGCCAACCGCCAATCTTGCGGCCAGCACTCAATTCACCGCAACGATTTCAAACGCGGCCAAAGACTTGGATGGCAATGCATTGAAGACTGGTAACGTCCCAAATCCGTGGACCTTTACGACGGGAACGGCCCTGGACACGACCGCCCCGACGGTGACACTCACCTATCCTGTTGACGGGGCCACGGCCGTCCCCATCGACGCGACCGTCAATGCAACTTTCAGCACGGCGATGAATCCAGCGGCGATCACGACCGAGACTTTCTTGGTCACTGCGACCACGGACGGAACTCCCGTATCCGGCACCGTCGCGTATGACGCGGCAAGCCAAATCGCAACCTTTATTCCGTCAGCCAATCTCGCTGCCAACACCCAATACACGGCCACGATTTCACCGACGGTTCAGGATCTCGACAAGAATGCACTTGCGGCCGGCCAAGTACCGAATCCGTGGAGCTTCACAACGGGCGCGGTGGCAGGCGGAGCATATCCGGCAACCGTCAATCTCGGGGCGGCGGGGAGTTTTGCGGTACTGGCTACTGCCTTGACTACGAGCACGGGTCCTGTGATCGTTAACGGTAACGTTGGAGTAGGCCCCGGAACCTCGCAGGGAATACCTCCGGCCCAAGTGAACGGGACGATCTATGGGCCCGGTACTGTCGTAACTCAGGCCCAAGCCGCTCTGTTGGCCGCCTATAACGACGCCGTCAGCCGATCTACCAATTCGCAAACCCTGCCGGGTGACATGGGCGGCCTGGTATTCACTCCTGGACTCTATAAAAACTCGACATCGGTTTTGATCTCGACGGATGTCACTCTGGACGCTCAGGGCAATCCCAATGCAGTTTTCATCTTCCAGATGGGGTCTACACTCACGACGGCGGGCTCGGTCATTCTGGCCGGTGGCGCCAAGGCGAGCAACATTTTTTGGGTGGTTGGCACGTCAGCGACCCTTGGCACGAATAGCATTTTCCAAGGGACCGTGTTGGCCGACGTATCCATTACGCAGGATGGCGGCGCAGTGGTAAATGGGCGGCTCTTTGCCGGATCGGGCCCAGGGGGAGCGGGATCGGTGACAGTTAACGGCGCGAGCGTAAACGTACCTCAGCAATAGGCCCGGGATCGTTCGGACAGAGTGCACGGCGAGCAGGGTTCGACGGCTCGCTTCGCGGTTGGCAGGCACAGTTCAGGAGGCAACAATGAAATGGGGAGTCCGCATTATTGCGACAATGGCGGTTGCTATTGTAATGGTGCCTGCGCTGTACGCGGACGACGGAGCCAAACCGAAAACAACAGCGAAGAAGGATGAGCCTGCTCCCCTTGTCGCTCCGAATGCCCCGGCCAAGGCCCAGCCAGATACGGCTGAACCTTTGCTCGTGCGATTCTCCTCAACAAGTCTGCAATCGGAGTCCCGAAGTGATGCACAGCCGGACGCTGCGACGCGCCGGTGGGACGAACCGGAAGACTACTATCCCAAGGTCGAGTGGTTTCTCGGATATTCCTTCTGGCGTGCCGTGCCCACGGCGCTCAGCAACCGTATGGGCTACCTGCATGGCGGAAGCACGTCCATCGCATACAACCTAAAGAGGTATTTAGGTCTGGTGGCGGATTTTGGCGGCTATGACAACAGCAAGGTGACGCTTTTCACGCCGACCACAAGCGAAACGTTCAATGCAGGCGGGAGTGCCTACACCTACCTTTTCGGTCCACGCTTCTCATACCGGCATGAAAGGTTCACTCCATTTGCCCAGGCACTATTCGGGGGAGCACATGCGAGTTCGGTGACCATTTCCAGATGCACCGGAATTTCAGCTTGTACGCCCCTTGGTTCCGGCAATGCCTTCGCCACGGCGATCGGTGCCGGTCTCGACATCACAATTACCCATCACATTGCAATACGCCTGATTCAAGGTGATTTCCTGCTGACCCATTTTAAGGATCTCCTCTCGACCGACGGGACAGACCGCGGATGGCAGAAGAACGTCCGTCTTTCCACGGGCATCGTCTTTCGCTTCGGCGGAGCACCTTCTCCACCGCCGAGCGCACCTATGGCGGCTACTTGCTCAGTGGATAAGACGATGGTTTATGCCGGATCCGGTGATTGGGTTGCCGTAGACGTTCAGGTCGGCAATCCGGGCCAAAATCCTTTGAACTATACGTGGTCGGCAAGCGATGGCGCCATAGAAGGAACTGGCCCTGAAGCTCGCTGGAGTTCTTCGGATCGGCCACCAGGCACATACACGATCAAAGTGCGGGTGGACAACGGTCGAAACGGCGCGGCCGCATGCTCAGTCAGTGTTCGCGTCGAACCCCATCCAAACCGTCCGCCAACGATGAGTTGCTCCGCAGACCGTGGAACCGTGACGGTCGGCCAGCCAGTGGAGATCACTGCCACAGCCATTGACCCCGACAATGACCCATTGTCTTTCTCTTGGAACGCCAGTGGCGGGAGAGTGGAGGGCTCGGGATCTTCCGTGAGGTTTGGGACGGATGATTTGCCGCCAGGGTCGTACACGATCACGGGCCACGTGGACGATGGACACACCGGGACGGCCGATTGTGCAGTAGCTGTTGAAGTGCAAGCAGCCGAGGCTCCGATAGAAGTGAAGGAACTTGAAACGAGGCTTGCACTTCACAGCATATACTTCGCCACCTCCCGGCCTACGGTTGCAAATCCCGCCGGTGGTCTGGTAGGGAGTCAGCAGAATGTCCTGCTAACACTCGCGAGCGATTTCAACCGATATCTCACATTCAAGCCACAGGCCCATTTGATCTTCGAGGGTCACGCAGACCGTCGCGGTTCGATTGAATATAACAAGGACTTAACGGATAGGCGCGTAGCGCGCGCCAAGAGCTTCCTGGTCGAACACGGAGTTCCTGAAGCGAACATCGAGACTCGATCCTTGGGCAAGGAGGAAAACCTGGATGCCGAACAAGTGAAACAACTGATTGAACGGAACCCTGACTTGAGTAATGAGGAGCGTCAGCGAATAGAGAGCAACTTGCACGTGATTCTTTTGGCCAGCAACCGGCGTGTGGACATTTCCCTAGACACCACAGGACAACAATCCGTGCGTCAATACCCGTTTAACGCGAAAGATTCTCTAACATTGCTGAGCACGGAAGGCGGTGAACATGAAAAACGGATGAGACCGCCTGCCGGAAAGAAGACCACTAGGCCCTAAATGGGTCGGGCGACTTCCCTGCGATGTTCCAATCCGACGCTACGGCGCGGGGGCCCAGAAAGTGGACAGGGACGCTAACGAATTTCGGTAGCAAGCAATCGGACCGAATTGAAAGAGGATTCTCGGATACCTGGTGAGGGTGGCTGCGGGTCAAAAATATTAAGGTAACACGCCCTGGCTGACTTGGACCCGGGGCGACGCACCAACGTGATGCTGTTTCCGAGTACGCCGTCATCCGCCCGCAATCGGTAGGAAGCTCCAAAGGGAGAATGCGAGTCAACTTCCAGGCCGATTCGATGCAGCGGTCGAGCCAAATACCTTGACCATCGCATTCTTGCTCGTGCCGACGCAGCCTTCCTCAATTACTTCGCCCCGTTTGCCCAGCGCGCAGTAGCAGCTTTGCTTGTCTCCGTGTTCAATCCGACCGTCCAGGTTGGCACATCGTTGAACATTGACGAGACGCCGTGGCGCCTGCAAGAATGTCCGCGCGATGAAGAGGACAAGACGAGGACTGCCCGCACTCGCGCTGTGCGTTCTTGCGGGATTTTGTGCGGGATGCTCGTATCCCGCCGAGACTAAGCTTGAAGATTCTTGGAACCGGAAGGCGGCGGCTGCTTATCTGGACCAGCGAGAGGGTACATGGATGGCTTGGCCGCATGCCGCCCGCGACCAGGGGACTTTCTGCGTCTCTTGCCACACGGCGATGCCGTATGCCCTATCCCGTCAGGCAATTGACTTGGAACTTGGCGCGACCGGCCTCTCCATCAATGAACGTGAACTTATCGACAACGTCACAAAGCGCGTGCGGTTGTGGAAAGATATTCAGCCGTACTATCCGAATCAAGCCCGTGCATCGCGCGGAACGGAAGCGGTTCTCAACGCGCTGATTCTTGCAAGCTACGACGCTCGAAGCGGGAGACTCACCGCGGACACGCGGTCCGCGTTCGACGAAATGTGGTCCTTGCAGGAAAGCACTGGCGCGGAGCAGGGCGCGTGGCAGTGGATTGAATTCAATAATGAACCATGGGAGGCATACGACTCAGCGTATTATGGCGCCACGCTGGCAGCAATTGCCGTGGGTTTGGCTCCCGAAAATTACCGCTCGTCGCCGGAAATCCAACAGAACCTCGAAAGCCTGCGCCAATATCTCCATCGCGAATCGGCGGCGCAGACGCTACTGAATCGCATATCGCTATTGTGGGTGTCCGCGAAAATTCCCGGGATCCTCAAACCAGGGCAGCAAGAATCCATCGTCAACGAGATTCTAAGTAAGCAACGGGCGGACGGAGGCTGGTGCGCGTCTTCACTTGTCGGTGCGTGGAAGCGGAAGGATAGGACGCCACTGGTGATGAGGAGCGATGGGTATGCTACTGGTTTTATTACATATGTGCTGCAACAAGTGGGCCTCTCGCGCGATAACCCTCACGTGAGAGATGGCCTCTCTTGGCTTATTCGGAATCAGAGTTGGGGCGGTCACTGGGAAGCGTATTCACTGAATAAACGGCGTCTCAATCCGTTTTCCAACGTCTCCGATTTTATGGACGACGCAGCGACGGCCTACGCTGTACTTGCTCTGACTGAAGCCGATGCTAAACGAGAGAGCGTCAAAGCGCAGAGGGCAATGCCTGACCTTTCGATTGAAGCGTGGAAAATCCCAGTGGAGACAACCATTGATGAGAATCGGGATCCCGTTACCAGGCTGCACCCATAGGAATAGTAATCGTAAAAGCCCCCAGCAATGCAAGATAGACGCATGTTGCCAGGTTCGCGATGAGCGCCAGCATCAAACCTGCGGTCGCACCCTTTTGTAATCAGGAAGATGTTGGTGGACGTGGCCGGGATCGAACCGGCGACCCCCTGCTTGCAAAGCTACTCCAAGAACAGCAAGTAGTTGGTTCGTCTAGTCTTTACCTATGTCACTTTACCCGGTTTTAGACGGTGTTTGGCAGGTTTTGTTCCTCGATTGTTCCCGAATCGTGGGATGAAGTCCTATAGCGAGACAAACTCTTTGGGCACATATCGCTGCCGCACGCCAAATCTTTCGCCCAATAGGACGCGGTCGAGACGACGGGATTCGCGTCTTCAGTTTCCATGAGGAGCCTGCTCGGAATCGCCAAGTAGCCTTCCCACCTCTGTGCTGAGCCGCGTCGGGTCAGCGCACAACAACAGCTTGGGATCCGCACCTGTTAACTGATGCATCCAGAATGTGGGATCTGGCGGATCTTGTCCCTCCCACTTAATGCCGGGTTTATATAGCAGATAAACGTCCCACGCGGTTTCATGCAGATTGAGAGTCCTCTCAAAAAGATTTCCGAGGTTTCTGTTTCCGTTCCAGCCCTGCCAGATGCGAGTGTCCTGAACCTTCTCCGCCTGCTGCGTCGCAGCCGCAGGGCTGTCATCGCTACGCATCGGCTCCCACACCAATACGGCTTGCAATTCGGGAGAGGAGAATTTCTTGAGAACCCGGCCCACAACCGCATGTCCAGACTGGCATCCCGGACACGATGGAGAAAGAAGAGCGACGATGCGAACCTTGTCGCTCGATGCGTTGAACTCATCTCGCAGCGCATTCGTGGTCGTCGCGGACATCGCTTTCAGTCCCGTGACGGGCTTTGTCTTGAAATACGCAGGCTTAGTACACATGGCTGGCTCTGTCTTGGAGTGGGCAGCCTTCGCACAATCCTGGTCGCAATCTTGAGCGCGCGCCGGACCTGCCCATCCCAACATTAGAAATCCAACGATGACAAACAACGATAGATAAATAGTTCGCATTGACAGTTCCTCCTCAATTCTTAGCCGCTCGCTGGCAAGCCGCCAACGGGAATGGCCGAGTGTTTACGACGCAAACTTTCGCTCCAGCAGCAGCGCAGCTCCGACGACAATCAGCACAACAGGCCACAGCAAGCCAGCACTAACTCTCCAAACGCCGGCCGTTTGCAGGGCAAGTGCCAGCGCGACCAAAAGAAATAATGGTCCTGTAATCATGCAGTGAAAAGTTCGATTGTGAAAAAATGTTGCGATGCAGCTCACGCCAATAGCTGCGTAAAGCGCAGTAGAATGGTATTGCTCAATGTGCAGCGCACCGATCGCCAGCAGGGCACCCACATAAGCAATCACAAACACAGCCGCACAGAAGCAGAAGCTGGGCGGCGAGACGCAGCAGAACGCCTTTGACGGTGTACTTTCTACGCCCGCGACCTGCATTCGACTATTCCCTCCTAAGTTTCAAAGTTGCTCTCCGCCAAATAACATAAGGACACATAAGCTTTCTGTTCTTCGGGCGTTTCTAAGGTGTTTGATGAGCAATCTCACTGATTGCCGTTTCAAGGCCAGGAATCACCCGGTAGACCGGACCACGCCAAAACAATGGCCTTGGTGCGTTTTTCCATTCTGAATGCGGCGCATACAAGACCGCTTCATCCCAATGAAACTTCTCGCCAGGGTCTGGCTCCTCTATTCGACTCAATGCCTTCGCCACTTCATGTTGTGGATCCCAGAATTGCTGCGCTCGAATGTCCAATATCCCAGCCAATGTGCTCCCGCTCGGCGGTCGCCAGTCCGTCAGGAGAATCGGCTCCCAAACAACCAGCACGTGCAGTTTCCACTCAGGATGCCTGGCAAAAAGCTGTTCGATTGCGGAGGACCCCCGCCGGCAAAGCGGTCATGTCGGAGAGAGCAGCAAAACCAAGCGCGGCATATCAGCATCCGCATCAAACGCACCTTCGAATCCACTGATATTCGTGGAAGAAAGTGTCACTATCGGCTTCTGGCCCGCAGGGACTGTCCCAGGTCCGCGCAAGTAAATCGACGCAAACAGGACGGCCAAAGCCACTAAGCCGAGAACTATGATTCTCTTTCTCATTTCGGCGACCGCCACAGCTCGCCCGCAAGTAACCCGGCGACTTGTTGAGGGAACAGAATCATTCCTACGACAATAACCACTGCCGCCCAAAGCATTATTTCGCTAATCCATCGGCCCCGGACCGCGCACTGTTTGGCTCGATGCTGCTGCCAAAATCCGAGACCGATTAGCACAATCGAGAGTCCCAAGAGAAACGGACGCAGTTTCGCAAAGAAAGCGCTCGCAGCGCCCGCTCCTAGCGCGGCGGTGAATCCGATCGGAAAGCAACAACCGACCGTCGCCAGGACACTGAGAATCGCTCCTATCGACGCCGAAATGCCTTTGGCTTGTTTCATGGTTTTCCGCCTCGCCTGGCTTCGGCGACCGCGCGGTGGATCACTTCCATTGGCGGAAGACCCACATGTTTCGAGCCCGCGTACAAACGGCAGCTTAGCGCGAAGCTTTGCGGCTTTTGCGATTCTCCGGCTACGTCTCGCCCGTCGATTCGAACGGTCGGAGAGCCAAGAAACCTAAGTTCGTTAGCCATCCGTTCGTCCCTGACGAGCACTTCATGAATCTCAGCCGTGACGCCTTCTGCCGCCAAGATATCCCTGAGGAGTTTCACTGCTTCAGGGTGAGACGGGCATTCCGCCACATACAGAACTTCAATTTTCACTTTTCGCTCCCGGTTTTCGTTGGCTTCTATCTCTCAAAATCGGGCAATGAGCCGGCCGCTTGCGCAGCTCTGTGTTGCAACTGCGCAGGGCCAGACGCAACTCGTGCTCCAGCTTCTGAAGGTCAGCAAGTTTCCGCTCTACGTCAGCCAACTTTTCTTCCAGACGGCGGCGCACCGGTGCGCATGGTTGCAAGCGGCTTCCCCGCAGATCCAAAAGGCCACGGATCTCGCTGAGTTTGAATCCCAGTCCCTGAACGCGGCGGATGAAAGCCAGCGTTTCAACATCGTTTTCTTGGTACTGGCGGAAGCCTCCCTCCGTTCTTGGAGGCCGAGGGAGCAAGGCATTGCGCTCGTAAAAGCGAATTGCATCCACGCTGAGGCCGATTCTTTTTGCGACGACGCCGATTTGCATCGCATGACTCCTTTCTGAAGGCTACACCCTGGAGTATAGTCCAGAGTCAAGCGGTTTTTCGGCATTGAGAGCTTGGAGTAGCGTTAGCCGAGGCCCGTTGAACACTGTCGCTGCGGACCCGACACACATCACATCCAATTTCTTGACCGGCGCGTACTATCATCGTAAAGTGAAAAAAGATAATGAGGAAGCGACTACTTTTCGTGTTAGCGGCGGGTGCTTTGTTGTTCCTGCAATTTGGGGACTGTGTGTCTGCCATTGCCCCGGACCAGCAGAGCATGAAATGCTGCGCCTCTATGCCGTGCACGCCAGCGAATCATAATCATGGCTGCTGCAAGAACATGACCTCTGCGAGAACGCCAAACATGCTGCCCGCAGCGCATGCTTCGCTTCACGCGCCAGCAGTTGCGGTTTTCGACTACACACGAACGCTTGATACTACGCGCTCAGTTCCCCGACCACTTGTGACCGTCGAAGCTGCGCAACATTCGCCCCCAGAACTCTACACGCTTTACGCCTCCCTTCTGATTTAGAGCCGCCTATTGGTGTGCGTCCTGCACACCTCGTCTCCATTTGTGTCTTTAATGGGATTCTGCGCCGCTGCCTTAACAATCACCGCGCGGATCACAATTCCACTTTCCAATCGCTGGATTTTTCAGGTCTTTTCAGGAGGCAATAAAATGTCGGCATTATGCGGCGAAACACCGCAACATAAATTCTTTCAAGCACGCATACGCTGTTGGTCTGTCGTATTCCTCGTTTTCTTTGCATGCGCGCCTGGAACTCTTAGTCAAACGAAGACGGCAGGACCGATTCAAGCTACTGCCGAGCACGAGGGACAGGCGGATTCTCAAACGGTCACTCTATTACAACACTTGTTGAACGAGGCGGGGCGGAACAACCCGCAGATTCAAGCGGCGCGGCAGGGCTGGCAGGCTGCCAAGCAGGTTCCGTCGCAAGTCTCAACGCTCCCCGGTCCGCAATTCCAAGTTCAGCAATTCAGTGTCGGCAGCCCGCGCCCGTTTGCGGGATACACCAACAGCAACTTTGCTTACTTCGGCCTCGGTGTCTCTCAGGATTTACCCTACCCAGGAAAGCTGCGGCTCAAAGGGGACATGGCAGCACAAGATGCGGATGTTGCACAGCAGCAGTACGAGTCGGTGCGTCGCGCGGTGCTCGCCGGAGTCAAATCGACGTACTTCCAGCTTGCGTATCTGTCTGACACGCTTGGAATCCTTGAGAGCGACGGCCAACTTCTCAAGCAAGTTGAACAAGCAGCCGACGCACGCTACCGGTCCGGGATGGGGAATCAGCAAGACCTGCTTCAAGCGCAGCTCGAGCAAACCAAACTGCTCCGAGAACTCACCATGCATCATCTCGAAGTTGCGAAAGTACAAGCGCAGATCAAACAGCTTCTCGGTCGCTCGCAAGCATCGTCCGATATAGAAGCCGCCCAACTGCCTCAGACACCGCTGCCGTACACATATGACGAACTCCTGACCGCTGCGAAAGCCCAAAATCCCGAGATCGCTGGCGCACAAAAGATGGTTGCGAAGGAAAAGCTGCAAGTCGCTCTTGCCCACAAGGATTTCTACCCGGACTTCAATGTCCAGTACATGTGGCAGCGCACTGACCCGACACAATATCGAGCTTATTACATGCTGACCTTTGGTGTCCGCGTGCCCATCTATCGCAGTCGGAAACAGCGCCCTGAGTTGGCTGAGGCCGAGGCAGACCTGAGCCGTTCTCGCGACGAGGCGGAAGCACAATCCCAACAGATTGCCTATGAGCTACGAACCGAATACGACACCGCGCAGAAGACCGCCGAACTGCTGAAGATTTATCGCGAAGGTCTCCTTCCGCAGGCGCACGCCGAATTCGAGGCTGGCCTAGCCGCGTACCAGAACAATCGTCAGGATTTTCAGGCACTACTGACCTCGTTTCTCGATGTTTTGCAATTGGACGAAGAATACTGGCAAAGCTCCGCCGAACGAGAGACAGCATTGGCGCAGATCGAAGAATTCACAGGATTGTCATTGCGCGAGGAAGGAGCGACGAGATGAAGACCTATCGCATCGGGTTCGTATTGGCACTGATTGGAAACATTCTGCTTGCGACTGTTCTAGTTGGGTGGTGGCTGCACTATCGCCGCTCGAAACCGGCATCAGAAGCGGAATCTCAGAATGCAGCGAGTCCCGCTCCGCAAATCTCCACGTCAGGCTCTTCGTCTTCAGCACCCGTATCCATGGAAACACCTTTAGTGCCGGTGCAAGTCTCCGCGCAGCGACTACAGAGCATCGGCGTCAAGACTGGCGAGGTCCAGCGAAAGGTCGTCGAAGACGAAATTCGTACGACCGGAAATGTCGCAGTGGACGAAACGAAGTTGGCATACGTACAAGTGCGCTTTTCGGGCTACATCGACAAGGTTTTTGCGAATGCCACTTACCAATACGTCCGCAAAGGGCAGCCGTTGTTCACGATTTACAGTCCTGACCTCGTGGCAACCGAACGCGAATACTTAGTTGCGAAGCAGGATCAGCAACAGACGGCACAGAGCACGGTGCCGGGAGTTGCCTCAGGCGCAGCCTCGCTACTCGACGCGACTGCGCAACGGCTGACGCAATGGGGCGTTCCGCAGCGCGAAATCGCCAGATTGGAATCAACCAGTAAGGTTCAGCAGGAGCTAGAAGTTGATTCGCCCGTCTCGGGCTTCATAACCGAACGCAATGCCTTGCCCAGCGTAGCCGTTCAACCCGAAATGCGCCTTTACACAATCGCTGATCTCTCGACCGTTTGGGTCCAGGCGCAGGTATTTCAGAACGACCTCGGGCGCATCAAGATTGGCGATCCCGCCACACTCACCGTGGACTCGTACCCAGGCCGTGTTTTCAATGGCCGTGTGGACTTCATTTATCCGCAAGTGGACACGAATACGCGAACGGTGAACGTGCGCATCGTGTTTTCAAATCCGCGACTCGCGTTAAAGCCGGGCATGTTCGTGAACGTGGACCTCAAGATTCCCATGGGCCGCCAACTCGTTATCCCTGTGACTGGCGTCCTTCAGTCCGGGACTCGCCAGATTGTTTTTGTGGACCGTGGCGATGGGTATCTAGAACCGCGTGACGTTGAATTGGGCGCCCGCGTGGAAGAGAACTTTGTGGTTCTGAAAGGAGTGAAGACGGGGGAACGCATCGTTACATCGGCCAATTTTCTTATCGATTCAGAAAGCCAGCTTCAGGCCGCGCTCGGTTCCTTTGTTCCACCTCCGCCCGGTGCTGGCGCAGCGTCTGTCATCAATGCTCCTCAAACGAATGTCGAATTCAGTTCGAATCCAGACCCTCCTCACAAGGGCAGCAACGTCTTTCGGCTGAAACTCACAGACGCGAATCGGTCGCCCATTTCCGGTGCAGAAGTAACCGTCACATTTTCCATGCCAGCCATGCCAGCGATGGGCATGGCAGCGATGCGCACCCCTGTCGCTCTCAGCGACAAAGGGAACGGCGTTTACGAAGGTTCAGGCCAGCTTGGAAGCGGGGGAACGTGGCAAGTGACCATCCTCGCGCGAAAGAACGGGCAAACCGTCGCCAGCAAACAACTCAGCGTGAACGCCACCGGGGGAGTGTGACGTGATCTCCCGATGGATTGACTTGTGCGCGCGAAACCGCTTCCTCGTTTTCACGGGAACATTCCTGCTCGTGCTCGCGGGTATTTGGGCATTGCGCCGCGTTCCGCTCGATGCGTTGCCGGATATATCCGACGTTGAAGTAATCATCCACACGCCGTGGGCAGGGCAGCCACCGAATCTTATCGAAGATCAAGTCACCTATCCCATCGTCACGACTCTTTTAGCTGCTCCGCACGTCAAGGCGGTGAGAGCGCAAACGATGTTTGGCGATTCCTACGTATTTGTCGTCTTCGAGGATGGAACCGATCTTTATTGGGCGCGGTCGCGCGTCCTGGAATATCTGCAACAGATACAAGGGCGCTTACCAGAAAATGTTCACCCCGTCATTGGACCGGACGCGACTGGCGCAGGGTGGGTCTACGAATACGCCCTAGTTGACCACAGCCATAAACACAGCTTGGCCGATTTGCGCAGCCTTCAAGACTGGTATCTGCGCTACCAATTCGAAACGGTTCCCGGGGTCGCTAAAGTAGCCACGATTGGAGGATTCGTTCGCCAATATCAGGTCAATCTTGACCCCGACAAGCTCCGTGCGTATGCAATCCCGCTCTCTACCGTGATCGAAAGAGTCAGAAGCAGCACGAATGAAGTCGGCGGACGTTTACTTGATTTGGGCGGCGCGGAATACATGATTCGCGGCCTGGGCTATCTGCGCTCTTTGAGTGACCTCGCAGATGTGCCTGTCGCGACGAAGAACGGCACGCCAGTCTTGATTCGCGACTTGGGAACCGTCTCGTTTGGACCTGATATTCGGGAAGGAGTTGCGGAATGGCAGGGCGACGGAGAGACCGTTGGCGGAATCGTGGTTATGCGGTATGGCATGAATGCCCTGACCGTCATCAACGGTGTCAAACAAAAGCTCGCGGAGATCAAACCATCTTTGCCACCCGGTGTCGAGATTGTTTCGGGCTACGACCGCTCCGGCCTCATTCGCGAATCCATCGGCACCTTGCAACGCGACTTACTCGAAGAGGCGATCATCGTGAGCATCGTCATTATCCTCTTCCTGTTCCACTTCCGTTCGGCGTTTATTCCCATTCTTACGCTACCCGTCGCTGTGATCGCTTCGTTCATCCCGATGTATTACCTACACGTCAGCTCGAACATCATGTCGCTCGGCGGTTTGGCCCTCGCCATTGGCGTGATGGTTGACGCGGCAATCGTCATGGTCGAAAACGGGTACCGTCATCTCTCCGAGCGACAATCCGAACATTCTGACAGAATTCATGAGACTGAAAGACGTACGATCCTGATCAGCGCAGCTAAACAAGTCGGACCTGCCATCTTCTTTTCGCTGCTCATCATTGTGGTGTCTTTCCTGCCTGTCTTCATGCTGGAAGCTCAGGAAGGGCGCATGTTCCGTCCACTGGCATGGACAAAGACACTGGCCGTTGGTTTCTCTTCGCTCCTGGCGATCACACTCGTACCAATGTTGATGATTCTTTTCATTCGCGGACGCCTCCGGCCAGAATCACGAAATCCAATTTCTCGCATCACGCAAGCAGTGTACCTCCCGGTCTTGCGCCTTTGCTTGCGCTATCGCAAGACAACCCTGTTACTCAACCTGATCTTTTTGCTCGTGACGCTGCCGCTCGCTCTTCACATTGGCAGCCAGTTCATGCCGCCGCTCTTTGAAGGCTCTGCCCTCTATATGCCGACAGCGTTGCCGGGAATTTCCATCGGGCAAGCATCGCAGTTGCTCCAGGAACAGGACAGGATTATCCGCACGTTCCCGGAAGTCGAGACCGTATTCGGAACCGTGGGCCGCTCGGACAGCGCCACCGATAACGC
>JBAQYT010000226.1:0-8618 GCA_049787175.1 Candidatus Acidiferrales bacterium | reverse complement strand
TGCCGTAGCCGTAGAGCGGGCCCAGAGAGACGGCTTTCAGAATGAGCAAATCGAGAGTGCCGGGGAGAATCTGCGCGTGTTCGGGCATGCGAGTATCCTAACCTAGTTATGAAACTAGGCTCGCATTTCCGGCTTGTCAAGGAGAAAGTAGTGTAGAAGCACGACGTATTCCACGGGGACTTGTCAGAGCATGACTTTTTACCCTGAGGAATGTAGGGCAGTCGTGCCAAAAAGTCGTTATGGTTTATTCTACCTTTCGTGCGGCTTTATCCGCGCGATGTCTTCTCCGGCGCAGCAACGAATTAATCGCCCGCAGCGCGCGCCTCCTCCATAATTCTCACGCCGCTGCTGGTGCCGATGCGCGTCGCTCCCGCCGCGACCATCTTCATCAAATCTTCATATGTGCGGATGCCGCCCGAGGCCTTCACTCCCATCGTTGGCCCCACCGTCGCGCGCATCAGCGCTACGTCCTCAACCGTAGCGCCTCCCACGCCAAAGCCGGTCGAAGTTTTCACGCAATCGGCGCCCGCGCGCACCGCGATCTTGCAAGCGCGGATTTTTTCTTCATCCGTCAGAAGGCAATTTTCCAAAATGACTTTGCAAATCGCCTTGTCGCGATGGCAAGCTTCCACGACGTGGCGAATGTCGCTTTCCACGGCGTCGTGGTCGCCCGATTTCAACGCACCCACACGAATGACCATGTCGATTTCTTGCGCGCCGTGCTGGATCGCTTCTTGCGCTTCGAACACTTTCGCGTCCATGGTCGTCGCGCCCAGCGGGAAACCCGCGACCGTGCATACTTTCACCGCCGAGCCGCGAACCAGCTCCGCAGCCAGCGGCACGTAACACGGATTGATGCACGCCGCCGCAAATCCGAAACGCACCGCTTCTTCGCAGAGCTGTCGGATTTGCGCGGAAGTCGCTTCCGGTTTCAGCAGCGTGTGGTCAATCAGCGGCGCAATATCTTGTGAATGCATGGAAACAGTTAGACCAAATTCTACGTGGGCGGCGCTTCGATCACGCAAATATCCTTCAGGTTGCGGTAACGCTCGCCGTAATCGAGGCCATAGCCGACAACGAATTCATTCGGAATTGTAAAACCGACGTAATCGGCGCGGATATTTTTTATGCGGCGCGACGGTTTGTCGAGAAGCGCCGCGATTTTCAGCGCCTTCGGCTTGCGCTGGCGAAGAACGCGACATAGATAGCTGAGCGTCAAGCCAGTGTCGAGAATGTCTTCCACTAAAATCACATTCAAACCGGCGATGCTGCTATCCAGATCTTTGTTCAGGCGAACCTGTCCCGACGACTCTTTCCTTTTGCCGTAGCTCGCGACGGCCATGAAATCAATCGAAGTGTCCAGATTGATTTCGCGAATCAAATCCGAAAGAAAAATACACGCTCCCTTCAGCACACCGATCAAGTGAATCCTTTCGCCGCGAAAATCGCGCGTGATCTCGCGCGCGACCGCAACCACGCGTTTACGAATCGCCGCCCGCCGCAACAGAACTTGCAACTTGCCTGTTCCCTGTGCGGGTGGCTTTGCATTTTGCCTCGCGATCCGCGTAGATTTTTCGTTCACTTGCGGTGGCTCCTCGTAAAAGGCGGCTAATCTATCGCAGGAATTGCGGGATAACAAGGCGGCGCTTCGTCGGTCACCTCCACTTTTCCTTCCTGTAGAAGCACAAGGGGAATGGCCTGGTTCTATAACCCGATTTTGCATTACTTTTTGGAAATTGGCCTAGTCGCTTTCTTGCGCCGCCACTCCGTCCGTCGTAGGGTCATGTACCAAAAAACCGCATTTTGTGGGCGTTTTCTGCAAAAAGTGTTTCTTGCCTCTTTGAAAAACGCCAAAAACACCATTTTTCAATGGCCTGCTCTACCAGGCCAATTTCGGCCATTTTCCGCTTCCGAAAAAGACAATTTGGCCTGTACTAGTATTTGCGCACGGTGGTCAATGTGGGTTAGCGGTCATCGACGCGCGGCGGCCGGTGGCGATAGAGAAGTACTTCATCCATTGCTCGCGGATGCCGTTGGTCTCGCTGATGAGGCGCGCGCTCGGTTTGAGGCCGTGCTGAACGACGATCACCATTCCGGTGTTGAAGTGCCGCTGTGAATGATCTACGTCGGGCGTGCGCGGACCTTCCGCGGCGATGATGTCCTGAATGGTGATTTTGATGCGGTCGGCTTTGAAGATGCGATGGCCGTTCGCGTCCACGCCGACGGGTTTGAGATTGCGGAGGAGGAAAAAGTCGGGGACTTCCGCGGGAGAAATCAGGCCCATCGCGTAGAGATCGAGATAGGAGTAGCCGGTGGCAGGAACGTAGTAGTTGTCGTCGAGCTGCGTGTAGGTGCCGTCGAAATTATCCTGCCAGACGCCGCCGCCCATGATCGATGCCTCAGTGGGGCGCACGTAAGGAAAAGGAGCGATGGATTGCAGGCCCATGAGCCAATGATAAGGGTCGCCGAGTTGAATGGTTTCGCCTCCGACTTTTGCAGCGAGCGAGGCGCCCCAGCGATGGCCCAGTTCGTGGCCGACCTGCGACATGGCGTACATGTAAGGCGGCATTTTGCCGTCCTGCGAAATTTCAGCCAGTTGCTTTTGGTAGAAAGTGATGTCGTGCGTATCGCCCATAGGCGCATCGGCGGGCGGATATTCCTGCGCTTGAATTGCGCCGGAGTAGACGGGCTGGACGAAGGCCCATTGGAATCGGCCGGGCGTGCAGTAGGAGGCGAGGCCTTGCGCCGTTTGTTCGTTGCCGATGCCGTGCACGGCAGGGCCGGTTGAGCCGAACGGGCCGTCACTAGGCGTGCCGGCTTCCTGATTGTCGACGCGAAAATCCGAGTAGTAGACGAGGAAGTCAAATTTGTCGCCGAGTGCTTTGATGACAGTGCAACTCAGGTCGCGATTATTGGGCAGGGCGTAGTAGTGGAACGATTCGTACACTACAGAGAAAGGGCCCGCGCTGGGCTTGAGCGAAGAAAAATGAACTTCAGGATTGCGAAGGCCGCTGAGCGCGACAAGATGCGCGGGAATTTGGGAGACGGGCTTGCCGGGGCCGGCGTCAGAGACGTTGGCAGAGGCTTCGGCGGAGACGGCGATTTCGCGAGCGCCGCGAAGGGATGAAGGAAGAAGCCCCTGAATGGAGAGAGTGTTGCCGGAGACGTCGACGTGACGCGAAAGGCCGGGGCCAAAGCCGACGTAACGCGAGCCGCGACTGGAATTGGCGCGGCGAGGCGCGAAGCCGAAGATTGTCCAGACAGCATCCGGGTGCGTGGCGGCAGCGGGCGAGAGAGAAGGTTTGTGGGCGTTAAAATAAACGCGATAGGAAATGCCTGCCAGCCCCGGATCTCCTTCGGGCAATACGGAACCGGCAGTTTCAAACGTGACCTTGAGGAACAGTCCGTCAACCAGCGAAAGCTTGACGTCCTCGAGGTTGAGATTCGCGGCGGCCGAGGAGTTTTTGCCGCCGGTGAGCGTGGCGAGAGTTTTTTCGTCGCCGCCGGAGACGAGCGGGTAGACGCCGATGATGGCGTCTTTCGCCGCAAGCTGTTGGTAGGACATTTCGATCATGCCGTCTTTGTGGAGCACGGCTTGAAATTGATTGACAGTTTTGTACCAGGAGAAATCCTGAATGTTGCCGTAGGGTTCAGTCAAATCCCACGTGACCACGACGCGGTCGTCAAGTTCCTTGACGTAGCGATCGCCGGACATGCGCGGCTTGAAAAAAACGCAGATGGCCGGAACAGTGTTGACTAGGTTGCCGGCGCCTTCGGAGAGAGGGTCGAAGCGGGCGATGGAGACACCGCCGAAGTCGGGCATGTGGAAGCCGGCGGGAAGTCCTGAATCGAATGCGGGCGCCGGGGCAGGACCGAAACGAATCGAACCGGTCATGCCTACGGAAATGGAATCCCATGTCTTTCCGGAAAATGGGAATGAGAAATTGTGAATCGAGACGTTGGGATTTTTGATTTGGTCGCCGAAGTCAGCGTCCCATTGGAGCGGAAGATTTTCGACGCGATATCCCGCACCTTCAGGCGTGAAGCGAAGAGTGCGCTGGTTGAGGTCGAAGAGATTTTGCTGGCCAAGCGCGCCACTGTCGAGTTCCATCAGGATCAGGTTTCCGAGGACGGAAACTTTGCCGATGGACTTCCCCGGCTCCTCCCGTTCTTGGGAATGCGCAAGTGTTACCGGTAGTAGGACGAGACAGAGGATTAGTAGTATTTGCAAGAAACTGCGATTGTGGCGGGTCATGTGGCCTCCTAAGGAGAGCAAGGGCATGCTATTTATATATTATCCAAAATTGCAAGCGAATTTACTCGACGCGCTAGCTAGCCATACAGGCTTGCGGTGGGCAAGCCAACCGCAGGAGGGTCAGGCCACGTGCCCACTCCGAGCTTCATTGACTTCGAGGCAAACCCGTATAATCGGTGGTCATGGTTGCGAGCAAAAACCCAGGCACCGACTCTAAGCCAAAGGAGCGCGGCGGGAAGGACCTCAGAAACTTTACCGGGCTCTCCCATTTCCGAGCGGCCTCCCATCTCCAGGCAGCGCGAACCGGGTATTCAACAACAACCTATGATCCTATATCGGCCTTCATGCCCAACAGGCTTTTGAAGTGGATACCACAGGTTGCGAAATACTGGTTTCACAAGAAGCACGCGTTCCGAGATTACACGACACATGGAAAAGGAACGGGCATTTACGCGATCGAGGATCGCGTCAAGTTCAGCATTGCCGGTGATTGGGGCACAGGCACGGATGAAGCGGGAGTGGTTGCGGCGGGCATGGAAAAAGCGGAGCCGGATTTCACGATTCACTTGGGAGATGTGTATTACGTTGGCGATGCCAATGAAGTGCGAGAAAACTTTCTTGGAGAGAAGACGAGTCCCTATGCGCCGGTAAAGTGGCCGATGGGCGCGAAAGGCAGTTTCGCCCTGAATGGCAATCACGAAATGTACGCGGATGGGAACGGCTACTGGAGAATGGTTCTCCCGAAGATGGGGTTCAAAGAAGGCGGGAGCAAATGGGGGACGGGGCAATGGGCAAGCTTCTTCTGTCTGGAGAACAAGCACTGGCGAATCATTGGACTGGATACAGGGTACAACTCGACGCGATTTGACTGGGGGAAGATGCCCGTGCTACAGCGGAGCAAATGGCTTCGCAAGACCACGTCATTCAAACCGCAGTGCACGATTCCGGAGGCGCTGCTTTCCTGGTTGAAGACAAGCGTAAATCCGGACGGAGACAAACGTGGATTGATTCTGCTATCGCATCATGGGCCGCACTCGGCATTTTCGGATTGGTATCAGATTCCAGCGAGGCAATTGGCCGGGATCATTCACCGACCGGTCCTATGGTTTTGGGGCCATGAGCACAAGCTGGCCATCTATGAAAAATTCAGTGTGAAAGATGGAGTCGAGGCGTACGGGCGATGCATTGGGCATGGTGGCATGCCCGTCGAGCGCGGCGCGCCTCCGGATATTTTGGACTGCCGATGGCTGGCGTGGGACAACCGGCGCTATCCCAATGATGAGGGAGTGGACGTGGGGTACAACGGCTTCGCGAATCTTTCCTTCCATGGGCCGGCGTTGCACGTAGCGTACTACGATTTGAACCAGGCGCTGATGCTGACGGAAGACTGGCATGTGGATATCGAGTCTGGCGCGCTCGAGGGACCCAATCTGAAGAAAATACTCGACGATCCATCGGTGCACTGCCGGGAAGGGTGACGCGAGGGTCAGGCGGGCGTGTCGATGCTGGCGCGGACTTGCTGCCAGTGACGCGGGCGGCGCTTGGCGTCGAGGACTTTTTTCCGCAAGCGAATGGACTTCGGCGTGACTTCCACGAATTCATCATCGGAGATGAACTCGATGGCGGTTTCAAGGGTCAGCACGCGATGAGGCACGAGGCGAATGGCTTCGTCGGCAGTGGAAGCGCGCATGTTGGTTTGCTTTTTTTCCTTGGTGATGTTGACGTCGATATCCGCTTCGCGCGAATTCTCGCCGATGATCATGCCTTCGTATACTTCCGTGGCTGGTCCAACGAAAAGCTCGCCGCGCTCCTGCAGATTCCACAGCGCGAAAGCGGTTGTTTTTCCCGCACGATCGGCAACCAGCGCGCCCGTGCTGCGTGAGGCAAGCTCGCCGGCGTAGTCGGTCCAACCATCGAAAAGAGAGTGGAGCAAGGCGGTGCCGCGCGTATCGGTCAAAAGCTGGCCGCGCAGACCGATCAGCCCGCGCGAGGGGATCTTGAATTCCATGCGCACGCGACCGGAACCGTGGTTCACCATTTTGGCAAGCTCCGCGCGGCGGCTGCCAAGAGTTTCCATGACGACGCCGACAAAACCCTCGGGACAATCGACGACGAGAAGCTCGAGAGGCTCGAGGCGGCGGCCGTTTTCGGTGCGCACGACGATTTCCGGCTTGCCGACCATCAGCTCGTAGCCTTCGCGGCGCATGGTTTCAATCAGGATGGCGAGTTGAAGCTCTCCGCGGCCGAGAACGCGGAATGAGTCGGTGGCCTCGGAATCCTCGACGCGAATGGAGACGTTGGTGAGCAATTCCTTCTGCAGGCGGTCGCGAATGTCGCGCGAGGTGACGAATTGGCCTTCGCGGCCGGCGAGCGGAGAAGTGTTGATGGTGAAAATCATGGCGAGAGTGGGCTCGTCGATGAGCAGCGGCTCGCAGGGAGCAGGATTTTCAAAATCGGTGAGGGTCTCGCCAATCTGAATTCCTTCGACGCCAGCGATGGCGACAACATCTCCCGCGGTTACTTCTTCGGCTTCATCGCGATCGAGTCCGCGAAACGTGTAGAGTTTGGTGATGACGGCAGGAACAATGCCGCCGGAAAGTTTCGCGACGCCCACTTGGGAGCCGCGGCGCATGACGCCATTGAAGACGCGACCGATGGCGATGCGGCCAAGAAAATCGCTGTAATCGAGATTGGTGACCTGAATTTGGAGCGTCGCAGCGGGGTCTCCGGTGGGCGCGGGGATGCTGTTGACGATGGTCTCAAAAAGAGGCTGGAGATTTGCTGAGCCGTCGTTTAGCTGGCGATGCGCAACGCCGGTTTTTGCATTTGTGTAAAGCACAGGAAAGCTGAGCTGATCTTCGGTGGCGTCGAGATCGATGAAGAGGTCGTAGATTTCGTCGAGGACTTCCTTGGCGCGCGCATCGGCGCGATCGATCTTGTTGAGGACGATGATGGGCGGGAGATGAGCCTGGAGAGCTTTCTGCAGAACGTAGCGCGTTTGCGGGAGCGGGCCTTCGCTGGCGTCGACGAGAAGAAGAACGCCATCGACCATGCGCAGAGCGCGCTCAACCTCGCCGCCAAAATCGCTGTGGCCTGGCGTGTCGACGATGTTGATTTTCGTGCCGCTATAAAAGAGCGCGGTGTTTTTGGCGAGAATGGTGATGCCGCGCTCGCGCTCGAGATCATTGGAGTCCATGACGCGTTCGGCAACGACTTGGTTGGCACGGAAAATGCCGCTCTGGCGCAGCATGGCGTCGACCAGGGTGGTCTTGCCGTGGTCGACGTGCGCGATGATGGCGATGTTGCGAATGGGCTGAGACATGGTGATTCGCGATGCTCTCTGATTCCGTTTCGTGCCGCGAAGATTGCAGGATTTCGCGGAGTGCGGCAGGCGTTGCGGATGGAAAGCGTGGAACGCTGGCAGACAGGTTGCTTACTGCGTTTCCGTCATCCTCGCTGCTCAATCCAAAATAACACAGAAATGCGCGGAAATGTGGGCAATATGCGAAGGAATTGCGAAGAGCGAAGAAAACAAAAAAAACTGGCCTCCGCGCCTTATTCACTGGGGCGCGAGCGCAAGGCAGATGTTAGTGAAAAACCTCAGGTCAGCTCGCGCAAGGAGCGCGCGAGCGGGACCTGAGCTACAAAGGCAAAGACCCACCCTTCGCGGAAGACGCGCGAAGGGTGGGGCACCCGCGCGAGGAATATGCCGTGAGCTTTACCGAAACTCCGTGGCACTCCGGCGCGGCGCTCGGACGGAAGAATGAGATCACATCCCATGCGGTTCGGACTGCGCCTAGAATGCCGTAGTAAGTAATCCGAGACCGTCGCTGTCCACTTGGCCATAATCCACACGTCATGAGGGACTTGAATTGGATTCTTGCGATCGTCCTGCTCGCCTTTATTGCCTGGGAGCTTTACCGGATTTACGCCAGACTGGCGAACGCGTTCCCCACCGAAGAAGAAAAAGAACAGCGGTACGCCCGGTGGTGGGCCGAGCTGCCGACCGACCAGAGGGCCTGGTATCAGCAGCACCCCGACGAGTGGGCGGAGGCAGAAAGGGACGTTAGGAGAGCGGGTCAGCCGTATTCGCGCGGGTGACCTTGTGCCGAAATGGAGCCGCAACTACAAAGGCCAAGGCGAGATCCTTCGGCGCCGCAAGAGCAGCGGCGCCTCAGGATGACAATGTAGCGGGTATTCGATCAGTGGGCGTAGTTGGAGTCGATGAAATTGTCGACGTCGCGATGGAGCTTGTCGGCTTGTTTCTGATCGATGTAGACCATGTGGCCGGATTCATAATAGGCGAAGCTGATGTTTTTACGAATGGCCGGCTCAAGCTGCATGTGAGAAACGGTCTCCTCGA
>JBAQYT010000222.1:0-13477 GCA_049787175.1 Candidatus Acidiferrales bacterium | reverse complement strand
TTGCCGCGCGAAAACACGAACACGTGGCCCTTCGAATTCACAGCCACGCCGGACACTTCTCCTAAATACAAATTGGGCGGCATCTTCAAAAAGTTCGCCACCGAACGGTAGGGAATTTCTGGCGCCGCTTGGTCCTGCGCGTAAACGAAGCCTGCCATCAGAAACATCGCCGATAATAGGAACATGCCGCCCTTCATCGCCATCCTCCGCAACGGAATCTCGCCTGTCCGCGCCATCTAGATATGCCCAATCGCCCTGAAAGTACAGCGCTCTTCGCTGCTCTACGCCTTCGCTCTGTATTCGCTATATTGATAGGGCACGGCCCTTGGTGCTTGGCCGCAGCCAATGTACAATTTTGAAACTATGCCAAGCTCATGGAGTGGCTTCCTGACTTTCGGTTTGATTTCACTCCCGATTCGTCTATCTCCGGCGGCGCGCACCGAGCGCATCAGCTTCAATCAATTGCACAAAGAGTGTCACACGCGTTTGAAGCAACCGCTCTTTTGCCCCACGTGCAACCGCATGGTCGAGCGCTCCGAAATCGAGAAGGGCTACGAATACGAGAAGGGCCAGTACGTTCTTTTCAACGAGGAAGAGCTGAAGAAAGTCGAGCCCGAATCCGCGCGCGCCATGGAGATTCTGGAATTCGTCAAGCTCGACGAAATCGATCCCGTTTATTTCGACGCTTCCTATTACGTCGCGCCCGACGAAGGCGGCGAAAAGGCTTACCGCCTGCTCACCGAAGCTATGCAGCAAGCCGGATACGCGGGCATCGCCAAAGTCAGCATGCACAATCGCGAAAACATCGTCATCATCCGCCCGCGCGATAACGGCCTCACCCTCCACACCATGTTTTACTCGAATGAAATCCGCTCATCCGAGTACGGTAATGCCGCCAAGGCCGAAATCAAAGATCAGGAGCGCACTCTTGCGCGCCAATTGATCGAAAATCTCGCCGCCAGTTTTGAGCCTGAGAAGTACCGCGACACATACCAAGAAAGCCTGCGCGCTCTTGTAGAAGCCAAAACGGCCGGAAGGGAAGTCACTGCGGTCCAGCACCACACCGTCGCGCCTGTCATCGACTTGATGGCTGCGTTGAAGAAGAGCCTGGAGCAGAGACCAGCCGCTTCGCCGAAGAAGCAGCCTCAACTCGTCGAGCGCCGCGCCAAGGAAGCAACCGCAGCAGCCCCGCGCGAAAACAAATCCCGCCGCAAAGTCGGCTAAACCAGCCAACGATTCGGCTGCGCCTGCGCCCTTACCACTTCAACAAAATCAACTCCGAACAGAATCCCGGCCCCATCGCGCCCAGAATCCCGTAAGTTCCCGGTTCCGGCCGGTGATTGGCCATCACGTCTTCCAGCACCAGCAGCACCGACACAGACGAGAGATTCCCGACCTTCGCCAGGCACTCCCACGAAGCTTCGAGCTCTCCGTTCGTCAGTTCCAGCGCCTCTTCCACCGCTTCCAGCACCTTCGGGCCGCCCGTATGGAAAATCCAGCTCGAAATATCCTTCTTCGTCAACCCCAGGTCGCCCAGGAACTGCTCCGCATCCCTTCCCAGGTTCTGTTTCACCACGTCCGGAACGCCGGGCGACAGCACAATCTGGAAACCCTTTTCGGAAATATCCCAGCCCATGGTGCGTTCCGTGTTCGGATAGAACGTCGAACGCGTGGCAATGATTTCCGGCCCCTGAAAATCTCTTTCGTCGCCGGTGATCACCACGGCCGCGGCTCCGTCTCCGAAAAGCCCCGCCGAAATCAAATTCGCCATCGACAGGTCGTTGCGTTGAATGGTCAGCGAACACAGCTCCACGGCCAGCAGTATCGCGGTATGGCCTGGGAATCCGCGGACGTAATCCGCCGCGCGCGCAATTCCCGCTGCTCCTGCCACGCAACCGAGCCCAAAGAGCGGATTCCTCTTAATATTGGGACACAGCCCCAGCCGATTGACCAGCCGCGCATCGAGCGATGGGCTCGCAATTCCTGTCACCGACACCACAAAAATCGCATCCACTTCGCGCGCCGGAAGCCCAATCGCCTTCAGCGCCGCGCTGATGGCTTCTTCCCCGATATTGAGTCCCGTCTCAATCCACACATTGTTCGCTTCGCCCCAGGTCGAAAGGCCGTAATAGCCTTCCAGAGGCATGGACATGTAACGCCCGCGAACCTTCACGTTCGCATGCAGCTTGTCCAGCACTTCCGGCCTTTTCAAGCGCTCGCCCCAATATTGCTTCAGGGCTTCGACGAGCACTTCCTGGCTAAAGTAGTGCTGGGGAAACGCGCCCGCAACGCTCGCAATTCTCATCCGCCACCTGTCCTCTCATTTTCTCGTTGCGAAACGCTCGCTTGCGTGTCCATGTGCACCTGACCCTTTCCAGCCTTGTGTAACCTTCCCGCGCATTCGGGCGAGTTCAGCTCCGATTGCTGATGGAACCCGCACCGGCGCCATCAAGTTGTGCCGCCTATCTCGAGTTTTTCGCTACCAACCGTTCTTTTGCCTATCTGATTCTATCTTTCAGCGCCGCTATCGCAAATACTAATCTTGTAGCCGCTCTGCTCGCGGAGCTCCGCGCGCACCCCGCCGGGCTACGCCCGCCGCCAGCAGTATCACTGCGATAAAAGGGAACCCAAGTATGAAAATGCGCAACGAAAGTGCGTGGTGCGTTTTTGGTTGCCCGCGGGTTCTTGCCCCTGGGCTAACCCCGCAAGGCCTTGTCTATAACGTGCGTCGCTTTGGCCGCGGCCGCTCTTCTTCTCGAACGTCTGTGCGGACTTCTTTTTCTGGCCGGTCCCCGGCTCGCTCGACGCCCTCGACAACCTCCGCTTCGTAATCCTGTCCTTCTTCCGCGAGTTCTTCCACGCTCTCCGAATCCGCTTCCTCAACATCAGAGAGCCCTTCGGTATCGCCAGACTGTCCAGCGGCAAGAGTGCGCTCGGGTTCGCTCTCCGGAATCAGCGCGGTGCGGCCGGAATCGAGCCCCCGCGAAAGCCGTGCGCGCTTCGCCGTTTTGTTCTTCGCGGCCCGCTGCTTGCCCGCGGCATTCCTTTTCTTCGGCGCTTTCTTGCTGGTCTTCTTGCGGCGGCTTGCCTTTTTGGGTTCGGCGCGCTTTTTGCTCTTTTTTCGATTTGCTTTCTTCTTCGCCATAGTTGCAAGTGTATCACCAGCGAATGCGTCCCAACAACGGGCGCGAGGCCGCGCAGCTTGCTTCTATCGTATACGTGCCTGGCTCATGAGCAAACTATCCCGCCCAATCCGCATCGTAGAGTTCCAGTGACTCGGTATTTCGTGGTACGTTTCAAAATCATGTTCGAATTCTAAGAATAGCTTTCGTGGAGCGGATTGGTGCACCGGCGTGTTTTTTTCCTCATTGTGATTGCAGCCCTGCTCACTGAGATCTCCTGTGGTGGTAGCAGCACCCCTCCACCTGTGACGATCACCGTCAGCACCAGCGCCACAACCGTTGCCGTTAACGGCCTTGCCTTCTTCAGCGCCACGGTTGGCAACAGTTTGAATCAAACCGTCAACTGGTCGGTGCTTGGCGGCGCGGCCAGGGGTAGTATCAGCTCCAGCGGCGAGTACATCGCGCCGCCAACCGTGCCCACTCCGCCAACGGTCACCATCACCGCCACTCCTCAAGCCGACACTTCCGTCTCCGGCCAGGCCAGCCTGACCGTGACCATCGGCGTCAGCCTTTCGCCTGCTGCCGCCAGCGTCCAAACGTTGGGCACAACGCAACTCACAGCCGCTGTACAGGGCACGGCAAACCAGAACGTCACCTGGGAGGTCAACGGCATCCCCGGCGGCAGCGCCTCCGTCGGCACCATCAGCGCTGGCGGCCTTTACCAGGCGCCCGAATCCGTGCCCGTGACTGCTTCGAGCGGCCAGACAACCACCGTCACCGTCGAGGTTATTCCCCAAGCGAACACCTCGCTATCCGCCTCCGCCACTGTGACCGTGACATCTGCCAACCAGCTCAGCCAAAATCTCCCCATTAAGCTGGGCACCTCCGGCGGCAACATCAATGACGAAGACTCCACCGAATGCGCCAGCGGCACGCTCGGCTCCCTGGTCGTTCGCGCCGGAACGCAATACATTCTCAGCAACAATCACGTTCTTGCCGACAGTGACGCGGGCACAGTCGGCGACGCCATCACGCAGCCCGGCCTCATCGACGCCCCCAATCCGTGCTTCTCCAGCGGCACGAATACCGTCGCGCATCTCTCGCAATTCATTAACCTTCAAGAGTCGAATCCGCCCGCTGACGCCGCCCTCGCTCAGGTGGTCACGTCGCCCGCCAGCGTGGATTCTGACGGCACCATCATTGAACTCGGCGACTCCGCTCCCAACGGCATCCCTACCGATGAACCTCCGGCCAGCACCATTCTTCCTGTCTCCTCGCTCGTTCCCGACACGACCGCCGTTGCCAAGAGCGGCCGCAGCACAGGCCTTACTTGCTCCACCGTTGAATCGACCGACTTCGAGGTGTCGGTCCAATATCAGGAAGGCCTCGGCGGCAACAGTTTCACCGTGGTGTACGACGATCAAATTGCCATCAACGGTGGCGCCTTCAGCGCGGCGGGCGATTCCGGCTCGCTGATCGTCTCGCAAGCGGGCGCGCAGCCGGTTGCGCTGCTCTACGCGGGCTCGTCCACGGAGACTGTCGGCGCGCCCGTAGCGGTGGTGCTCGCCAGTCTCCCTGACTCCAACAAAAAAACGCCCACATTCGTTGGCCCGGCTACGCGCAACGCCGTCGCCGGCTGCACTTCCTCCGGCACTGACGCGTTCGACGCCACCGCGCAAACCACAGCCGCGCCGTCCGCCGCTGAACTCGCTCAGGCCGAGTCCGTCAAAAATCAAAACGCGCCCACGCTGATGTCCGACCCCGCTGTGCTCGCCGTCGGCGTCGCGAACAGCCTTGACCGCACGGACCGCGCCGCCATTGTGCTTTTCCTGCGCAAAGGCCAGCCGCTCGTGCGCGCCATTCCGCGCAATGTCGGCGGAGTTCCCACACGTGTCATCGCCGTCAATTCGCTTCCGCAAACCGGCGTCCTCGACCAGCAATCGACCGCCGCATTCGTGAAGAGCGCCGGCCCTCCAGCGCCCGCAAGCCCCACGCCGCAGCAGCTCGCCGCGGCCAAGGCCGTCAAAGAAAAGTATGCTGCGTCGCTGATGAAGCAGTCCGGCATCCTCGGCGTCGGCGTCACGTCCAGCCTCGACAATCCCAGCGAGCCCGCCATTCTCGTCTTCGTCGAGACCGGCAAACCGCACAATCCCATCCCTCTCGAACTCGACGGCATCCGCGTCCGCGTCAAATCCACCGATAAGTTCCGCGCCTACTCCTGGGGCCACCCCAAACAGAATTAACAGTACCGTCGTGCCTTTTTGGAGTGCGGCGGTCCGCTTCGCGGATTCCCGTGTGCCTTTCCACGGAACTCGACGCCGTCTTGCGTGGCACAGGCTCTCAGCCTGTGTGCTCCCTTGGTTTTAACGTTGTCATCCCGAACCCGTTCGCGAGACTTGCGAACGGTGTGAGGGATCTGCTGTTGTATTCGCACTTGCGGGTGCCCCATCCTTTGCGTCTTTTGCAAAGGATGGGATTTTGTCGCCTTTGCCGTGGAATTCGTAGGGGCGCTGCTTGTTTACCCTGAAGAATGAAGGGCTGCGCCAAGGTGCTCGCGCAACTCAGCACTGCCAAGGCCAGAACGGTTACCACACCCGACGCCCACACGCCCGCCGCTCGCGAGCGCAACGCGGCACGCACGATTTCTAATCGCGGTAAATTTTGAAAATATGGCAGAAATACTCGATTAGAAATGCGTCGGAGTCTTTGTTTTGTGGAAGTTACGGGGGATTTTAATTCCGGCACTTTTACCCGATTAGAATCACCTTTTGTTCGCCCTTCCTGCTGGTCGAAAAGAAGTGATGGAAAAAGCCGCATTTCAGTCCCGATTAGAAATTGTGAGGTGGTTTGATTTGTGCGAGTTAGTTCTGCGCGACTGGAGTTTTCCACACCGATTAGAATTTGAGTGTCCGAAAATGGTCTTCGCGTTCTGAAAAAATCGCAAATTTCAGCGATTAGAAATGTGTTCCGTCGTTTGTTTTGTGCAAGTTGCATCGTTTTCTAATCCTTCACGTCTTAAGCGATTAGAATTTATTGTTATGGGCCAAAAGTGGCCCTTGTGACCTCCATAAATGACGAAAGCCGCCGAAGCGGCGGCTCGTTGCGGCCAGAAGTTTTCAGGCACCCACGGATATGTGTACCACTTTATAACTAAATTGTCAAGGTGAAAGCAGTCGGGGCCTAGACACCTCGAAAATCCGTATGTTCTGGGCCAGATCCTCGATCAAGATCCTGCTTCCATTCTGAATTTTTTCCACGTCCGACCGTTTGGCAACGAATCGTGGATTGTGTGCCGCGTTGTCACCTAGCTGTTTCACGCTGTCAAGGGCGTTCTTGGAATCACGGGACAAAACAAGCGGTGCGCCGCTCTTGGCTTTGCCGCAGAGCTCGCCAAAGGGCAGGTAGTTTCCGTTGTTTGTGATTTCGTTGGGCCTGCCCGCCTTTTCATAGCCCGCGATTATTAGGCTCTCAGCTAGCTTGCGTAACATCACGAGTTGCGCGTCCCAAAACTGAAATGAAAAGCACCCCTGTACCTGGTCAAATATGTGCCCGAGAAGATGCGGCAGGAGATGCCGCATTTCCGGAGGTAGATAGTAGGGCTGCCCACTGATACCGATTCCGGTCCCTTCGGCGCGGGGCAGGACGGTGCTGTACCACACTGTTCGGAGGCGATTGAGTTTAGTGGACGCTTCTTCAAACGAACCGGTTCCGGATGACAGGCCATCAAGGGCGGCTGTTAGCAATTGGGAATATTCTTTCTGGTTACGCGCTTCCAGCAATGCACAGATGCGGCGCCCCTCTTCTTGAACACTCGCAACTCGTTGCAAGTAGTTGCGTGCATAGTATCCGGAGCCAGAGAGCGAGTGTCTGTTTCGCTTTGCCTTGTTTAACGCGTTTCGGGCGGCTTCGGACACGGCTACGAAGCGACGCCCGACGGTTTGGGGCTTAGTCTTCGCCATTCTTTTTCATGAGGCCTTCCGCGTAGCGCTCCCCTGACTGGGTAAGTGACCACCTTTTTCCGCTGGCACCGCCAGTAACTTCCATCATCCAGCCGCGACCTATACACCTTATGATCGCGACGTTTGTGTTCTTGGGAGTCGGTACTTTGGCACTTAGCAGGCAATCCTTCATTTCTTGCGTACTGTAGTTGGGCTTGCCCGCATATCTTTCGAGGAAATACCCCGCCAGTACGACCCTGTCGTTGTCAGTCGTCCAGGCCGTTCGAGCAAACAGCTCTGGAGACGAAAACGCTTTTGAAGTGGGAGGGCCTGCCATTTCAGGTGCGCTCGCGCGCGCCGCAGCCGTATTGCGGGGTTGCAGCAGCTTAGCAAGCAGTATTGCAAGGTAAGTTTCGGCGCGAAATTCGTGTGTGTCCGCGACGGCGGCCGTGGCATCCTTGATCGCGTTCTCAGTATAGATGTCCACAGTCGTTCACGCGCCTTTCTTCACGATTTTGCAGACGCTGAGAACGGCCCAAGATGGTATGTAGTAGCCGCGTGCGTTTTTCTCGAGCAGTCTCCGCGCTTTACATCGCGACAAATGCTCTCGCGCGTTTTTGAGGGGCACCGAGCATTCTTTTTCGAGCGCCTCTGGCGCCAATTCCAGCGAAGCGTTGGGCAACTTGAGGCGCACCATTACGTGGCACCCTAGCAGACACACCAATAGGCGATCGGGCTGGGACAATTTTAGAAACTCTGGTTTCGTGATCATTTGCCCTGAACGCGAGAAGCCAACAAAAGGCTTTAGCGTCTCCTCTAGCAACGTGTCAATTGCCTGCTCTCCGTCCTCGACAAGCAAGCTCTCCAGTTGGTTCCGGTTTGTCGCTTCTGGTCCGTGGTTCATACTGCCTCCTTATCTAACATCGTACCAGACTTCGGAGTGGTGGTCAATGCCATTGATGGTCACTACCGCCACGGATAGCCGTTGCTGTAAATTACTTGCTAATACGGAGAGCTGGCACAGTGTGTTCTCCGTCCTTCCGAAGTGGCGGGGCTGCCGGGAAACATCGCGCAGAGGTCAGCCAAACACGTCGCTCTGAGTTTTCATTTTTTGGAGCAAATATGACGATAAGACAGAGCGGCGCTGCGGTAAAAGGGCCGATCCATGAACAGAGGCAAGACGCCAAGACCTGTGGAATTCCCGACGATTCCTTTGGTTGGTTCGTCGTCGATGTGTTCTGCTAGCGTTGCTAGCACGACAACGTACGCCTGCGCCAACTTATGCTATTCATTATAAGGCACATACTAATTGCTTGAGTTATTCGCACAAACTGAATGAAAATTGGAGAAATCAAATAATCGGCAAGCGTAGCTGGCGCAGCTGTTCTCCGTCCTTCCGAAGTGGCGGGACTGCCGGGAAACATCGCGCGTGAGTCGGTCAAATACGTCATTCGGAAGGCACATCGCGCCCGCCCAAGCGGGCAGGCGCGGGCGCAGCAAGTAGCGCGCCTACGAATTCAAAAGGCAAAAGCAGGTCCCTCACACCGGCCGATTCAATGCATCGGGACGGGTTCGGGATGACAGCATTATTTTAGGTCGTCCGGCAGGGGGTCACCCCACACATAGTGCGCGAACCAGTTGTAATTCTCCTGCGTGACGGCGCGCTGCTCCTTGGGCTTGGTGATGGGATGCCCGAAGCCTTCATACAGGACGAATTTCACGGGCACGCCGCGATCTTTCAGTCCGCGATAAAGCTCCCAGGAATCCGGCACGGGCACGCGCGCGTCCTTGCTGCCTTGCTGAATCAGCGTGGGCGTGTGCGCGTTGTTGATGTAAGTGATGGGCGAAGTCTTTTTGTAAATGGCCGGATCGCTCCACGGCGTCGCGTGCAAATACTGCCGCGTGAAGGGCGTGATGTCCGTGTTCACGTAATAGGTCATCCAGTCGGAAATGCCCGCGCCCACCGACACGGCACAAAAGCGGTCGCTGAACGTTGTTATGAATGCGGAGATATAGCCACCCTCGCTCCAGCCCATCGAAGTGACGCGCTTGGGGTCGATGTAGCCCTGCGAGATGACGTAATCGACGCCGGAGATCACGTCGGCGTAGTCGCCCACGCCGAGATTGCGCACGTTGAGGGCACGGAATTTTGCTCCGTAGCCGGCGGAGCCGCGATAGTTCGGCTCCAGAATCACCGCCCCGCGCGCGGCAAAAAGCTCAATCGGATAGTAGCGATCCGGCGAGCGAGTGGCGCGGCTGGTGCCCGTCGGCCCGCCGTGAATTTCCACCATCAGCGGATATTTTTTCGAGGGATCGAAATCCGCAGGCTTGATGAGAATGCCTTCGACGGGCGTGCCGTCGCCAGATTTCCATTCGATCACTTCGCGCGTGGCCAGATGAAAATTCGCGTACTGCGCGCTGATGTCGGTGAGCTTTTTCGGCGCGAGAGAATCCACGGGCGAAACGAAAACTTCCGCGAACTCGTTGTCGGCGGCTTGCGTGAAGGCAATCGTTCCAAAATCGTGCGTGAAAGAAAAAGAGGATGCGGCGACTTTGTCCGGCGATGTGATGCGGGTGATGGATTGCGTTTGCGGATCGAGGCGGAAAAGATGGTTATAGGTGCGCTGTTCAGCCTCGAAATAAATCCCTTGCGGCGACCAATCCAGCAAGCGCGGGTCTTCGTCGAAGTTCGCGGTGAGAATTTTCGGCGCGCCGCCGCTCGCGTCCACCACGTCGATAGCTGAATTCGCATAAAAATAATACGGACTGCCGTTCTGGCTGTTGAAAGCGATTTGCGCGCCGTCGGGCGACCAAACAGGATTTTCGTTCGGCCCGGGCGCGTCGGTCAGCTTCTTCACGGATTTATCGGCAATGGTGAGGATGTAAATGTTCGCCGTGCCGCCGTCGGCGAGCGCGGGATCTTTCGTTGCGTCGAAGGCGATGCGCGCACCGTCGGGCGACCAGCGGAAGCCCTGGACGGTGAAATCCTGCCCGGAGGTAAGCCGCGCGGGCTTCGGCAATTCTGAGTTTTCCGGCGCGGGAACATCGATGACCCAGAGATGCGACATGGTGTAGTCGCCGTCGATGATGTGGTAGCCGCCATATTTTTTCACGCGGGCTTTATGCGCGTCGGATTCAGGTTCGGGCGAAGTGAACGCGATGCGCTTGCCGTCGGGAGACCAGTCGAAAGAATCCACGCCGGTTTCAACGTTGGTGATCTGGCGCGCTTCGCCGCCGTCGGGTGAAATCAGATAAATTTGCGAAGTATCTTTTTTCGCGTCCGACAGGGAGGATTCGCGCGCGGAGAGAAAGGCGAGCCATTTGCCGTCGGGCGACCATGTGGGATCGGTGCTGGATTTCTTGCCCTCGGTGAGCGGATAAGTCTGGCCCGTTGCGGGCACGCTAATCCAGATTTGTTGCACGAATGCGTTCTCGTCCCAGTCCGTGTGGGTAAGTTCGTAGGCGACGAAGCGGCCGTCGGGAGAAATGCGGGGATTGGAAACGTTTTTCATTTCCATGGCCTGCTGAATGGACGGCACGGATGCGGGCGCGGAATTGACCGTCGAATTGGATTGTGCCGCAGCGATACAGGGCAGTAGAGCAATGGCGAACAGCAGAAGATATATTTGCGCACTTCGTTTATTCATGGGCAGCTCCGATCGGCGGCAGCATTTGTGCGAAGCTCACGCTCCGCGCATGCAATGAATGCGGGGGAATGATACAGCAAACGAATTGCCGCGAAGGAAGTTTTCGCGGGCGACATCCAGCGACGAGCAGCTACGAAGCAGGCAATGCGGGTATACTATGCGGTTTCGCGTAAGGAGAAATTATGAAAAGCCATCGGCCGGGAATTTGCGGCGCGGTGATTATTCTGTGCGGACTTGGCGCTGCGCCGCGCGCGCGGGCAGCGGATTTGCAACTGATTCCGCAGCCACGCGAAGTTAAGCAGAGCGGAGGCGCGGCATTTGTGGTGACGCGGCACACGCGCATCGTTGTGGACCAGAAATTCGGGCAGGAATTTCAGGGCGCGCAAATGCTGTCGGAGGAAATCGAACGCTGGACGGGATGGAAATTGAAAATCTCCGGCGCGCGCGAGATGCCGGGCGGCTCGGATTTTATTTATATAGGAAATGCGACGGAGGATTCGCGATTGCGCGAGGCGCTGGGCACATCGGGACTGGCGATGCAAAACGGATTCGACGAGGAAGGCTACGCGATTTCGGCGGACAATCGCCGGATTTTGGTGGGAGGCGCGAGCGCGCAGGGAGCGTTTTACGGCGTGCAAACGCTGCGGCAGTTGCTGCGGCCCACGAATGTGAATGACGCAAATACAAAAGCAGGTTCCCCACCGTCATCCGCGGCAAGGGCCGCCGCGGCTGGGTCCCCTTCGTCCCTCAGGGCAGGCGGAATGACAACACCTACAAGTGAATTGGAATGTCCCGCGGCGGCGATCCGGGATTGGCCGGCGATGAAATGGCGAGGCGTGAGCGTGGACATCAGCCGCGGGCCGATTCCGACGCTGGCGTTCATGGAGAATCAGATTCGCGTGCTCGCGGGATACAAGCTGAATATGTATGCGCTGTACATGGAGGACGTTTTTACGGTGGCGGGGAATCAGATTTTTGCGCCGCCGGATGCGCTGACCCCCGAAGAAATCAAGGAATTGGTGGCATACGCCAAAGAATATTACGTGACGATTGTGCCGGAACTCGAGACCTACGGGCATCTGCACAATATTCTCCGTTACGATTTGTACGGCGATTTGGCGGAGATCCCGCACGGCTCGGTGCTGACGCCGACGCAGCCGGGAACATATGACTTGCTCGGAAAAATGATCGCGGAGATGGCGCCGCTTTTCCCCGGGCCGTTTTTTCATATTGGCGCGGACGAGACATTCGAGTTGGGCGAGGGCAAAACGAAACAGCTGATCGCGGAAAAAGGATTGGGGCCGGTTTACTTGGCACACATCACGAAACTCGATGAAATGCTGAAGCCGTTTCACAAGCAAACGATGTTCTGGGCGGACATTGCGGAAAAATTCCCACAACTGCTGCCGACGCTGCCGAAGGATTTGATCGCGGTGGTGTGGACGTACGACAACGCGCCTTCATACGACAGCCGGCTGAAGCCGTTTCAGGATGCGGGGCTGCCGATTTTTGTTTCGCCGGGAATCACGAGTTGGCGGCGCGTATATCCGGATTTCAACTATTCGTTCATGAATATCCGCAACCTGACGCGCGATGGGCAAAAGTACGGCGCGCTGGGGATGTTGAACACGGACTGGAAAGACATGGGCGAAGAATTGGGGGGGATGGATTGGCCCGGATTCGTGTTTGGAGCGGCATGCGCGTGGCAGGCGGGCGAATCGTCGGTGGAACAATTTCGCGACAGCTACGATTGGGCGTTTTACAGAAACACGGACCACACATTCGAGGATATTTTGGACAAGCTGGCGGCGACGAACACACTGCTCGATGGAGTGAAGCTGGAGGGAACGCACGTGGCGTATTTCTGGGCCGATCCGTTTTCAACAGTTGGCTCGGAATATGCGGAGACAGCAGCGCCTGTGACACAAGAAATGCGCGTGGATGCGGAGCGCGCGTGGGAAGCGCTATTGGAAAATCGCGCGAAGGCGCGGTTGAACGCCGATACGCTCGACGATTTGATTTTCGCGGCGCAGCGTCTGGATACGATGGGAATGAAATTCGAATACACGCAGGAGATAAGCGAAGCGTATTGGGACGCGTATATGGATATGAACCGCACGGGCCATGTCCTCGGCGATTTGGAGCGGATCAGCTCAGTCAACGGCGATTTGCAGGATTTGCGCGAGAAGCTGAACGAGCTGCGCGGCGAATACGCGCAGCGATGGCGCGCGGAAAATAACGAAGCGTGGCTGAGCAACGTGCTGGTGCGCTACGACACACTGGCAAATACCGTACAGGAGAAAATCAACACGATCGACGCGCTGGAAGAGAGTTTTCCGCAGGCAAGAGAGCTGCCGCCGCCGGAAAGTTTGGGATTTTACTGGAGACCGGAGCAGGCGGCGCCGCAAAATCATTAATGCAGCCAATGCAAAGAGGAGTGCGAACTCCTGTCTATCGGCTCGGCGCTATTTTTTGAGCTTCGAGGCGAGGAATTCACGAAGGACGATGGCGCTGTTGTGTTCGGTGTCGCGGGCGCTGTAGAGCAGCGTGACGCCGCCTTGACGGGCAACTTCGAGCAGAGGCTGCCAGGCCTTTGGATTTTCGCGCAACTCGGCGAGATAGCGTTGGCGAAATTTCAGCCAGCGTTCTGGTTTGTGGCCGAACCAGCGGCGCAGAGCATCGCTCGGGGCGACGTGTTTGAGCCAGCCATCGAGTTGCAGAGATTCTTTTTTCATCCCGCGAGGCCACAAGCGTTCGACGAGGTAGCGCG
>JBAQYT010000219.1:0-5372 GCA_049787175.1 Candidatus Acidiferrales bacterium | reverse complement strand
CTATGTCCCGCTTGCTTTCCTTCGGGACTCTCCGCTCCCGGCGGAGCCGCCACAGCCGCAAAACTGGCGTAACGGAAATAAAAAAACCCGGCGTCAAGCGCCGGGCGATTCCTTCCACAAACCTCGTCGGAAGGATTTGCTCGAAGCTCGACTGTTGTCTATCCGGTGTTCGTAACCAACCTCACCTCGTGTTCTGCAGGGGAGATTACCGGCCCGTCGGGGCCACCGGGCTCCAGCCCGGTCTTCCGACATCCGATAAGTATACGTATTTCCGAGTATTCGTCAAGCACGATGCCAATTATTTTTACAGCGTTTCCCGCCTTCGCCTGTGAATTTCACCTGCCAATGTGGAAATCCACGCTGGCAACAAGGCTCAGTGGGAGAAAAACCTGGTTCGTTCACCTCCAGCTTGCTTCGGTCCTGTGTGCCGCGTGGCGACGGGCTTCGCGTCAGCGCTTCTACCCGATCAATGTTAAATGCTCCCGTTTCTGTGTTTTTCCTGGTTACCCTTTCTTGTGCTTAAAAAATTCCACCTGCCGCAAGCGCTTCTCTGCCTCCGCCTTTGACTTGTACGGCCCGCCAAGGTTTTTCCCGCTTTCGGAGAGCACTTTGTATCCGCCTTTTACTTTCTTGATCATTTCATTTTCCTCCGTGAGTTCAGCCTCTCGCCAATCCGCACAGTCGGTCAATCCATGGAAGCCCGTAACGGCTCCGTAGGGTTCGCAACTTCGATTGACTTGCCTTTGCGAGCGGCCTAGCATTGTCGAATCCCAATATTCCGCCGCCCGGGCACGGCGGCGCAGACCACGGCGAGTTCAGCCATGACTGACTTCAACGAACGCGACAAACCGGACAAGCCGCAAGATCGGTGGCGCGATGAAAACCCCTCCTCGCGCCCGCTGAAACTCGCGCTCCTGGCGGCAGCGATCATCTGCATCATCGCTATCGTGATCTATCTGAAGGCCCGGCATCAGCCGCCCGCATTGCGCGACATGTTGCAGAGCCAACCAGCGAGCCATCCAAACAGCCAGCCAACACCCGGCAGCCTGCGCGCTGAAATCCACTTGATCCCCTTGCCGTCAAGTAAATCGCAGGAGGTGGTGTCATGGACTCCTCAACGAACGGCCAATTCAACACTGTCCTGATAACAGGCGGCACCGATGGCCTGGGACGCGCCACAGCGATTCTGCTCGCGTCGGAGGGCTATCGTGTTTTCGCGGCAGGTCGCAACCCGCAGAAGCGCGCTGCCCTCGAACAATTCGCCGAAGAACATGAATTGCCGCTCGAAACCGTCGATCTCGACGTGACTAGCGACGAGTCGGTCGACCGCGCCGTCGCTGAAGTCGAACGCCGCGCCGGGCCAGTCGACGTCCTCGTCAACAACGCCGGCATCGCCATCGCCGCCGTGATGGAGGAAGTTTCTATCGACGATTTGCGCAAGCAATTTGAAACCAATGTGTTTGGCGCCGTTCGCATGGCCAAGCGCGTTCTGCCAGGCATGCGTGAACGGCGCAGCGGCCGCCTCATCAACATGAGTTCTATTGCTGGAAAGACCTCGAATCCGCTGATGGGCCCGTACAGCGCTAGCAAGCATGCCCTCGAAGCGGTCTCCGACGCGATGCGCATGGAACTCGCGCAGTTTCGGATTCACGTCGTCCTCATCGAACCCGGCTTCATCCCGACAAACATGAGCCGGGTCAGCGCCGGCCTTTCCGCGCAATACACGCAAAACGCCGCGACGAGCCCCTATGCCCGCACCTATACGGGATTTTTGCAGATGTGGCGCAAGGTAATGAATCGCGCCCGAAGCAAGCCAGATGATTGCGCGCGTTTGATTCTTCAGGTGATTCGTGACGATTCACCGCAGCCGCGCTATTTAGTCACTCGTGATGCGAAGATCAATGCGTTCATGCACTGGCTCCTCTCCGACCGCCAGCTCGACCGCCTAACTCTGCGAATGATGGGCCTGCATCGTCTTACGCCTTCCCAACCAGATTCAGCGCAGTTCCAGGCGCAGCTCGAAGAGATGATTCGCTCGCGCGCTCTGCCCAGACCTCAGCAGAGAAACTAGGAGCCAACGATGAAACATCGTTCGCTGATTCAGCGATGGGCAACTATCGTCAGCTCGAGCATGTTTCTCTCGGTGTTCGCCGCTCTAAGTTGTTGACCTGTCAACGCGGCGCAAGTACGATGCCTCGGAATCGTTGAGCGCAGCATCGGAGGGCTTATGTTTTGCTCGAAATGTGGCTCACAGGTGGCAGATGCAGCAGCATTCTGTCCGTCTTGCGGCCAGCAGACCAGCGGCGAACCGGCAGCGCCGCGCGGGATTCCACTGGCGCCCGGCGGCTTCATTCCGCAGCCAGCCGCCGCTGCTCCATCCCCGGCGATTCCGCCCGCGATGCCAGCTGCTTACCCTCCCGCCGCCGTCGCGCGGCCCATCGGCTATGCGGGTTTCTGGCTGCGCTTCGTTGCGTGGATAATCGACCGCATTATTCTCGGCGTAACTTTCAGCTTCATTTCGTTCCCGTTAATGGCCGCCACAAGCATGAGGGGCTGGATGGTCCGTCCGCCGCAGTCTCCTGAGGAGCTATTAGCTTTCTTTTCGGCCATTTCGAAGATTGCCATTTTGGCCGTGATATTCAATTGGTTGTACTTCGCGTTGCTCGAAAGTTCGGCATGGCAGGCGACGATTGGCAAGAAAACTCTCGGCTTGGAAGTGACCGATATGGCCGGCCACCGCATTTCCTTTGGTCGCGCCAGCGGAAGATACTTCGGCAAGATCATCTCGTCCCTTATCTTGATGATCGGTTTCATTATGGCCGGATTTACCGCGCAAAAACAGGCGCTGCACGACATGATGGCCGGTTGCCTTGTGATGCGCAAAATCTAAGTCCGCAGCTCGCGTCGGATAGCTAAGGAGAAAGCCGAGGAGGCCGCTGATGTTCTGTTCCGGTTGCGGAAGCGCTGTGCCTGAAAGCTCCTCATTCTGTCCGCAATGCGGCAGATCTACCGTCGGAGCCAGTGCTGGGCACGCTTCTGCTTCTCCCGTCGATGTTATCGCGTCTCCGGCTGGCATTTCTGCCACGCCCGTCGTTGCGGCTGCTCCGGTTCTGGTTTATGCGGGATTCTGGCTGCGCCTCGTTGCCTACTTGATTGACATGGTGATCCTGGTGTGCGCAGAGCTTGCATTCGCACTGATTTTGATTTTCGGCACGGGGCTGATTGCGGTTATTCGGCGGCTGCCGGAGAATCCAACGCCAGATGAAATTTTCACAGGCGCGGTCATTTTTGCGCTCATCGTGTTTGCTGTGGGGATGACGGCGCTGCTGTGGTTGTACTACGCGTGCATGGAGAGTTCGCGTTTCCAAGGAACACTCGGCAAAATGGCGCTCGGCCTCATCGTCACGGATCTTCGCGCCCAGCCCGTTTCGTTCGGGCGCGCCACCGGGCGATTTTTCGCTAAATTTATCACCGGCCTCATTCCGTTAGCGATTGGCTACATTATGGCGGGCTTCACGGCGAAGAAACAGGCGCTGCACGACATGATTGCGAGCTGTTTGGTCTTGCGGAAAATCTGAAGGTCAGAAGCAAACGAAATCCCTGGCGGTTCTCACACCCCCCATCCGTATTTCTCCGTCTCCATCGCTGATTCGGCCAGCGCGGCGCGAATCTGCCCCGCCATTTCCGAGCAGCCGATCGCCCGCGAGCCCCCGCGGGCAATATCTGGCGTCCGAAACCCAGCGACCAGCGCGCGCTCAACAGCCCTCTCCACGGCCGTTGCTTCGCGCTGCAAGCCAAACGACTCCCGCAAGAGCATCGCCGTGCACAGAATTGCGCCAATCGGATTGGCGGAATTTTTCCCTGCAAGCTGCGGCGCGGAACCGTGAATCGGCTCATAGAGCGCTGTGCCGTTGCCAAGACTCATCGAAGGAATCAATCCGATCGAGCCGGCCAGCGCGGCCGCTTCATCGCTCAAAATGTCGCCAAACATATTCGAAGTCAGCATCACGTCGAATTGCGCGGGCCGAATTACCAGCTGCAACGCGGCATTGTCAACATAAAGTGAATCGAGCGTTACCTCGGGAAACCCTTTCGCGATACGCTCCACCGTTCTGCGCCACAGTCCGGAGCTGGCCAGCACGTTCGCCTTGTCGATGCTCGTCAGCCGTTTGCCTCGCGCCGCGGCGCGCTGGAAAGCGTAAAGCGCAACACGCTCGATTTCCTTGGTCGAATAAACTTCTGTGTCGGATGCGATTTCGTCGCCGTTCGAGCCGCTGCTCTGGCGCGGCCCAAAATAAATTCCACCGGCAAGCTCGCGCACAATTTCCAAGTCTATGGTCTCGTCTTCGTTCAAGCGCACCGGGGATATCGCGCGCAATGGTTCGAAAAGCTTCACCGGCCGTACGTTGATATAAAGGCCAAGCTCTTTCCGCAGGCCGAGCAAACCCGCTTCGGGCCGGCGGTTCAACGGTTGCGAGTCCCACTTCGCGCCGCCCACCGCGCCAAGCAGCACAGCATCGGCATTGCGGCACCCGTCCAGAGTTTCTGCCGGGAGCGGTTGGCCGCAACGGTCGATGGCGATGCCGCCAAAAGGAAGCTCAGCAAACTCGAAGTGATGCCCGAACGCGCTGGCGGACTCCTCCAGAATTGAAACCGCTGTGCGAGTCACCTCCGGGCCAATTCCATCTCCCGAAAGAACCGCGATTGTCTTACGCACTCGGGTCATTGCACTCCCCTTGCTGCCGTGGCAACGTCCAACTTCATTTCCACATTTCTATTCTGCCGTCGTGCCTGATGAATCAGTGTCAGCAAGTCGCGGTCCGTGATTTCCTTGGCTGCGTCGGCAAGATCCATGGCAGCACGATAGCATTGCGCGAGCTCCGCGTCGCTCACCGTGTAACCCAGCTCCGTAAATCGCGTGCGCAGCGCATTGCGCCCCGAATGCTTTCCGACCACCAGCCGCCTCGCCGGAACTCCCACCGCCTCCGGCCGGATAATCTCATACGTCAGCGGATTCTTCAGAATGCCATCCTGATGAATTCCCGCCTCATGCGCAAAGGCATTTGCGCCCACGACCGCTTTATTCGGCGGCACGGAAACACCCGTCACATCGCAAAGCGCGCGACTCGCCGAATAAATTCCTTCCAGCCGAATGTTTGTGCGCACGCCAAAAAAGCTCTGCCGAACCGCGAGCGCTACGGCCAACTCTTCCAGAGAAGCGTTGCCTGCGCGTTCCCCGATGCCATTGATTGTGCACTCCACCTGTCGCGCGCCGGCACGAACGGCAGCCAGCGAATTGGCTACCGCAAGTCCCAAATCATTGTGGCAATGCGCACTTAAGATGATCTCTTCGTTGCGGCCCAGATGGCTCC
>JBAQYT010000203.1:0-5551 GCA_049787175.1 Candidatus Acidiferrales bacterium | reverse complement strand
AACGCAATGAAGCGCGTTTTCGGATGCGAGACCATCGCTTCTCCGGCGGTGGCGCCCGGGCCGGTGAAGAAATTCACGACGCCATTGGGCACGCCCGCTTCGCGCAGAATTTCCATGAAAAACGCGGCCACTGCCGGCGAATCGCTCGACGGTTTCATCACCACGGTATTTCCGGTGACGATCGCCGCCATGGTCATGCCGCCCATGATGGCCGCCGCGAAATTCCACGGCGGAATGACGATACAGACACCAAGCGGAATGTACGTCAGGAAATTTTTCTCGCCCGCATTTGGCACAAGCTTCTGCGGGCCGGCGAGCCGCAGCATTTCGCGGCCGTAGTATTCGCCAAAGTCGATCAGTTCGGCAGTGTCGGCGTCGGCTTCGGTCCAGGTCTTCCCGGTTTCGTAGCAGAGCCACGCGTCCATTTCGTAGCGGCGCTTGCGGAGAATTTCCGCGACGCGGAAACAGCACTCGGCGCGCTCGTTGGCGGGAACTTTTTTCCAGGATGCAAATTCCTTGTCCGCGGCCGCGACGGCCTGATTGGCCATCTCGACGGTGCCCTTTTGAAAAATTCCGATGACCTGGTCGGGATGCGAAGGATTGGTCGATTTGGTTTTTTCGCCGGCAAAAACGGATTGGCCGCCGATGAGCAGGGGATATTCGCGGCCGAGCTCGCCCGAGACTTTTTTCAGCGCCGCTTCCATGGCTTTGCGATTATCGGATTTGGGAAAATCCTTGATGGACTCGTTCTTGAATTCGCCTCGACCGAGGGATCGTGCCGGGGATGTCATGCTATTGCCTCCTGAAGGCTGCGCGCCTGTATTTTGAACCTACGATTATAGCGCACGAAGGCAGTGACGGGTGCGGAGTGACAAGTGATGAGCAAACGGGGGTCCTTAGCCAGTGCAGGGGTGCGATTTGAGAGTGAGTAAAAAAAGCGCATTTTCAGTCCCGATTAGAAATTGTCATGTGGTCTGTTTTCAGCGAGTTAGCGATTCGCGACTGTTGTTTTGTGTACCGATTAACCTTTTGTTCGCCTTGAGCGCGGGAAGGGTTGAATTTTGTGATGGTTGCGGACGCTGCAAGCGATTTTGTTGGCACGTGGGGTTTGAGAGCAGTTTGGCCTGTCTGCCGTCCTTTCACGAGCAGTTCTTCCAAAAGCAAAAGCCACCGAAGCGGTGGCATGGCGGCGAATTGGCCGCACAGGATATGTGTACCACTTTATAACTAAATTGTCAAGGTAAATAAGGAGCGAAAGCCCGCAGTGGGTTTGTAGCGGCGGGTTTATCCCGCCACTTTTTCCTTCCATGGAGGCACATAAGGCGGACCGGATATTGGAGTCTTCCCAATAACACCAGGCGGACCGGAAAAGGGCCATTCGGTCGGGGTGTTCGCTAACCCGGCGCGCACGGGATTGGTCAAGATATATTCAGTTACCCTCGGAAGTGAATCGGTCGCGCGTATCACGTGATCATAGAAGCCCTTCTGCCAGAGGTTTGCAATACCGGATTGCCGAGCCCGGGCTGCCGCGACGCCCTTAAAGGCCCTTACCAAGCTCGGAAGATTGGCAGACAAATCGTGACTCGTGAGCAGGACGTGAAAATGGTCGGGCATGAAACAATAAGCGCATATTTCAAAGGAATGAGCGGCGCACGCGTTGCCGAGTAGATCGAGAAGCGCCTGCACGAGAGCAGCATTCAGAAAGAGCTTTTGCCTTTCGTGACAACAAAGGGTTAAAAAATAAGAATGCGGCCCTTGATAGACGTTTGCGGGGAGACGATTCCTCTTGCGGATGAATGTTTGCATCGGATAAAAATCCCCGGCAACGACCGCTCGAAAGAGTGGCGGGATAAACCTGCCGCTACAAAACCTGTCGCCATTCACTGGCGCAGTGGCAGGATAAACCCGCCGCTACGAAACCTGTCGCCATTCACTGGCGCAGTGGCGGGATAAACCCGCCGCTTTCCACGCCGCAGAGGAAAGTCCGCGAACGGGAGATCCATACGCGGCGAGGAGCAGTGGCGGGATAAACCCGCCGCTACGAAACCTGTCCACGCCGCAGAGGAAGAGTCCGTGAACGGGAGGTCGATACGCGGCGGACGCGGGAAGCAGTGGCTTTCTTCCTTTGCGTCTCATTTGCGGGACCTGATGGCTATCCCCATCACCTCGTAGCGGGCGCCGAACAACAACTTATTCACGCCGACGAAGGCGCGGGCCGGGTATTTTCCATGAAAGTAAGTTCTGTAGACCCGATTGAACGCATCGTAGTTGGCCAGATCGGTGCAAAATACCTGGACCGAGACGATGTCGTCCATGGTCATGACAGCTTGCTCGACGACCTGCTTCACTTGGTTCATCGCCAAGCGAGCTTCCTCTTCAGGACTGACGGTCTTGTTCGTCGCGTTGGCGTTGGCGTCGACGCCGGTCGTGCCCGCGATATACAGCGTGTTGCCGACCATAACGCCGCTGCTGAACGGAAGATTCCGTTCGGCCGCCAGCTTCGACGTCAGGTGCGTTCGACCAGACGATTGCGCCAACGCCAGCGCCGGCAGGGCAAGCAAGAACAGCAGTCCACGGATTAGCATTCTACGGATTCTCATATCCACCTCCGCTGTAAAACGATTCGAGCCGCGGCGAGCATTTTACCGCAGCCCCGAACATGACAGCAGAAGGATTCGTGCGGAGGAACGAAGAGCACGGATGATCTGGCGGGAGGCGTTGGGGTAGGAGTTGGAGAGGCTGGAGAAACGGGCTTAGCCGATGTAGCGAGCTTGGCGTGGATGGCCTTGATGAGGCCGGAGGCACAGGCGAGGACGACTCCTGGATGGGTGCCGGAGCAGCAGAGCCTCAAAAAGCGAGGCTCTCTGCGCTGCCAAATCAACGGCTACGGCCGGGGCGAGATCCTTCGCTGCGCTCAGGATGACAGAGAGGCACGACAAGCAGGCCTGAAGGCCGGCGCTGCAGGATCCAAGGAAGGCCCTCAAAAAACAAGGGTCTGCGCCATCAAAGCAAAGGCAGTCCCTGCTGCCAACGTTACTCCTGGCTGGATTTTGCGTTGGCACGGCAGGCGCGGCGGCCGAGCACGTACATGCGCGCGATGAGGCATACCTCAGCGATGATGATCGCGATTAACAGTATGTTTCCGTTTATTCGGAGGTCGCTGGAAATGCGCTGAGCCGAAGCGGCGAGCGCGGCCAACGCTCCTGCAAAAACTACTACCTGACGGCGATCTCGATTCATTGAAGTTCCCTTCCTTGAGTTTGATTTTTACGTCTGCTGCGAATTTCTTGATTCGTCCGAAAAAATTTCTTCGATGGGCATTGCGAAAATGCGCGCGATCTTGAACGCCAGCGGCAAGCTGGGATCGAACTTGCCGGTTTCGACGGCGTTGACGCTCTGGCGTGAGACGTCGAGACGGTGCGCAAGATCGGCCTGGCTCCAGCCGCGCTCGGCCCGCAATTCGCGAAGCAGGTTTTTCACTGGAACCTGCGCCGAATGAAAAGTTTCGAAGCGGCTGCCACAACGCAAAAGACCGGGAAGACCCACAAGATCGGGACATGCATGCCGGGAATGAACATTTCGATGAATCCCCAGGCCGTAGTCAGGACCATGGTGAGTCCGATGGCCCAGAGCAGAGCTTCGACGAAGACGGCGCGCTTGAATTCGTCGGTCTCTTCGCGAATGTAGCGTCCGAGAATGATGATCGCCCCGATCAATGGCAGCGCCGGGGAAACGGCCAGGGCGTATGCACCCGGACCATGCATCGGATGGCGATCAAAAAGCCAACTGATTACCGCAAATAACACAAAATAAAGGGACATAATCGGAATTGCTCGCCGCCTGAGTGTACGTTGCGCTTGGGCCACGTGGCCTCCTGATATGTGAAGTCAAGTGAACTTGACATACATTAGGGAAGATGTCAAGTAAACTTTACCGTGGCATGGCTTGGGTTAAGTGCGTTGGAAGGTGACCACTGTTCATGCCCAAGGTGTCTGAGGGGCGGCAAAGCGGCGTCGAGTTCCGGTTGCATGTACGGATCGCAACCGGAATCCGCGTAGCGGACCGCGCACTCCAAAAAGGCAAAAGCAGGTTTCTCACACCGCTCGCAAACCACGCGAGCGGGTTCGGGATGACAAATTTGGGGCGATAGATGAAGTCAGCGGCGGAGGGCGCGGGCGATTTCGCGGGAGGCGTTGAGGCCGGAGGCGCCGGTGAGGCCAACTCCGGGATGCGATCCGCTGCCGCAAAGGAAAAGTCCGCGAATGGGAGCGCGATAGCGAGCGCAGCTGAGCAGCGGACGCATAGTGAAAAGCTGGTCGAGCGCGAGTTCGCCGTGGGAAATGTGGCCGCCGGTGAGGCCGTATTCGTGTTCAAGGTCGAGAGGAGTGATGACACGGCGCGCAAGAATTTTCGAAGGCAGATCGGGCGCGTATTCGGCAAGAGTTTTGATGACGGCATCGGCGAGCGCATCGCGTTGGGAGGGCCAATCTGCGTTCTTCAATTTGTAGGGCGCGTACTGCATGTGGATGGTCATGACATGCTTGCCCGCTGGCGCGAGGGACGGATCGAGCAATGAAGGAATTGCGGCTTCGAGATAAGGCGCGCGGGAAAATTCGCCGTATTTGGAGGCGTCGAAGGCGCGTTCAAGATAATCGATTTCCGGGCCGATGTGAATGCGCGCGGCGAGCGCTACGCCGGCGTCGGCTGAATTTTTGAGTGCGCTGAAATTGGGCAGGCCATCGAGCGCGAGCAGAACGCGGGCGACGACGCCGCGCGAGCGATAGTTGCGCATCTTCTGAAGAAAACTGGGCGCGAGGTGCACGGGTTCGAGCAGATTGAGAAATGTACGCTTGGGATCCGCGCCGGAGACGACGGCCTTGGCGGCGATTTCTTCGCCGGTGGTTAAGGCAACGCCGGAGACAGCGCCGTCTTTGACAAGGATGCGCGCGACTTCGGCGTTGGCGCGAATCTCGGCGCCAGCTTGTTTTGCGGCGGCAGCCATGGCGTCGGAAAGCGCGCCGGCACCGCCGCGAGCTTGCGAGGAGCCGCCATCGGGCAAACCGCCGGCTCCGCAGCGAAGTAAAAGAAGCGCGGTTGTGCCTGCAGACCACGGGCCTGCAGCGGCGCCGAAAATGCCGCGAGCGGCGATGGCAGCGCGAAGCAATTCCGTTTCAAAGAATTCCGCGACAAAATCGGCTACAGCCATGGGACCCCAGCGGATGAGGCGCTGCATGTTTTTCTTGTGCAGGCCGCGAAATGCTTTGCCGGCGCGGAGAAGATTCCAGATGTCGCGCGAGGCGGGCCTGTCGATGTCAGGCGGCGTCATGAGAAGGAGATCGCGGATGAGCTGGCGCGCGGAGTCGAGCGTTTCGCTCAGCTCGATGTATTTTGCGGCGTCGGCTTTGGAGAACGACGCGATTTCGGCGGCGGATTTGCGCGCGTCGGCGTGCAAGAGCAGCACGCGGCCGTCGGGATGCGGCGCGAAGATGCGGCAGGCAGGCTCGATCCAGTGAACGCCGTGGCGATCGAGTTCCATGTCCCTGGCGATGGC
>JBAQYT010000202.1:0-24614 GCA_049787175.1 Candidatus Acidiferrales bacterium | reverse complement strand
TCGAGCGCCTGCATCATGCCCATGCCGCGAACGTCGCCGATGAGCGCGTGCTTTTCTTTCAGTTCTTCGAGGCGTTGGCGGAAATAACCGCCGACGACGTACGTATTTTCGCGGAGATTTTCTTCTTCGATGACTTCGATCACCGCGCGAGCCGCGACAGAAGTGACCGGATTGCCACCGAAAGTGGAAATGTTGAGGCCCTGGAATTTGCTGGCAAGCTCACTGGTGGTGATGGTGGCGCCGACGGGCACGCCATTGCCCATGCTTTTCGCGCAGGTGATGATGTCCGGGGTGACTTCCCACTGTTCGATGCCGAACCATTTTTTGCCGGTGCGGCCAAAGCCGGTTTGCACTTCGTCGGAGATGAAGAGGCCGCCATAATTTTTCACGATGCGGTAGACGATCTTGAAATATTCCGGCGGTGGAGTGATGAAGCCGCCGACGCCTTGGATGGGTTCCGCGATGAATGCGGCGATGCGTCCGCTGGTTGCCGTCTGAATCAGGTTTTCGACGTCATTGGCGCAGGCGACGCCACAATCGGGATACGTGAGATGCAACGGGCAGCGATAGCAATACGCGTTGACGGCGTGCGCGACGCCGACACTGATGACTCCGCCTTTGCGCCATGCCGCATGAGCCGTGACGCCCTTGGCCAGAGTGGAGCCGCCGGAGTAGGCGTGGCGCAGCGCGACCACGTCGTAACTATCGCTGGCCATGCGCGCGAGAAGGATAGCGGTTTCGTTCGCTTCAGTGCCGGAGTTTGTGAAAAAAGTTTTTTGCAATTTGCCGGGCGTGATTTGCGCGAGTTTTTCGGCGAGATTGACGATGGCTTCGTTGGGAAAGACAGTCGAAGTGTGCTGGAGCTTGTCGACCTGCGCCTTAATCTTGGAAGTGACTTTGGGATTGCAGTGGCCGACGCCGATAGTGACGATGCCGCCAAAAAAATCGAGATACTTGCGGCCTTCGATGTCCCAGAGATACTGCATGGAGGCGTGATCGACGACGAGCGGGCGCTTGTAGTAATTTGTGACTGAGGGCCACAGATACTCTTGATGTTTGCGAACGATCTCTTCGGAACGCGTGGTTTCGGAAATGCGATTGGCGGGGGTGGTCATGGGAGGGTTCCAATGGTTGATTTCGAGATGAAAAATGGATGGTCCGGGAATGCAAACATGGCGCCAAAATTGGCGATTAGAAATTGAATTGGTCTTTGTTTTGTGTAACTTAGGATGATTTCTAATTCCGAGGTGTGACGATTAGAAATTCGGTGAGGCGGGGGTGACTTTTGCTTGGAGACTTGACCGTGGCGTTCGTGATCGGCCGCTTGGTTTGCCGCGCTGGGCACCCAGTTGTCCTTGTGCGACTAAATACGACCCCGATTGCTTCTATTACGCTAGCACATTTCGAGCGCGGATGGTAGAGCAGGCATGAGTGGAACCATGGCTGAATTGGCAGCAGGAGCGATCGAGCGCGCGCAGACGGTGGAAAGCACACTTCGAGGTGACTTCAAAAAGGTTTTGACAATCAAAGAGGAGTCTCACAAAGAGGAACCATGACGAACGTGTTGCAGAATCTGTGGAGGGCGGGCCGCCGGGTGTATCCCGCGAGCCAAACAGTAACGGAGGCGGTTGCTTTCTGTATGTTCTTGGCATTTTTTCCCATTCTTCTGCTGGGTCTCGGGATTTTGCACGGAACAACGTGGGGGTCGGCGGCTGTTCTGCAAATGTGGTTCCGAGTGCAGATTATTCTTCCGCCGGAGAGCGCACGGTTAATCGGAGCATACCTGGGAAGACACGAAGCCAGCGCTTTCGAATGGATTGCGGTTGGCTTGTTCGGGACGCTGCTGGTAGGCATACGACTGATGAATGCACTCATCGAAGGTTTTCACCGAGTTTCGAGAGATATAAAGCTCCCGAGTTTTGGGAGCCGTCTCTGGCGGTCCGTCGTGCTCTTGTGCCTGACGATATTCCCGTGGCTGACCGTGGTTATGCTGACAATTCTCGGCGCAGAAACTCGAAGGTGGATGGTCGATACGGGCAGATTATCGAAGACTATGGAAGCGGTATTGGTGGGTTGTTACCTCGGATTTGTATTTACCCTTGGCGTGGTGGTGCTGATGGCGGTTTACCGAATCGGGCGGCCGGGCCACCACGGTTGGAGGGAAGTGCTGCCAGGCTCCGTGGTGGCGACATTGCTTTGGTGGGCTGTGGATCTGATTTTCGGCACATACGTCCGGCACATGCCGTATGACGTGGTTTATGGCGGCGTGGCGGCGGCGATAGGGTTGCTGGTGTGGATGTATCTGACGACGACTGTAATTTTTTTCGGCGAGGCGTATAACGTGGAGAGTTTTGAACAGAAACGCAGAAAAGCGGGAGCCGGCGGCGAAGTAATTCGCCGGCGGACAGTGCATGGCAATGAATGAGATTCGAGTGGAGTGTTATGCGGGGCAACGCGCGGACGAGAGGCCGCTGTGGTTTTCGGCGGGCGAGCGTACGTATGCCGTGGAGAAGTGTGACGACAAATGGTATTCGCCCGATGCGACGTATTTTCGCGTGACAGCTGACGATGGCAATGTTTATGTTCTGCGCCACGATGAAGCGAAAGACGAGTGGACGATGGAGGCTTTTCGCGTGCGCGGTGGGCGTCCGGTTCGCGAAAAGGGCTAATTTTCGCTGGCTTGTTGACCGATAAGCTGACGTGCGCAGACGGTAGCAACTTTCCCAGGAATATGGGGTTTAAGATATGAGGAAAGGGAGCAAACCGTGCCAAGAATGCCCATTCCTCGCCTGCGCAGCGCGTGGGAATCGCAAAATTTCCACGCAGTCAGATTCCAAAACCGGCTCGACGCAGCCGGAGCTGCGCTGCTTAGCGCAGTGGTGGTTTTTCTTGTCGCTACAGTCTTCCTCACGTTGACGCCGCGCGCTGATGCAGGGAAATCAAGCACAAGCGAAGCAGTGAACTCAGACGAGAAGCCGCCAAAATCCTTCGCGGGCAACCTGCCGATCACACAATTGAACGAAGACGAAGCGATTCTGCACGCCCTTGACCGGCTCGCCTACGGACCGCGGCCCGGAGACGTCGAGCACATTCGGCAGATGGGCCTGGAGAAGTGGATCGATGAGCAGCTCAATTTCAATTCAGGCGATGATGCGCAGCTGGACGCGAAACTCGATGAGTTCAAGACGCTGAGAATGTCTTCGGAAGAGCTGTTGGAAGAATATCCGCCGCCGAACGAAGTGGCGAAGCGAGAAGGCATGACGCCGGAGGAATATCGCCAGAAAATCCAGCAACAGGTGCAGGCGAAACGCCAGGAACTTCGGCAGCAGGGAGAAGACCCGGCGCAAATTCAGTTCGAGACGATGCCAGGGCCGCAACGGATCCAAACGGAACTGGATCTAGCGACGATGGACCGGGCGATTTACAGCAACAGACAGCTTTACGAAGTGATGAGCAATTTCTGGGCGAATCACTTCAACGTCAACGTGACGAAAGGTGCGGACCGGTGGCTGGTGACAGACTACGTGGAGCACACGATTCGGCCGCGCGCGATGGGGAAGTTCGAGGATTTGCTGGTGGCCACGGCGAAAAGCCCGGCAATGCTTTTTTACCTGGATAACTGGCTCAGCGCTGATCCGGTTGCTTCCCAGCAAATGCAGGCGGAGCTGGCGCAACGCCGACAGAGATTCGAAGGCTTGTTCGCAGGAGCGACGCCTCCGCAGCCGGGCGAATTTCCGCAGCCTGGAGAAGCGCCGGGACAGCAAGTGCAAATGCCTCCGAAGAAGCAGGAGCGCGGGCTCAATGAGAATTATGGCCGCGAAGTGATGGAGCTGCACACGCTGGGAGTGAACGGCGGATACACACAGGCGGACGTGATTCAAATGGCCGAATGCCTGACGGGCTGGACGATTCACGAGCCGCGGAGGGACCCGCAGTTCTTTTTCGACGATCGCATTCATGACCAGTCGGCGAAGACGGTGATGGGCAAGCAATTCAACTACGGCGGCATGAAAGACGGATTGGAAGCGCTGCACATGCTGGCGACGAATCCGGCGACGGCGAAGCACATTTCGTTCCAACTGGCGCAGCATTTCGTCTCGGATAATCCTCCGCAGGCGCTGGTGAATCGGATGTCGGACACGTTCATGTTGAGCGGCGGCGATATTCGCGCGGTGCTGAAGACGATGATTTATTCGCCGGAATTTTGGTCGAAGGCGACGTTTCGCGCGAAAGTGAAGACGCCATTCGAGGTTGCCGTGAGCGCCGCGCGAGCGTTGGATCTGCAGACCACGGTTTCGCCGCAGCTGGTGCAGTGGGTGGGACGAATGGGCGAACCGTTGTACCAATGCGAGCCGCCGACGGGATACGCGGACACGGCCGACGTGTGGGTGAATGCAGGCTCGCTGCTGAACCGGTTGAACTTCGCGCTGACGCTGGCGACGAATCATATGCCGGGAACGAGCACAGACCTTGCAAGATTGCTGGGGCAGGATGCGGATACGAATGCGGAATTGGCGCTGTCGCGAGCGTTAGACGATTTTCTTGGCGGAGAAGTTTCTCCGCAGACGCGGGCGACACTGGAAAAGGAGCTTTCCGATCCGCAGATCTTGCAGGCGCGACTCGATGATCCGGTGAAGCACGTCAACGAGGGATTGATTGCAGGACTGGTGCTGGGTGCGCCGGAATTTCAACGGCGGTAATCGAGGGAGTGGCAGTGGCCGGCGAACAAAGGTGGAAATAGCGGAGAGGGACATGAAAATCTCGCGGCGAATTTTTCTGAAGAGCGGGGGAGTGGCGATGATTGGGATGAGCGCGATGCCGGCGTTCTTGCAGAGGGCCATCGCGGACACGCCGGCGCCGAATAAAAAGAAGCTCGTCGTGCTGTTCCAGCGCGGCGCGATGGATGGGTTGAACGTGGTAGTGCCGTTCGCGGAGCCAAACTATTACCGATTGCGGCCGACGATTGCGATTCCGCAGCCCGCGAGCGGAGGCCAGGAAGCGGCAATCGACCTGGATGGATTTTTCGGATTGCATCCGAGTTTGCAGCCGTTTGAATCGCTCTTTCATAGCGGGCAGCTTGCCATCGTGCAAGCGGTGGGCTCGCCGGACCCAACGCGGTCCCATTTCGACGCGCAGGATTTCATGGAGTCAGGGACGCCCGGAGCGCGCAGCACGGAGGATGGATGGCTGAACCGGTCGCTGCAAGGATTGCCGGAGGAGAAGGCGTCGGCGTTTCGCGCCGTAGCGTTCGGACCGTACTTGCCATTGACGCTGCGAGGCAAAGCATCGGCCATTTCGATTCCTGACCTGAAGCAATTCAAGATATACGGCAATCCGCAAGTAACAGAGGGCGGATTTGAAGCGATGTACGCGCAGACTGTGGACCAGGCCCTGCACGGCGTGGGGCAGGAGACGTTTGAGGCGGTCGACTCACTGAAGAAACTCGATCCGGATAATTATCAGCCGGAGAATGGCGCGCAATATCCGAACGGCAAGTTTGGCAAAAGTCTGCAAGAAATCGCGGAGCTGCTGAAAGCGGACCTGGGAATGGAAGTGGCGTTTCTGGATAGCGGCGGATGGGACAATCATGTCAATGAAGGCGGAGTGCAAGGGCAGCTTGCGAATTTGCTGCGCGATCTCAGCCACGGAATCACGGCGTTCCATCAGGATATGGGCGACCGAATGGAGGACGTGGTTTTCGTGAGCATGTCTGAATTTGGACGAACAGCGCACGAGAACGGCAATCGCGGGACGGACCACGGACATGCGAACTGCATGTTCGTGATGGGTGGAGCGGTGAAAGGCGGCAAGGTATACACGCAGTGGCCGGGAATGAACGACGGGCAACTGTATCAGGATCGAGATTTGGCGGTGACGACGGATTTCCGGAGCGTGTTGGGAGAGATCGTCACGAAGCACCTAGGGAACCGGGATTTGAGCGTGGTGTTTCCGGGATTCGAAAACGACCCGAGAAAATTTCTGAATATTCTGAAGAGCTAAGAATGTGAATGGACGAGGCGCTTCTTGCGAGCCATGTCAGGCGGAACGCTTCTTGATGAGAGCGTTGAGCGAGCCGGTGCGATAACCTTCGAGATCCAGCGTCACATAAGTGAAACCAAGTTCCTTCAGGCAAGCCGACATTTGTTGAACCATTTCGCCAGCAAGCGCGCGCGGCAATTCCTCCGCGGCAATTTCTATGCGCGCCAGCTCGCCGTGCACGCGCAGACGGAATTGGCGGAAGCCCAGATCGCGCAGAGAAGCCTCGCCGCGTTCGATGCGAGAGAGAAGTTCGGGCGTGACAGCGGTGCCGTAGGCGACGCGCGAAGAAAGGCACGCGGCTGCGGGACGGTCCCAGGTGGTTAGTCCTGCGAGATGAGACAGAGCGCGAATCTCTTCTTTTCGGAGGCCAGCATCGAGGAGCGGCGCAAGAATTCGATGTTCCGCAGCGGCGCGATGGCCGGGGCGGAATTCGTGCGTGTCGTCCGCGTTGATTCCATAAGCGATGGCGGCGAATCCGCGTGTGCGCGCAAGACCTTCCATTTTTTCGAAGAGCTCATCTTTGCAGTGGTAGCAGCGGTCGGCGCTATTCGCAACGTAAAGTGGATTTGAAAATTCGTCGGTCTCGATGCATTCGTGACGAATGCCAGCCGCGGCAGCAAAGCGCTGGGATTCGTGGCGATCGTGTTCCGAGAAACTGGGAGACAACGCGGTGACGGCCAGCGCGCGCTCGCCGAGCGCTTGATGCGCGGCCCACGCGAGATAGGCTGAGTCCGCGCCGCCGGAAAATGCCACAAGCAAGGAGCCGAGGGGCCGCAATTCAGCGAGCATGCTGCTCTGCTTGCGCAGGGAGAGCGGCATGTCGATGCCAGAAGCAGATGGCGCAGCAGATGAGATGGAATCGTCGCGAACTTCTTTTTGCAACGGGTCGTTTTTTTGCGATGACACGGTCACGGCATCAGTATAGCGCGGAAACATCTATTCGAAATCGATCATGACGTCGACGGTCTTCTGTTGCGGATTCTTCTGCAGAAAATGCCCCACAGTATCCTGAGCGGCGGGTAGCCCCTTCAGGGTGTCGGCAATTCCCGTTGAAAGAAAATAGTCGCAAAACGTTTGGTCGAACACCTGGCCTTGGGGGATGTGCCAAGCGGAGCGAAGGCGCCGCTCAGCATCAATCGATATGCCGGTCAGAACAAGATTGCCCATGTGATATTGATCGCCTTCGGAAATATTCACCTGATAGGAGGCGCGGTGAGATGTGTCGTCGAAAGTCTCCTTGGGTTCGACGGTCGCATCGATGTAGCCGCGGTGCCCATAGGCGGCGCGAATGCTTTGCCACATGGCAACGATTTTGTTGCCGTCGACGGGCTGGCCCGCGGTGAGGCCCGTTGCTGTGACAAGCGCGTCAAGGTCGCTGGCGGTGTAGGCGTGGTTTCCGTTCCACGCGACTCCGCCCCAAACGTAGGCAGGGCCCGAATCGATGGGCACGGTGACAGCCACTGCGTTCGGACTTGAGAAGCGGACATCAGGCGAGGAGAATTTCACGCGAAGATAGGAATGAGATAGATACACCGGGCGGACCTGCTCGAAATCGAAACGTTCGACCGCTTCGACGGAGAATGGCTTGCCAACGATGTTGGCAAGCTGGGCTTGAACGACGGGGTCGTGGATGCTGAGCGGATCGCTGAATTGCAGCGATGCGACGCGCAAATCGATGCCGGCGGCGGTGAACTGCACGACGCGTTCGTTCGTGCCGGGAATAGAGGTTACGGCATACGCGAGAGTTGCACGAATGCCTTTGGCTTCCAGGGCTTTTTGCAAGGCTTGCGCGATGCGGTCGTCGGTCGCGCCCGACGAGGGAGCGGTTCGCTCAAGGGGAATGCCAGCTTCGGTCAAGGCCTTTGCCACGTCGTCGTCGGTGAGCCAGGGAAGATTGTCGAGGGAAATTGGAAAGGCCGGCGCGTCTTGCACTTCAAACGTGACGGTGAGGCCGGTGGCATCGGTTGAAAAGCGGTAGCGCACGGTCGAGAACAACCCTGAACGAGCCAAGCGATCCGCACCGGCTTGAATCGCGTTGCGGTCCACGGCTGTACCGATTTGCAAGCCACTCAGCGCGGCGACTTGGGCGGAGGAGTAGTTGTGTGAACCGGCTTGGTTGACGGCAGAAAGCGTTGCCTGGTCATACGCTTGAGCGGCTTGGACGGCCGCTGCCGGGAGGAGCGCCGCAAGCGCAGCGGCTAGGATTAGCCGGCGCGGAGCTTTAGCGAAAAGGCGACGAAGGAGGGGCCGCAGAGTCATATAACTCATTCTAAGGCAAGGCGGTCTAAATCGAAAATCGACCTACTCAACTGTGACGGATTTCGCGAGATTTCGCGGCTGATCGACGTCGCATCCGCGGCGGACAGCGATGTGATAGGCAAGAAGCTGCAAAGGCAGAATTTCGAGAATCGGCGTCAATATTTCGGGCGCGGCAGGAATCTCAACCACGTGATCGGAGGCTTCGCGAGCCAGACGGTCCCCCTCGGTTACAACGGAAATGACAATGCCGTCGCGCGCTTTGACCTCTTTGATATTTGAGACAGTTTTTTCATAGCGCGTCATGGACGCGGTGTCGTTCTCGTCGCGCGTGGCAATGATGACGACCGGCAGGTTTTCGTCGATCAACGCATTGGGGCCGTGCTTCATTTCTCCCGCAGGATAGCCTTCAGCATGAATATAAGAAATTTCCTTGAGCTTGAGAGCGCCTTCGAGCGCGATGGGATAATGAATGCCGCGTCCCAGATACAGAAAATCGGAGTGACGGAAGAATTGGCGCGCCAGAGCTTCGTATTCCTCATCACGTTGGAGAACCCATTCCATTTTGTGCGGAATGCGCGCCATTTCCTGGATGAGGGCTTTGGCGGCATCAGGCGAAATACCGGCGCGCAACTCTCCCAAGTACAACGCGAGCAGGGAGAGAGCGGTGAGCTGGCCGCTGAAAGCTTTTGTGGAGGCGACGCCAATTTCGGGGCCGGCGTGCGTGAGGATGGTTCCACAGGCTTCGCGAGTGATCATGGAGCCGACAACGTTGCAAATCGCAAGAGTCTTCGCGCCCTTTTGACGGGCTTCGCGCTGTGCGGCAATCGTGTCGGCGGTTTCACCGGATTGGCTGATGACGACAACCAGGGTGTGATGATCGACGATCGGATCACGGTAGCGAAACTCGCTGCCGTAATCGACTTCCACGGGCACTTGCGCCAAGCGCTCGATCATGAATTTCCCAGCGAGGCCTGCATGCCAGCTCGTTCCGCAGGCGACAATCCGAATGTTCTGGAAGTCGCGGAATTCCTGCTCGGTAATGTCCATCTCGTCGAGAAAGACTTTTCCAGTGTCGAGGGAAACGCGACCGACGAGGGTGTCGCGGACGGCGCGAGGCTGCTCGAAAATCTCCTTCTGCATGAAATGTTTGAAGCCGCCCTTTTCGGCCATAATGGGGTCCCAAGTAATGTGTTGCACGGGACGCTCGACCGCTGCGCCGTCAAAATCCATGAGGCGGACGCCGCTGGGAGTGAGCACAGCGATGTCGCCGTCGGCGAGAAAAAAAACATTGCGCGTGTGATGGAGCACGGCAGGAATGTCACTGGCGACGAAGAATTCATTCTCTCCGAGGCCGATGACCGCGGGCGGACCCCAGCGGGCCGCGACAATCTTCTGCGGGTCGCGCGTGGAGATAACGGCGAGAGCGTACACGCCATTCAATTGTTTGACGGTCTTTTGGACGGCATTCTCGAGCTTGCCGTTCATATTGGCTTCGATGAGATGGGCGATGACCTCAGTGTCGGTCTCGGTGACGAATTTGTGGCCTTTGTCGATGAGGTGCTGTTTTAGTTCGAGGTAATTTTCGATGATGCCATTGTGAACGACGACGAGCTGGCCGGTGCAGTCGCGGTGGGGGTGGGCATTTTCCTCGGTGGGACGGCCGTGCGTAGCCCAACGCGTGTGGCCAATGCCATACATTCCTTCGAGCGGCGAAAGGCGAACGGCTTCTTCGAGATTTCTGAGCTTGCCCGAGGCGCGACGAATCTCGAGCTTGCCGTTCTGGTCAACGACGGCGACGCCGGCCGAGTCGTAACCACGATATTCGAGGCGCTTAAGGCCGTCAAGAATGAGCGGGACAACCTTCTTGGGTCCAATGTAGCCAACAATTCCACACATGAGCTTCTATTCTCCGCGGGGCTCTAAGGCCGCACCAACGTGGGCGGCAACAAATCCATTTCAGATTAGCATATTCCGGGTTGGCGAGAACGCGCGCCAACAGCGGGGGAGCGCAATCAGTGAACGCGGAGGGCTAGCTCAGGATTTCGTAGCGGAATTCCTCGATGACGGGGTTGGTGAGGACTTCGCGGGCGATTTTCTCGATCTTCTTTTTCGCGTCCTCCTGAGACATGCCGTTCAGTTCCAGCACAAAGAACTTGCCCTGGCGCACGCCCTGAATTTCCGAATAGCCGAGGGAAGAAAGAGCGTGATGAATCGTTTGCCCTTGCGGGTCGAGGACCGTGGACTTCAACATCACCCAGACGTGAGCTTTCATGCCGGGCATTATAGCAAATTGAGGCTTCGCGCTTCGGCGCGAAAGAGGGCGAGCATGGATTGTTTTTCCGCGTCAGACATGAAGGAATGGCGAAAGCCTGCTTCGGCGATGGCGGCGAGCTGTGCGTTCGTGAGTCCCATTGCGGTGGCGGCGAGAGCATAGGTTTCGTTCAGGCTAGCACGAAACATGGCGGGGTCGTCTGTTGCCAGAGTGACGGGAATGCCGCGGGCAACGAATTCGCGTAGAGGATGATGTTCAAGGCTTGCGCGTTCCACGCCCAGCAATTTCGCCAAGGCACCCGTGCAGAGATTGCTCTGCGGACAGATCTCGAGCGGGATTTGGCGCTCGATGAGCAGAGCCATGAGTTGTTGATCACGAATGGCGGAGATGCCGTGGCCGATGCGTTCCGCGCCAAGGATTTCGATGGCGTCGCGGATGGATTGAGGGCCCCCCACTTCGCCTGCGTGCACGACGCGATGAAGATCTTGGTCAGAGACATAATCGTAGACGTGGCGAAAATCGGCGGCGGAGAGCGACTCTTCATCACCGCCCAGGCCGAAGGCAACCACGCCTGCTGATTTCATTTGGACGGCGAGACGCGCGACTTCCATGGCTTTGCCGGGACCGAATTGGCGTACAGCATCGAAAATCCACTGAATCTTCGGGTCGTTATCGGAGTGTTCTTTCGAGGCTGCGTCGAGCATAGCGGTGAAATTGGCTTCGACGTCCTGATTTCGGAGAAGCATCACGCCGACCGACAAAGTAACTTCCGCGTAGCGGCAGTTTTGATTGCGCAGCTCCTGGATGACATGGGCGGTTAGCTGCGCATAGTCGTCCGGGCCGCGAAGATACGAAGTGACCCATTTGAACAAATCCAAGAATTCCGGAAACGTGCTGGTGTGATAGCGAGTGGCGATACTTTCGTAGGTGAGTTTCTCGTCGTAGCGTGCCGCGAGCCGCACGAGGAGCTCTGGAGTGAGGCAGCCTTCGAGATGAAGATGGAGTTCGGCCTTTGCGAGGCGCGCGAGTGGCGAATCGGATCCGGATTGCACCAGAGGCATTTCCACGGGCTTATTTTATGTGGTTTCCGCCATGGGTGAATCTTTGCGGTAATGTCTCCAGCCGCGGAGCAGAAATAGAATGGATATGCCTGAAAGGAAAACCAGTCCAATTCTCTCGATAACGCCGGTTTGCACGGCGCCCTCCACGATGAAGCCTATGGCGACGAGTGCGAGGACAAACAAGGTTGCGCTGAGAGCGATCAAGGCTTTGTCTGTGACAATCACCAGGCGGCGCTGCGCGGCGGGATCGGCGGCGCGTCCGGCGCTGCTGTGGCGGACGCCAAAATCAAAATAAAAGAGCAGGCCGACGATCAGCCAGACGAAGAAGCGCACCCAGTTTTCGATGGTCAAGCTGGCCATGAGAACAAAACAAAACACGACCGAGGCGATGGGAATCCAGGGAGAGAAAGGAACGCGAAAGCCGCGCGGGCGATCTGGCTGGCGTTTGCGCAAGATGAGAACGGCAATCGAGACGAGGATAAAGGCGAAAAGCGTGCCGATGTTGGAGAGATCAACCAGCGTGCCAATATTGAAAATCCCAGCCGGAATCGCGACAAAAAATCCGGCCACCCAGGTTGCGAAATCGGGTGTGCGGAAAGCTTTGTGAACACGCGAGAAAATCGCAGGCAACAAGCCGTCACGCGACATCGCAAACCAGATGCGCGCTTGTCCCAACTGATAAACCAGGATTGAGGAAATCATGCCCATCAACGCGCCTGCGGTGACCCAGCGGTCGGTGAGTTTCAGACCGATGGCTTCGAGGGCTTGGGCGACGGGAGCAGCGTTGTTGAGAGTGTTCCATTTTTGAATGCCGGTGAGCACGACGGCGAGGGCCACATAGAAGACCGCGCAGACGAACAGAGAGGCGAGTATGCCGATGGGCATGTCGCGCTTCGGATTTTTGCACTCTTCGGCAGCCGTGGAAACGGCGTCAAAGCCAATGTAACTGAAGAAAACGATTGCGCCGCCAGTGAGGACACCCTGAAAGCCGTTCGGGAAAAACGGCTTCAGGTTTGCGGGCTGAATGTATTTGCTAGCAACAACGCAGAAAATCATGATAGCGAGGAGCTTGATGGCGACCATGATATTGTTGGCGCCGGCCGATTCGCGAATGCCGCGCACGAGCAACACGGTGAGGAACATGACGATGAGGAAGCTCAAGATGTTGAAGTGCGGGGACCAGCCCACAGCGGGGTCGTAGGCCGGAGTGCCGAGCGAATCCGGAAGGTGAATGTGAAATGTACCGAGGAGATTATTCACATAAGCGGAGAAGCCAACGGCGACCGCCATGTTGGAGACGGCGTATTCAAGGATTAAGTCCCAGCCGATAATCCAGGCAATAAGTTCCCCAAGCGTTGCATAAGTGTAGGTATAGGCGCTGCCGGCGATGGGGATCATGGAGGCGAGCTCGGCGTAACACAGGCCGGCGAGTCCGCAAACTACCGCGACGGCAAAAAAAGAAACCGCGATGCCGGGGCCGGCGCCAGGGCGACCGGTGACAATCGCATGACTGCCGTGTAGGAGGACGCTCAGAAGAGGAGCTTGAAGCAGGGAAGGAAAGCGGTCGACTTCGCCCGCGGCGGCAGTGCCGGTGGTGATGAAAATGCCGCTGCCAATAATGGCGCCAATGCCCAGAGCGGTGAGACTGAGCCATCCAAGCGTCTTCTTCAGGCGATGCTCGGGCAGATCGGCGTCGGCAATCAGCCGGTCGATGCTCTTGGTGCGGAAGAGCTGGCTATTCATCTATTCAAAGGGCCACCATCCCCTATACGGCAAGGGCAGCACTCTACATTGAGCGGCTTCAGCGCGCAACCGCTGCGATGCAGAAGCCTTCCGGATGGTTAGCTAAACGATTTGCAGGTGGGCGTAGCGTTCGATGAATTTTTTCGTGCCGTAATCGCGGAAGCTGACAGTCAGCCGGCGATCGTCGCCGTCGTCTTCGATTTTCAAAATGGTTCCAATGCCGAAGGAAGGGTGGCGGACGCGCGCACCAATCAGTCGAGTCGCAGCTCCAGGGGACGCGGAACTTGCGGCGGGACGCGAGGCAGGATGGTCGGCAGGTTTCTTGGCGCGGCGAAACTGCGATTCGTAGTAATCCGGATCGGGTTCGTAGCGTCGCGTCTCGCCAGGTTCTGCAAGTGAACCTTGGGCGGCCTCGATGAGATCGACGGGCACCTCGGCCAAAAAACGGGAGGGAGTGGCTGCGGCAAGGTCCGCATTGGCCCACGAGCGGCGATACACGGCGCGGGAAAGCACGAGGGTGCGCTTGGCGCGGGTCATACCCACGTAGCAGAGGCGGCGCTCCTCTTCGACGTCATTGTCGCTATTCATAGAGCGGCCGTGGGGCAGGAGGCCTTCCTCCAGTCCGGCGAGGAACACATGATCGAATTCCAAGCCTTTTGCGCTATGCAGGGTCATTAAGGAAACGGGGATGGTTTGGTCGAAGGCGTCAGTGTCGCTGACCAAGGATGCGCGGTCCAGGACATCCTCAAAGGTTTCGCCTTGCTCGATAGCCTCGGCGATCGCGTTGGAGAGTTCACGGAGGTTGTCGGCGCGGGAGGAATTGTCCAGGTGGTCTTGTTGTTCCGCCCAATCGAGGTAGCCGGTGCGCTCTAGGATGATCTCCAGAATTTCGTCCGGGCTCTTGGAGGCGCATTCCTTGGTGAGATTCAAAACCATTTGGTGAAACTCGGCGAGCGCCGCAGCTCCGCGCGGTTTCTGAGCGGTGAGGCGCGGAATCGCCTGCCAGAGCGACTGATTGAACTCGCGAGCAGCGGCGCGCAGGGAATCGATGGTGACTTTCCCGATGCCGCGTGGCGGAACGTTGAGGACGCGCAGCAGGGCCACATCGTCGTCGGGGTGAAAAAGCAGGCGCACGTAGGCCAAAGCATCTTTCACCTCGGCGCGCTGATAGAAACTGAAGCCTCCGACCACGCGATAACGAATACCGATGCGGCGAAGGGTTTCTTCAAAGGGCCGCGATTGCGCGGAGGTGCGGTAGAGCACGGCGAGGGTAAAACGCGGGTCTTCGCGGAGGCGGCTGGCGATTTCTCCGCCGATGTATTCGGCTTCATCAGAGGCATCGCGAGCTTCGTAGTATTTCAGCAATTTTCCCGAGCCAAGAGTTGCTTTCAGGTCTTTACCGAGGCGCGTGCGATTGTGGCTGACAACGCCGCCGGCGGCGTCGAGGATCACCTGCGTCGAGCGGTAGTTTTCTTCGAGGCGGATGGTTTGAGCGCCATTGAAATCGCTGAGAAACCGCTGAAAGTTGCCGCTCACAGCGCCGCGCCAGCCATAAATGGATTGGTCCTCGTCACCAACGACGCACACGTTGCGTTCTTTCCCGGCGAGCAGGCGAATCAGCTCTTCCTGAGACGCATTGGTGTCCTGAAATTCGTCGACCTGGACGAAGCGCAACTGCTCGGACCAACGCGCGCGCACCTGCGTGTTCTCGCGCAGCAGTGCGACGGCACGCAGGAGAAGGTCATCGAAATCGAGCGCCGCCGACTTGCGCAGAATCGATTCGTATTCGCGATATACGGCGGCAGCTTTCTTGCCAAAGGGATCGAAGGCCTCGGCTTCCATTTCATCCGGAGAAATGTTGTGGTTCTTGGCGTGGCTGATGCGGTCGCGCAAGGGTCTCGGCGCGAGCTCTTTCTCCAGCAACTTCAAATTCTGAAGAGCGAGCTTGATTACCCGTGTCTGATCATCGTCATCGTAGATAGCAAAAGCCCTCGAAAGGCCAGCGCTAGGGGCTTCCCGGCGCAACAGGCGGGCGCAGAAAGAGTGAAAGGTCGAAATCCAGATGTCCGAAGCATCGTGTCCGCTGGAGCGAACCAGATCGGCGATGCGGCGCCGCATCTGCTCGGCCGCTTTATTGGTGAAGGTAACAGCGAAAATGTTCCCTCCCGGGATTCCTTGCTCAATCAGATAAGCGACACGGTAAGTGATGACGCGAGTTTTGCCAGTTCCCGCGCCGGCGAGCACAAGCACCGGTCCATGAATGGCCGTGACTGCTTCGCGTTGCCGCGGATTAAGTCCGTCGAGGAGCGCCATAGTCTAGGCTAAGAATTTTCTGAAGATTAAGACTGAATCTTAGCTGAGCGCAGCCGATTCAGCAAATCAGGGCGACCGGCTTCTTACTTACTGTGGATGCTTGGATGCCAGCGGAACATCGAAATAAATCATGCCGCTATCTGAAGCAACAGACTTCACATCGGGAACGTAGAGAGAAGCGTAGGGGACGACCTTGAAATCGCTGCTCACGTCAAAGAAAACAAAGCCGCGAGTGCTGCCGTTCGGAGGGACCACATCGGTCTGCAAGGCCAACGGCCCCAGCTTGGCTTCGACGTCGCGGGCCTTGCCGTCCTCGCCGGGCGCTCCGAGGGACGGAAGCCGGCGAGGCAACGGGAGCGAAGGGCCCCTAGGATGGGCGATTTGCTTCGCAGCCTCGTCGAGAGTGAGCATCGGCAGGTGAAGACGCTGGCCGTCAGGACTGTCGATGTCGAGGCGAATCGTGGATAAATCGACGTGAACGGGATAGGCAGTGTCGTTTTTCAGGTAGACGTCAACAGCTAGAATTCCGGCTTTGTATGGATCCGCTTTCGCGAATTTGTCTTTGCAGCGAGCGGAGTCTGAATAGGCGTCTGCGGCGACGGTAAATCCTTCGTGACTGTCTTTCGCTGCCCAGGTGGAAGGAGTTGGCTGTGACACTTGAGGCGACGGCAGTTGTAGGAGAATCAGAGAGGCAATTAGGAATAAGGCTGGCTTCATTTCCTGCCCATAGATGCAATTGTTGTAGGAAACGTTGTGGGTATCAAGCGCCCGATAACACTATAATACCGGCCTTGCAGCAGGCTGGCCTTTTCTAGAGGCAGCCGGCCCCACTCATGTACTTCTTGTATAGCGTAGTGACGGCAATTGCTATGGTGCTGCTCGCGCCATATTTCGCGGTGCAAGGGCTGCGGCGCGGGAAATATCTAGATAACGTTCGCGAGCGCATGGGCTATTTGCCAGATGCGCTGGCTCGCAATGTGCCTCCTCGATCGTCGATCTGGGTGCACGCTGTATCCGTTGGCGAGGTGCTGGCGAGTAAGCCGCTGATCGAAGGGCTAAAAAAACGATTCCCGGAGCGGCCGATTTTCCTTTCCACGACGACGGCAACCGGCCAACAGCTTGCTCGGGAACGAATTCGCGATGCGGACGGGATCTTTTACTTCCCGTTTGACTGGCGCACGCCGATTCGGCGGGCGTTCGGGAAAATCCAGCCGGCGCTGGTCGTGATTCTCGAAACGGAGATCTGGCCGAACTTCATGCGCGAGGCGGAACGGACCGGTGTGCCGGTTGTTTTCGTCAACAGCCGAATTTCAGAGCGGTCCATTAACCGGTTCCGGCGGTTTCAACGGTTCATTGGGGGATTCTTCCGACGCGTTCTGCGAGATGCCGAGCTCTTTCTGGCGCAAAGCGTGGAGGATGCTAGCCGATTGAAGGAAATGGGCGCGCCGGAGGAGAGAGTCGAGGTTACCGGAAATTTGAAGTACGACCATGAGCCGCCCGCACAGAGCGCATTTGGCGATTGGCTCGCAAAGCAAATCGCAAACCAGGAGCGCTGGCCGGTGCTTGTGGCTGGCAGCATAGTGGCGGGCGAAGAGGAGGCCGTGCTGGCGGCGTATGACATCGTTCAGCGGCAGTGGCGCCGCGCGTTGCTGGTGATGGCTCCGCGAAAGCCGGGCCAATTTGATGCGGCATCTGCGGTGGCAAAAGAGTGCGGCTGGACAGTCATCCGGCGTAGTGCTGTCGATCTGAACGCCGCACTCGATGAGAACTGCGACGTGCTGATTCTTGATTCCATCGGCGAGCTGGCTGGACTTTATGCTGCTGGAGACGCCGTTTTTGTCGGCGGGTCACTCGTTCCATCGGGCGGCCACAACATCGTGGAGCCGGCATGGTTTTCCAAAGTTCCCCTCTTTGGTCCTTCGATGGAAAACTTCCGAGATATTGCAGCGCGATTTTCCAGCGCCGGAGCGGGAATTCAGGTGGCAAGCGGCGAAAAGCTCGGCAAGGTTTGGGCGGAATTAATTCGTGACCCCGCGCGGCGCGAGCAGATGGGCCGAAAAGCACGCGCGCTCGTGGAAGCGAATCGCGGTGCATCGGCCCGGTCGCTAGAGCGAATCGTTCAGATTCTTAATGCGCAAAGGGAACACGCGTGACCCTCGTCGAATCGCTTCTGTGGCCGGCGTCGCTCCTCTATAGCGGTGCTGCGCGGCTTCGCGCGTGGAGCTACCGCGCTCGAATACTTCGGCAAAAGCGGTTGAACGGCATCGCTGTGAGCGTCGGAAACATTACCACCGGCGGCACGGGAAAAACGCCAATGGTGCTTTGGCTCGCACAGCGGTTCTTGGAAAGCGGCCGGAAGGTAGCAGTGCTTTCGCGCGGATATAGGCCATTGCCGCAACAGGTGGGCGGGCGCGGTGCGAGTGCGCAAGGATGGAATGACGAAGTGGCTTTGCTGCACGGCAGACTGGATGCGCGGGTGGAATTGGGAACGGGGGCAAAGCGTTTTGAAAAAGGAAGGGAGCTCGAAAAGAGCGGGGTTAACTGCTTCATTTTGGACGATGGCTTTCAGCATTTGCAGCTCGCGCGCGATGTGGACGTTGTGATGATCGATGCCTCCAATCCCTTTGGAGGCGGGCGCATTCTTCCCTCGGGAAGGCTTCGGGAGCCTATTTCGGCGCTGCGCCGTGCCGACATCGTCGTGATTCATCGAACGGTAGAGCGCGCGCCGGCGGTCGAAACAATGATCCGCAGATACTCGCGGGCTTCGATTTATTTTTCGCAGACAAAACTTCTGGGCTTGGAAGTTTATCGAGAGGTTGAGATTGCGAGCGCGGCCCCAACGGAAAGGAAGTTCTTTGCATTTTGCGGAATCGGCAACCCTTCCGCATTTTTCGCCGATCTGAAGAACTGGGGCATCCCGGTTCTCGGACACGAAATCTTTCGCGACCACCACCGATATACGGAACAAGATGTGTCGCGTTTAGAAGAAGAAGCCACTGCCGCCGGCGCCGATGCACTCATTTGTACAGAGAAAGACATTTATGATTTGCCGCCGGAGAGTGCAACACGGCAGCCGATTTTGTTCTGCAAAATTGGGCTGCAATTCAGTGACGAAGAAGCTTTGTGGCAATCGATTTCGACGGTGATCGAAAGCAAAAAACAGGGAAGAATGGGATGAGAATTCTGGTGCGCGCGACAAATTGGGTCGGCGACGCGATCATGTCGATCCCTGCGCTGTACGCAATTCGGCAGCGCTGGCCCGAGGCGCAAATCACGATTCTGGCGCGCCCAGGGGTCGCCGCGTTGTATAGCGGACAGCCGTTCGTAGATCGCGTGAAGGTTCTCGACGTGGCGTCACGCAGCCCCATGGCCATGGAGCGAGCGGCGCGGGAATTACGCGAAGAGCAGTTTGACTGCGCGATCCTTCTGCCGAATGCGTTTTCGGCGGCGTGGCTGGTTTGGCGCGCAAAGATTCCGCAGCGTATCGGCTACGCGCGCGATGGACGCGGTGTTCTTTTGAGTAAGGCTGTCGCGGTGCCAAGGACTGGAGAAATTCCCGCGCACGAAATGTTTTACTACTTGGAGCTGCTGCGCCGCGCGGGATGGCTGGAGAGTATTCCTGATGTGACGCAGATTTCCTTGAATCTCAGCGCTGGCACTGTGAAAGCCGCCGAGGCGCGGCTGCGAGAAGCGGGCGTGCGCCCAGAAGCGAAGCGAATAGCCTTAGCGCCAGGGGCGGCTTATGGTTCCGCGAAGTGCTGGCCACCGGAGCGATTTGCGGTAGTCGCCGATGCGCTCGTTGATGAATTTGGCGCGGATGTGATACTTTTCGGCGCGAGGTCGGAACTGGAGATTTGCCGCCAAATCGCTGACCGAATGCATCACCACCCCATAATCCTTGCAGGCCAGACGTCGATAGGCGAGCTCCCCGCGCTTTTTTCGCAATGCAGTCTGTTTGTGGGGAATGATTCGGGGGCGATGCACGTCGCCGCTGCTGTCGGCGTACCTGTCGTGGCTGTTTTTGGGTCTACGGATCCGCAAGGCACTGCGCCTGTGACTTCCCAGTGGAAGCTTGTCCAGCATCCGGTGGCCTGCAGCCCGTGTTTCCTGCGTGAATGTCCTATCGACCATCGCTGCATGCTTCGTGTTCCTGTGCAGGCTGTCCGCGATGCCGCCGTGCAGTCACTTGAGCAGGTGCGCCATGCCTGATGCCACGAAGAGACGCGCGGTGTTTCTGGATCGTGACGGGACGATTTCCGAGGAAATGGGCTATGCCAATCATTTGACCCGTTTCTTGATCTTTCCGTATGCCGCAGCGGCGATTCGGCGTCTGAATGACGCCGGACTCGCGGTGATCGTCGTCACGAATCAGTCGGGCGTGGCGCGCGGATTTTTTCCGGAGTCGCTGATTCAAGAGATCCACGCCAAAATGAAGGCCGAACTCGCGGCGGGCGGCGCGCATGTGGACGGTGTTTACTATTGCCCGCACATCCGGGACGACAATTGCAATTGCCGCAAGCCTCTGCCCGGCATGCTGGAACGGGCGGCCGCTGAGCACAATCTTGAACTCAAGGGTTCGGTGCTGGTCAGCGATCGTTACGACGATATCGCGATGGCGCACGCCGTCGGGTGCCAGAGTATTCTCGTGCTCTCCGGATATGGGCGCGGCGAATATCAATGGAAGCGGCACACCTGGCCCCGCCAGCCCGACTCGGTCGTTGAGGATTTAGGAGAGGCTGTGAACCTGATTTGCGGAACGGCGAAAAGATGACTGCCAAAAAAATGGGGCAACGCGGCGCAGGCGCGGTGGACTTGTCGCGCTTGCTGGAGATTATCGCTTCGTTCCCGCGCCAGACGATAACCGTCGTCGGAGACTTTGTTGTGGACGAATACGTCACGGGAGAGATTTCGCGCGTTTCTCGTGAAGCGCCAGTGCTCATTCTCCGGCATCGGAAGACGGAAATTTCCCCTGGCGGCGGCGCCAATGCGGCAAACAATCTGGTTGAGCTGGGAGCTCGCGTGCTGCCCGTGGGCGCGGTGGGAGACGACGCAGCGGGCAACGCGCTCATCAATTATTTCCGCGAGAAGAACATAAATGTTTCGGGCATGATTCGCGTGCGCCACGGAGACACGACAACGAAGACGCGCTTTCTGGCGCGATGGTCGCACACCGCACGGCAACAGGTATTGCGCGTAGATCGCGAGGCGGCCAAAGCTTTGCCTGAGAGTGTTATTAGGCAAATCAGCAAGATGGCTCGGACTTACATTGGAAAGTCCGACGCCGTTCTGGTGTCGGACTACGGCGCCGGTTCCGTCACGCCGGAGCTGTTGAAGCGTGTGAGGGCGAAGGTGGCAACTCTCGATTCGCGTTATCGCTTGCTGAGCTATCGCGGCGCGGGGTTCACGGCGGCTACTCCAAACGAGGCGGAGCTCGAGGCGCTGTATCACGCGCAGATTGGGAACGACGAAAGGGAATTCGACACGCTTGGACGGCGCACGTTGCGGGCGCTCGGCTTGCAGGCGTTGCTGGTCACGCGCGGTAAGGATGGGATGGTATTGTTCGAGCGTGCGAAACCGCCGCACAGGATTGCGGTCTATGGCGCGGACGACGCCGTGGACGTGACCGGCGCGGGAGACACGGTGATCGCTGTTTTTACACTGGCGCTATCTGCGGGAGCCTCGTTCGTCGAAGCAGCGCACTTGGCCAACTATGGCGGCGGCATCGTGGTGATGAAGCGCGGCACCGCGACGGTATCACGCGCTGAGCTGGAAGAAGCTGTGCGTAGCGAGGCAAGCGCGAGCGCATGAACACGCGCTCGAAAATCCTGACGCGTTCCGAGCTTGCACTGCGCCTCGATGAACGCCGCAAGAAGGGCCAAAGGATCGTGCTGGCGAATGGGTGCTTTGACGTCTTGCATGCGGGGCATGTGCGCTACCTGGAAGGGGCGCGCCGGGAGGGTGATCTGCTGATCGTGGCAATAAATTCCGACTCCAGCACGCGAGGGTTGAAAGGGCCAGGGCGGCCGGTATTAACGGCGTCAGACCGAGCGGAACTGGTCGCGGCGCTCAGCGCGGTAGATTACGTGCTGATTTTTGAGGAACCCGACGTGCGTTCGCTGCTGCGTGAACTGCGCCCGGACGTTCATGCCAAAGGCACCGATTACACCGTGGAAAGCGTGCCCGAACGAGACGAGGCTGCGCGCTTGGGCATTCGCGTGGCGATCGTAGGCGATCCGAAATTCCATTCCACGCGCGGCCTGATCGAGCGCATTCGCCATTCCGGTCATGGATGAGCCGCGCTTTCTGGTTCTGCGAATGAGCGCGCTCGGAGATATTATCCACACGCTGCCCGCCGTTCGCGCACTGCGCGAGTCATTCCCCAAAGCGACCATCGACTGGCTCGTCGATCAGAAATGGGCTTCGATTCTCGAAGGGAATCCCTGCGCCAATAATGTGATTGCGATGGACCGCGGGTCGTGGCAAAGCGTGGTTGCTTGCGTGCGGCGCCTACGCAAAGCGAAGTACACGGTTGCCATCGATTTTCAGTCGCTCTACCGCTCGGCGATTTTCGGATGGCTTTCGGGCGCGCCGCAGCGTTTAGGGTTTGACGCGAATTATTCACGCGAAAGCGGCGCTGCGCTTTTCTACACGAGCGTCATCCAGCCGCGTCGGACGCACAAGGTCGAGCATAACCTGGAGTTGGTGGAAGCCGCCGGGGCGCGAGCGAGTGAAATTCGTTTCCCGCTGCCGATTGCAGCGGAAACAGTAGAAGAAGTGAAAAGCATTCTGACGGCAAAGGGTGTTGACGGATATTTTGTGCTGTCGCCGGGCGGCGGGTGGGGCTCCAAGTGCTGGCCTCCGGAAAGGTACGGCGAGCTGCACCACGCGTTAGCGGAAAGATACGGCTGGCGAGGCGTGATAAGTTTTGGGCCACGCGAGAGCGATCTGGCGGAAAGGGTTCGCCGCGGCGCTGGGTCGCCTGAGCCAATCGTGGAAATGTTCAACTTGAAACAACTCGTGGCGCTCTTGCAGCGCGCCAAATTTCTTGTGGCGGGCGATACGGGCCCGTTGCATCTTGCTTCTGCGCTGGGCATTCCGGTCGTAGGGCTCTACGGTCCCACAGACCCATCTCGAAACGGCCCATACTCGCCGCGGGATATTGTCGTGCGGCGCGCACAGCCGGGAGAGACCACGTACCGGCGCACTAGCTCTCCATCGCGCGCCATGCTGGCGATCACCGTCGAAGACGTGCTCGACGCGGTCGAGCGCCGGCTAAAGAACGCATAATGGCCGCAGCGACGAATTTCTGGATTCGCTGGCGCGTCAGGGTTGGTTATCCGGTCGCGCTTGTCTATCTGGCGCTGGCGCGGCCGACGCCGCGGTGGCTGATCACTGGCGGCGCGATTGGGGTGGCGGGGTTGGCGATTCGCGCTTGGGCTGCGGGGCATCTTCGCAAACATCAGGCCCTCGCCGTGGGAGGACCATACGCGTTTACGCGAAATCCGCTTTACTTGGGCAGCATAATTCTGGCGGCTGGATTTGTTGTGGCCGGCAAGTCAGGTTGGGCAGCAATCGCGGTTGCTGGTTATCTGATCCTGTTCTATCCCGCGGTGATGCGGCGCGAAGAAGCCGAATTGCAGGAGCATTACGGCGAGGATTTCAAGAAATACGCGTCGGCTGTTCCGCTGTTTTGGCCTACTTTTCGGCGCTTCACGGCAAGCGACAGATGCACTCAGGGGTTCTCCCGGCAGCTCTACCGGCGGAATCGCGAATATCAGGCCGCCATAGGGTTCCTGGTGGGGCTTGCTATTGTTTGGGCGAAAATGCGCTGGCTGCCGTAACGCGCTCACGACTGACTAAGAAGCTCCGTCTGTTCCAATCGGGTCTGGTCAGAATGTGCATCTTAGTTTAGTATCAGCGCAGCCTTGAACCCAGCAAGGACTGCTCTTTTTTCGAGGATAACATTTTGAACCGAGATCACAGCCAAGAGAAAACGGTAGTGATTCACACGGCTGGTTCTGCCACGGAAGCTATGGTGATCCGCGGTTTGCTGCAAAGCGCCGGTATCGAGTCGCCCGGCTCGGTCACAAATGACCCGTTTCCGATGGGGGAATCCGGCGACGCATTTAAGGACTCTGATGTGATCGTGTTGGAATCTCAGGCGGATGAGGCGCGCCGTGTGATTGCTGATTATCAGCGGAGCAACGACGGCATCGAGATCGAGAACACGGAAGACCCGTCCGACGGAAAGCCCTAGAGAAGGATTGTCTTAAGTCGTTTCAGTGCGTCCCACCCGCAGCAAACGCCCGCGTTACTAAGCTGTGTCCATCGGTTAGCGCAGTGACAGCGCCGTCGATGTCCGTCCGGAAAAGGCGGATATTTTTTCCGGCGTACCGCTGAAGGATCGCGGGATTTGGATGGCCGTAGGGGTTGTCCTCCCCCACCGAAATCGCGGCTACGCGCGGGTTCACTGCGTCGAGAAACGCCTCGGTCGAAGAGGTCTTGCTTCCATGGTGCGGAACTTTCAGGAAATCCGACTGGAGCGGCTCGTGCTGCTCTAGGAGCGAGTCCTCTACTTGGCTTTCTGCGTCGCCGGTCAGCAGGAAATGAACCGGTCCATCCCCAATTCGCAGGACGACGGATTCGTTGTTTGCCGACTGCGAAGCTTCGGCGGAAGCGCCGGCAACACTGGGCCAAAATACTTGGCCTTCGATTCCATCCCAATCGAAATCCTTGCCCTGGGCTACATGAACAATGGCGACGCCGCGCACTCTTGCCTGCACCAGAAGATGACGATATGCAGGCCTGTCTTCATCCCGGCCAACCCAAAGCTGGCCGACGTGGAAATTATTGAGCACGGCGCGCAGGCCATCAATGTGATCGTGATCCGCATGGGTGAGCAACACGACGTCGAGCTTTTTAATTCC
>JBAQYT010000199.1:0-2015 GCA_049787175.1 Candidatus Acidiferrales bacterium | reverse complement strand
GGCGCGCTGCGAGCGCTGATGTTCATGCAGCTCGTAGGATTCATCGCGCTCACGGTTGGCATGGGCGCGACAGGCCACTGGGCGAGGTTTTTTCCGGTGTTTCGCTGGAGCATCTGGGCGTGGATTGTGCTGGCGGGCGTTCTGAGCGCGCTGGGCGCGCTGGCGCTTTACCGGTCGTTCGAAATCGGAGTGCTGGCGCTGGTTTCGCCGATTGCCGCGAGCTACCCGGCGCTAACAGTGGTGCTTTCGATTTCGACAGGCGAGCGGTTGACGCGAGCGCACGCCCTGGGCGTGGTTGCGGTGATCACCGGAGTGATTGTCGCGGCGCTGGCGCTGCCGGCGAAGGACAATACGAGTGCGGGAGATGAGTCCGTATCCGCGCGCGACCATCGCAGCCATTTGCTGCGCGGAGTGCCGTGGGCGCTCGCTGCGGCTCTGGCGTTCGGCGTGAACTATTGGATCCTGGGATTTCGAGTGATGCCGGTGTTCGGCGGATTTGCGTCCGTGTGGGTGATACGGCTGGTTTCTTTCATATTGCTGGCGCTGCTGTTGCGGCCACTGGGGCAACCGATGGAAATCCCGCGAGGCTCGACGGCGTGGCTAATCGTTTTCATCGGGCTCGTGGACACGGCGGGATTCGTCGCGAACAATTTGGCGTTCAAACAGGAAGAAATCGCGATTGCCACGGTGCTCGCTTCTCTTTATGGAGTGGTGACGCTGTTGTTTGCGGCGGTGCTTCTGCGGGAAAGACTCGGGCGCAGGCAGTGGGCCGGCGTCGCGCTGATTTTTGCCGGAGTGGCGCTAGTCAGCATGTAACGAGCCGCAGGGCCTTGCGCGCGAGTTTTGCGGATTGCGGCATGCTGCTACACTAACGCCGTTCCAGCCTTTGGATCTGATAGCGCGGAGTTCCTATGAATTACGCTTACGTTTTGCCGAGCGAGAAGTTGGAACGGCGCTAACGCGATATGACTGCGCGATTTTGCGAAGTTGCTCTTCCGGTCCCGCTGCGATCGACCTTCACGTATGCAATTCCCGAACATTTGACTGACGCGGAAATCATCGGCAGCCGCGTCGTGGTGCCGTTTCGCAATCGCGCCATGGTTGGCATCGCGATGAAATTTACTTCCCAGACGCAAAGTGGGAAAAGCGCAAAGGAAATCGTCGAGCTCGTGGACGTGATTCCGGCGCTGACGCCGGAACTCCTCGCGCTGGGGGAGTGGATCAGCCGCTACTACGTCGCGCCGATTGGCGAAACGCTGCGCTCGATGCTGCCGCCACTGGCAGAACTGCGCGAGCACCGCGAATACGCGCTGACGGACCACGGAAGCGAATTTTATGCGCTCATGAAAGAGCGCGGTGCGTCGGAGGCGGGCGAGGCCACCGATCTGGGGACTCTGGAGCTTTTGGAATTTTCCAAGGGTGCGGTTTCGCCTGCGAAGCTGAAGCGTCTCGCGGGCGAGGCTGCAGTGGAGCGGTTGGTGCGGCGCGGAATTGTCGCGGCGCGCGAGCGGCTGGAGCGCAGGAGCGAGCGTGTCCAGAAGATTGTGTCATGGAATGAAGCGGCGGTCCCTGCGGATGCGAAAGAAGAAAAAGCGCGTGAGGTTCTTACTGCGGTGCGCGGGCCGTTGCCTGTGCCAATGCTGTTGAAAGAAGGAGTGTCGCGGGCGCTGCTGGCGCGTCTGGAAAAACACGAGAAAGTGACGCTGTGGGAAGAGCCGTTCACGGCCGACGAAGATCCGTGGGAGGCGAATTTCGTTCCACCGGCGAATGTGTTGAACGCGGAGCAGAAGAGTGCGATTGCGTCGGTGCACGAGTGGCTCGCCGCGGGGAAATTCGCGGCGGGATTATTGCATGGCGTCACTGGGAGCGGAAAAACGGAAGTGTACCTTGGCGCGATGGAAGCTGCGCTGGCACAGAGGCGCGCGGCAATTGTGCTGGTGCCGGAAATTGCGCTGACGTTGTGGCTGAGCCGGCTGGTGCGGGCGCGATTTGGCGCGGCCGTCGCGGTGCTGCAC
>JBAQYT010000196.1:0-2699 GCA_049787175.1 Candidatus Acidiferrales bacterium | reverse complement strand
CTGATACGCATTCTGCTGTCTGTGTTGCTGGCGCCGCAGCGCGGATTTCTGCTGCACGCCGCAACGGTCCTGCGCGGAGGGCGAGCGTATGTTTTCACCGGAAAATCGGGTGCGGGAAAAAGCACGGTGGCGTCGCTGTCGCCTGCGGGGAGCGTGCTGACAGACGAAATCTCGCTCTTGAAGTTTGTAGACGGAGCTTGGCACGCGTTCGGCACGCCGTTTTGGGGTGAGTTCCGCGCGGAGGGCGCGAACGTCCATGCGCCCATTGTGGGCCTTTACTTTCTGAAGCAGGCCCCGGATGATCGCGTGGAAACAATTTCAGCGCGAGAGGCGCTGCGCGCGATGCTGCCGAACGTTCTTTTCTTTTCTCAGGATCGCCAAATGACCGAAAGCCTGTTGCGGCTGCTTGCTGAGTTTGTAAACGCGGTTCCGTGCCATCGTTTGCTTTTTCGCAAAGATAGTCATTTCTGGAGCGTTGTGACCGCATGAATCAAGAAACAATTGTTTTGAATCCGCGACTGGCTTGGCGTGAGATTGAAGGGTATGTCGTGGTGATCTCGCCGGAAGATAGCATCGTCCACGAGTTGAACGAAACGGCCAGCTTCATATGGAAGCACGCAGACCGCGGCCGCAACGTGACGGAGATCGCCAATTTGCTCAGCGACGAATTTAGCGTCGACGCCGCGCAGGCAAAGGCCGACACAGAGGGATTACTAGCTGTTTTTCTGGAGAAGGGCCTTTTGGCCAACTAGGACGAGCTGACGAATGAGCGCAACTCCCGTGATGGATCGAGTGGTACGCCGGAGCATGATTGGCTCCCTGCCTCTGGGCGTGCATTTCGACATCACCTATCGGTGCAATGAGCGCTGCGTACACTGCTATCTGGATCACGAGGACTATGGCGAGCTGGAAACGCAGGAAGTCAAAAACATTTTGACACAACTAGCTGCCGCGGGAACGCTGATGCTGACCTTCAGCGGCGGCGAAATTTTTCTCCGTAAAGACTTCTTCGAGTTGCTGGAATTCGCGCGGGCCCTGCATTTCGACATCACCTTGAAATCGAACGCGCTGATGATTACCGCGGCACGCGCGGCGAGTTTGGCGGAGCTTGGCGTGCGGCAAATCCAAGTGAGCATTTACAGCGCCGAGCCGGAGGTGCACGACGCGATCACCAAGGTCCGCGGCTCTTTTGCGCGCTCGGTGCAGGCGATTCGATTCCTAAAGGCGCAGGGCTTGTACGTGAAGATTGCATGCCCGCTGATGAAGCAGAATCTGCCGGGCCTTCGGCGATTGCGGACGTTGGCGGGCGAGCTTGGCGTGTCGTACGTGATTGATATGACCATCACGCCAAAGCTCGACGGCGACGCAAGCGTTTTGGCCATGCGTAATAGCGCAGAAGATTTGATGGACGTGATGCAGGACGCCTCGCTCCGAGGCAAGGCGGCGACTGATGATGCGGCCGAATCCGCCGTGGGCAGCGCGGTTTCGAGCGGCATGGAAATGGATCCGTACGAAGGGATTCCGTGCAGCGCCGGGCACAATACTTGTTACATCTCTCCGTACGGCGACGTCTATCCGTGTGTTCAGATGCCCATCTCTGCTGGCAGCTTACGCAACGAAAGCTTCGAGGACATTTGGAGGCGATCGCCGCAATTTGAGCGTGTGCGGGCCATTCGCGAAAATCAGTTGCCCGTGTGCGCGGCTTGCCCGATTCGCAAATATTGCGAACGTTGTCCCGGATTGGCGCATATGGAAGGTGGAGATTTGCTGGGAGCGTATGAGCGTGCCTGTGAGCTTGCGGAAATGAAAGCGCGGATCGCGGGCGTTGCGGATCCTGTTAGCGCTTGGCATGCGCAGGGTCTGGACAAAACGTCCACCGTTCACGCCACCAGCGCGCTGGTGCAGATTTCGCAGCGTTTGACGGGGGAATTTATAAAGTGACAACCAAAATAGAAGGGAATCATTCACAGGCGCACTTATTTGAGGAATTGCCGGTCGAGGCTAGTTCATCTCGCCCGCTGGCCTTGGGCCGGAGCACAGGGGAACTCGCGCAGGCTATTCAGGAAAAGGGCTGGGCCTTCCTGAAGGTCTCCGGCAAGAGCATGTTTCCTTGGATTCGCGAGGAAGACATCGTTTTTCTCCGGCGTGCGAAGATCAAGGATATCGCTCGCGGCGACGTGGTTGTGTTCGAGAAGAACGGCACGCTGTGCGTGCACCGTGTGCTCTCGATGGACGAGGGCGCGGCGGAAGGCGGCATCGATGTCGCGTTGATTACAAAAGGCGACGCCACCGCCGATGCGGACGAGCCGGTCTCTGCAGATGAGTTTCGCGGAAAGGTGGAATTTGTCTACCGGCGAAACAGAGAAATCAGGATTGCACGAGGATGGCGGAAGTATCTGGGGAGATTCTTGGCTTTCGTTTCGCCGGCAACACCTTGGTGGAAACCGGCCACATCCCTGCTGAATCGCGAGGATACCCGCTGTGAACCATTAGGTGTGCCTCGCTTCGAAGCGCATCGGCCCTCCGAACATTCCGCGGACTAGATCCCTGGGCTTCTTCGCAGTTCGCTACCGTTGCATGGATTGCTCTGTCTTAACAACAGTGCGATACTTCGTCCCTTGCGCGAATCACTGTTCGAGCTACGTGTGCGTTTCGCAGCAATGAATGGGACACCGGAGGGACGGATGAAGCTACATATG
>JBAQYT010000193.1:0-9803 GCA_049787175.1 Candidatus Acidiferrales bacterium | reverse complement strand
TGCGCGGCAAATTCCTTCACCACGTCCGGTCCGACCTCATAACAGCATTGACTGATGCCCGGGCCGATCGCGGCAAGAACGTCCGCAGGCCGTGTCGAAAATTCCATTTGCATGCGGCCGAGCATTTTTGCGGCAACGCGCGCGAGCGTGCCGCGCCATCCGGCGTGAACGGCGGCGACGGCGCGATGACGAGGATCCACGAGCAAGATGGGAATGCAGTCGGCCGTTTGGATAGAGAGCAGCAGGCCGGGAGCAGATGTGGCGACAGCATCGCCCTTCGGAGGTGCAGCCTGGGCCTCGGAGACAATGTATGCGACGTCGGAGTGGATTTGCTGCAAGGTGATGAGCGGCGCTTTGGCGTGGCCTAGGGCGGCTGCGAAACGGCGGCGATTTTCCTCGACGCGCTCGCGGCGATCCCAATCGGTAAAGCCGAGATTCAGGACTCTTTCGGCGCGCGGGCGTCCCAGCTGCTGAGATTCGAGCACACTCGTGCCACCGGCACGTGTGCTGAAGCCATGGACGAGCCAGTCAAACTTAGTGAGCGGAAGGAGTTCGAGAATTTGCAGCCCTGCAGAGCGGCGAAGGCGCCAGGGAGATGCGGGTGACTTCGCGGCGCTGCGTTTGCTCGCTGTCTTTTTTTCGGAGTGCGATTTGGAGTTGGTCAGGGGCATAGCCGCTCCGCGTGAGGAGCGTTTCCCATTATAATGCACGCGCAGAGCGAGAATCTGGCGCGACGCGAGGAAAAGAATGATCGTGGGGCTCGGCGCGGATATTGCGGAAATTGACCGCATCGAAGCGGCGATTGCGCGCTTTGGGCGCGCGTTCCTCGAACGCGTGTTCACGGCGGAGGAAATCCGCTACTGCGAGCGGCACAAATCGAAGTTCGAGCGCTACGCCGCGCGATTCGCCGCAAAGGAAGCTGCGATGAAAGCTTTGGGAACCGGATGGCGCCGCGGCGTCCGGTGGCGCGACATTGAAGTGCGGAACGAGCCGAGCGGCAAACCGGGAATTCATTTCGCGGGTGAAGCGGCGGAACACGCGGCGCGGCTGGGCGCACGGCATTTTCATCTGTCGATCACGCACAGCGGGAATGTGGCGTTCGCGCAAGTGATTCTGGAAAACTAAGACGCGGCGGCCGCGAGGGATGTGGCGTCCGCGGGAATGTTTACTTCGAGCCAGCGATTGCGCGGCCACGAGCCGGCCACGCGCACGTTCAAATAGTTGCCGGTGATTGCGCCGGTCCAGTCCTTGCCTTGGCGATCGAGCGTGAGGACGCGAGTTTTCCTGCCTTGCTGCGACACACGAAAGTCACGAGACTTCTTTTCTGCGAGTGCGCGAAGCTGGCGTGCGCGATCATGAATGATGTCCTCGCGGAGTGCGTGAGGAAGGTTTGCGGCCTCGGTGCCGGGGCGCTGCGAGAAAGAGAACACATGCAGGTAGCTCAGTGGCAATTCTGAAACGAAATTCATAGTGGCGACGTGATCGTCGTCAGTTTCGCCGGGGAAACCGACGATGACATCGGCGCCGATGGCGGCGTGCGGCAGGGTTTCGCGAATGACTTCGACGCGGCGAGCGTAATGCGCGGCGCGATACCAGCGATGCATGGCGCGAAGGATGCGATCGGAGCCGGATTGCAGCGGCAGGTGAAAATGAGGCGCGATGCGCGGCTGGGACGCGACAAACTCGGCAAAGTCCTGCGTGACGTCAATGGGCTCGATGGAACTGAGGCGCAGACTCGGGAGATTTGTTTCGTCGATGATTTTGCGCACAAGCGCATGAAGAGAAATGCGCGGCGTGAGATCGCGGCCGTAACTGCCGAGATCGATTCCGCTGAGGACAATTTCCTGCGCGCCGGTTTGCACGAGATGGTTGATTTCGTCGAGGACGGAAGCGGGTTGAAGGCTTCGACTGCGGCCACGGACGAGAGGAATCACGCAGTAGGCGCAGCGATGATTGCATCCGTCCTGGATTTTGAGGGTGGGACGCGTGCGAACATCGACAAGGTCATCCGCAAGAGCATCCGCAAAATGATGCTGCTGCACGATTGGCGCGGGATGCGCGGCCATTTCTTCGCGCAAGATGCGGGATGAAGAAAGAACGCCGCCAGCAACCGCGGATAGCGGAATGAAATTGACGGGGCCGTCCGGGAGCGCGCCGATCGCGTGTTGATGCGAATTGCCCACGACCCAGGTTACGCCCGGGAGCGCGGCGAGCTCTTCGGGCGCGCGCTGCGCGTAGCATCCAGTGGCGACAATTCGAGCGGCGGGATTTTGGCGGTGGATGCGGCGAATGGATTCGCGGGCTTCCGCGTCGGCGGCAGCGGTGACCGTGCAGGTGTTGAGGACAACGATGTCGGCGGCAGCGTCAGATTCGGCGGCGCAATATCCGCGAGACTGAAGGCTGTGGTGGATGGCGGACGCATCGGCCTGCGTGGCGCGGCAGCCAAAATTCTTGATAAAGAAGGTCGTCATGGAGCGATGAGTATCATTCTAACTCAGCGCGAGCAGGCTAGACGTCGGGATCGTAATTGAGATTGGGGGCGAGCCAGCGCTCGACTTCGCGGAGGTCCATGCCCTTCCGGCGATGGTAGCTCTCCACTTGATCGCGATCGATTTTGCCGACGGCGAAATATTTCGACTGGGGATGCGAAAAGTAGAGGCCGCAGACGGACGCGGCAGGGTACATGGCGAAATTTTCCGTAAGCCGAATGCCAACGTTCTTCTCGACTTGGAGCAAATCGAAGAGCTCACGTTTTTCGGTGTGATCGGGCGAAGCGGGATAGCCGGGCGCGGGACGAATGCCGCGATACTTTTCGCGAGTCAGCTCTTCGTGGCTTAGATTTTCGTCGCGGCCGAAGCCCCATGCGTCGCGGGCGCGCTTGTGGGTAAGCTCCGCGAGGGCTTCGGCGAGGCGATCGGCGAGGGCTTTGGACATCAGAGCGTTGTAATCGTCATTGGCTTTCTCGAAATTGGCGACGAGCGGCTCGATGTTGATTCCGGTGGTGACGGCAAACGCGCCGAGATAATCGCGCGAGCCACTTTCCTTGGGAGTGATAAAGTCGGCCAAGGCGAAATCGGACTCTCCTTCGGGCTTGGTCATTTGCTGGCGCAGGTTGTGAAACGTCGTGAGGAGGCGCGAGCGAGATTCGTCGGAGTAAATCTCGATGTCTTCAAGGACGCTATTCGCGGGAAAGAAGCCAAACACGGCGCGAGCCGTGAGCAGGTTTTCGCGGACGATGCGCGTGAGGAGCTGCTGCGCATCGTCGAAAAGCTCCTTGGCTTTGGGGCCCACTTCCGGCTGCTCGAAGATGCGCGGGTAAATGCCGCGCAACTCCCAGGCGTGAAAAAATGGCGTCCAGTCAATGTAAGGAACAATTTCCGCCAGAGGCACTGGGGCGCAGACGCGGACTCCCTGAAAAGAAGGATGCGGCGGCGTGTAAGCTGACCAATCGAAAACAGGCTTGCGCGCACGGGCCTCCGTGAAAGAAAGCAGCGACTGCGTTTGCGGTCCGCGATGCTTTTCGCGGGCCTTTTCCTGCTCGCTGCGATTTTCTTTGACGAAATTGTTTTTCAGGTCGTTGCTGAGCAAACTGCCCACGACGCCAACGGCGCGAGACGCATCCTGAACATGGATCACCGGCTGCCGATACATGGGCGCAATCTTCACGGCAGTGTGAATGCGGCTGGTGGTGGCGCCGCCGATGAGCAGCGGGACTTCGAAATTCTCGCGCTGCATTTCCTTGGCGACGTGGGACATTTCCTCGAGAGAAGGCGTGATCAAGCCGCTCAAGCCGACCATGTCGGCTTTCTTTTCGCGCGCGGCGGCAAGAATCTTGTCACTGGCGACCATCACGCCGAGGTCGATCACTTCGTAATTGTTGCAGCCAAGAACGACGCCGACGATGTTTTTGCCAATGTCGTGGACATCGCCTTTCACGGTGGCGAGAAGGATGCGGCCTTTGATTTGGCCGCCCCCCGTGGCTCTTTTCTCTTCCTCCATGAACGGTTGCAGGTAGGCGACGGATTTTTTCATGACGCGCGCGCTCTTGACGACTTGCGGAAGAAACATTCTTCCCGAGCCGAAAAGGTCGCCGACGACATTCATGGCGTCCATCAGCGGGCCTTCGATGACGGCGATGGGTTTGCCGTATTTCTTACGGGCTTCTTCGGTGTCGACTTCGATGAAATCGACGATGCCCTTCAAGAGGGCATGCTTCAGACGCTCTTCGACGGAGCCCTGGCGCCATGTACTTTCCTCGACGGGAGCTTTGCCTTTTTGCTTGACCGAATCGGCGAAGGCTAGAAGGCGCTCGGTGGCATCGGGGCGGCGATTCAGCAGCACGTCTTCGACGAGCTCGAGCAAATCCTTGGGAATTTCCTCGTAGATGGCGAGCTGTCCGGCGTTGACGATGCCCATGTCCATGCCGGCGCGAATCGCGTGATAAAGAAACGCGGAGTGCATGGCTTCGCGAACGACGTTATTGCCACGGAAGGAAAAGGAGATGTTGCTGATGCCGCCGCTGACTTTGACGCGCGGGAATTTCGCTTTGATCTGGCGCGTGGCCTCGATGAAATTCACGGCGTAGTTGTTGTGCTCCTCCATGCCGGTGGCGACGGTCAGAATATTGGGGTCGAAAATAATGTCTTCGGGAGGAACGCCGACTTCCTCGGTGAGGATTTTGTACGAACGCGCGCAGATTTCCAGTTTGCGCTCGACGGTATCGGCCTGGCCCTTCTCGTCGAAGGCCATCACAACCATGCCGGCGCCGTAGCGGCGCACGAGGCGAGCGCGCTCTCGGAAGGCTTCCGGGCCTTCTTTAAGACTAACCGAGTTGACGATGCCCTTGCCTTGAATGCACTTCAGCCCGGCTTCGATGACGCTCCATTTGGAGCTGTCGATCATGATGGGCACACGCGCGATATCGGGCTCGGACCCGAGGTAATGGAGGAATGTGGTCATGGCCTGCTCGGAATCGAGCATGGCTTCATCCATGTTGATGTCGATGATTTGCGCGCCGCCTTCGACTTGCTGGCGAGCGACGGCGAGGCCCGGCTCATATTTTCCGTCCAGGATGAGTTTGGAGAATTTTGGCGAGCCGGTGACGTTGGTGCGTTCGCCGATGTTGACGAAATTCGTGTCGGGACGAATCACGAGTGGCTCAAGACCACTGAAACGCGTGTAAGGCTCGGGCGTGGACAACACGTGCGGCTTGAGCCCTTTCACAGCGGCGGCGATGACGCGGATGTGCGCAGGAGTGGAACCGCAACAGCCGCCGGCGATGTTCAGCCAGCCGTTGGCCGCAAAATCACCCAGATCGGCGGCCATTCTTTCCGGCGTTTCGTCAAATCCGCCAAAGGCGTTGGGCAAGCCGGCATTCGGATAGCAGCTAATGTAAATGGGCGCGACGCGGGAAAGCTCTTCGACGTACGGGCGCATTTGCTTAGCGCCAAGAGCGCAATTGATGCCGACGCTCAACAGATTCATATGCGAAACAGAGATCCAAAAGGCAGCGATGGTCTGGCCGGAAAGCGTGCGGCCGCTTTGGTCGACGATGGTGGCAGAAACCATGACCGGCAGGCGCGCGCCCGATTTTTCGAAAACTTCTTCGATGGCGAAGAGCGCGGCTTTGGCGTTCAGGGTGTCGAAGATGGTTTCGACGAGCAACACATCGACTCCGCCGTCGAGGAGGCCGCGAGCCTGCTCGGCGTATGCAGCGCGGAACTGATCAAAAGTGGCCGCGCGGGATGCGGGACTGTTCACGTCCTGGGACATGGAGGCGGTGCGGCTGGTAGGGCCGAGCGCACCGGCGATGAAACGCGGGCCGGCATTCGGATTTTCAGCGAGGAAACGATCAACGGCGCGACGCGCGATTTGCGCGGCGGCCTTGTTCAGATCGTAGATGCGATCTTGCAGACCGTAATCGGCCATGGAGAGAGCCGTGGAGTTGAAGGTGTTGGTCTCGATGATGTCGGCGCCAGCCTCGAGATATTGCCGGTGAATGGAGCCGACGATTTCGGGCTGGGTGAGATTCAAGACATCGTTGTTCTGCCGCAAATCGCGGGGATGGCGCGCGAATTCCTTGCCGCGATAATCGGCTTCGGCGAGATTGCGCGCCTGGATCATCGTGCCCATCGCTCCGTCAAGGATGACGATGCGCTCGTTAAGAAGAGCCTTTAGTTTGGCGGCGCTGGACGCGGTGTTCAAGGCGTTGTCTTTTTCCGGCTCCCGGCAAGAAGAAATGCACGCAAATCGCGTGCTGCTATAAGGATAGCACGGCATCTCGGCGCATGTGGGAAGCGTGCATTGAGTGGCACGGGAGGTGCTCTGAAGCGCGTTGTGGCACGGTTTAACGGCAGGCCGGAATGGAGCCGTCGGCGTTGGCGCGAGCGACATTGAAGCTCATGGCGGCGTTAAGAAAATGGCCGGACGGGTCAAACAGACGCACGCGGACGATGTGGTAACACTGCTCGCGGCCTCCACCGGCGAGGTAAATGGTGGCCGAGAGATCGCCATCCGGCGCGCCCGGATGAAACTTGCCAGCCTGGCGATACCAACGGTTAGTGAACACGTCGGCCAAGACGTAATCGCCGGGCTCGATACCTCGCACGAAGGCTTGCAGGGTGGTTGCGGTACGGTCCGTTTGTACGACGGCATTTGATGGGGGCGCGATGAGTTCAATGTGAGCAACTGGGACAGGAGGCGCAGCCGCGGGCGGGTTCTGGCGCTCGTAGATTTCGATGCGCTGGCCGAGCGTGGGGTCCGGCATGCTCACCCGAAGAACGTAGCGCGCGGAAAGCCGCGGGGCGATCGCTTCACCCATTTGCTTCGCATCGTCGCCAATGCCCCCATCAAGGACAACATAGTCGAAAAGACCGTCGCTGACCGCCGCGGAATATGCAGCCGCGCCGGTGGCTGAACCGTAACGAAAATAGAAAGGATCGGTGATCTGCCACTGGTGCAGCGGAGGAGAAAGATCGTAACGCAAGACGGTGTCGTCGACGAGGACGCGAGCCGACGGCGCCAAACGGCCCTGGAAATACGCGGCCATCGGTTCGGTATCGGGCCAGAAAACGAATTGGTCGATGTACCAGGCGTTTCCAACCCAGCCGAGACCGGCCGCAAGGCAAGTGACGGCGACCGGACCGCCCAGCTTGTACGACCAGGAACCGGTGCGGCGCAGCAGAAACAACAGCCCCTGCATGGCCAGCGGAACTAGGAACAAAAAGGAATAGTTGATGTGCTTCCAGTAGTCGTAGTCGGCGCGAGAAACCAGATGAAAGAGCGGCATGAGAGCTACGCCACACCAGAGCAGAGCAAGCTTCCCACGCCCCACTTCGGCGTATGAAAACCAGGCGACGAGCGCGAGCAGCGCGAGGATCCAAAAATCCCAGCGGTGCGTGAAATAGATTTGCCAAGCCTGTGTGGCAGGAGCCTTCAGCGAGCCATAGGTCAAGCCGTAATGCCAAAGAGCGACGAGCGATTTGCCGTAACAGGCCGCATATGCGACGCATAGGACCGCGAGGGGAGTGAAGAAGCCTTGGATGGCGCGGCGGCCCCTTAGAAAGCTAAGGATCATCAAGAATGGAAAATAGATGGCGAGTAAATATTTGCACAAGAATGCAGCGAACATGAAAAGGGCTGCGACCACCCACTCGGCCCAGTTTTTTTCTTTTGTTTGCTGCCAAGCGCGAACGAACAGCCAGAGGCCTACGGTGAAAAAGAAGAGCGAGCCGATATCACGAGTGGCGATGCGCGACACCAGAACCGCGGGGCCGAGAAACGCGAAGACAAGCGCGGAGGCCAAAGCGACGGCAGGAGAAAAAAGGCGCTTCGTGAAACCGTAGACGGTCCAGACGATACCTGCGCCCATGGCAGCGGAAAGCTCGCGAAGGCCGGCCAGGCCCGCGATGCGGTCGGCCCAAGCCGCCATAATTGGCCATAGGTACCAACCGAAACTGAAATTCAAGGGATGGTCGATGGGCGGCTCGAAATGCCGTGCCAGAAACATCCGGCCATAGAGGATATAGATCGATTCGTCCATGTACGCGCTGGAATAGCGCGGGTCGCGCGCGCGCAGATACCAAGCGACTGCGACAATGGCAAAGAGCGGCCATTGAAACTTGCGCAAGGAGCTCCAAATAGATGCCGGGGAGAGGTAAGAAGGAAAGCGAAGCGTTGCGGACGCGGTGAAATTCCTGCCGTGCGGCGAAAAAAGACTCGACGTAGGCATGCTAGAAGTAATGTCGCCAAGACACCAAGAAAAGATGCCGATGGAACGCGTTGAATGTATTCATATAATCATAACCGAGGCGAAGCTCGTTGTTGGCGCTCATGCTCCAAGTCAAGTGCGTGGAAAACCTAGACGCAAGTTGCGCGGTTGAAAACGAAGTGAATGCCGTTTGCGCATTTTGTACTCCGGCGAATCCGCCCAAATCCCACTTGGCGTGCGGACCGAAATTGCCGGAAAAGAGTAGCTGGCCATAATTCAGCAAATATTTCGTGGGGCTGTAATAGCCCCCGGTGATGCGGGGCGGTTCGCCGCTTCCCGGCTCAAACTCAGCGTCGTGATCGAAGCTCAGGTAGGTAAAGCCGTAAGCAGCGCGGATATAAGGACGGTTACTGCGGATGGATTTTCCGAAGTCGCCGTCAAAGCCCCACCGGCGGTTCGACGCAAGATTTTGGCCGGTGTAGACGCCATCGGTGTAGTTCAACGAGGCGTCGTAATGGTGCTGCGAATTGGAATAACTACCGCCGATGGTGGCGAGATTGGTCTCGACTTGCCCGACGAAGACACCGTCCTCGTCGGCGCCGAGAGTGGAAACGAGAGTTTCCTGATCGGACTCGCGATCGAATCCCATCTGGAGCTTGAACGAGGGGCGCACGGTGAATGCGGCGTTGAACGCGCCTTCGATTTGTGAAGGAACGCCAGGATAGGTGCGGCCGGCGATTTGCGCATGCGTCGTGATAGCGTCGGACGGTTGCGAATCGAGCATCAACGCATAATAGTTCGAACTGAAGTTCCCCTGATCCGTTTGAAAGCGGAACGGCTGATATAGAGCGCTGAGGCGGTTTTGCGAACCGAGCGGAGTGGAGATGAGCGCGTCCGCGGAATCGTAGTCCAGCCTATCGCCGTCGCGTCGCAAAGCGTAGCCTAGATCGAGATAGGTGCCGAGAGCGTGATGGACTTCGCGCTTGAGGTTGATGTAGTCAGGCGTGTCCATGCCCTGGACCTGAGCCAAATCGTTTTTTGCCTCCGCGTAATGCCCCATATCGTATTCGGCTTGGGCAAGCTCGAGGGTTGTTGCGGGATCGCTGCCGTCAAGGGCGTGGGCCTGCTGCGCGAGATTGAGCGCTTGGCGATAGTCTCCACGCCAGCCGTAAATTTCGGCTTGGCCACGAAGAGCCGCCACGTTATTGGGATCCAAGGACAAAATTCGGGAGTAAATATCCATCGCTTGCGAGGAATGGCCGCTCCACGAGAGCATCTGCGCCTCGCCAGAAAGGGCGCGCACGTTGTGCGCATCCTGTGCGAGAACTTTTTTGTAGCAATCCATGGCCTGGGGGCGCGTGGCGCGATTCCAAGAAAGCATTTCGGCATAGGTCATCAGCAAATCCACATCGTTTGGCGACTGACGAAGGCCTTGCTGGTAGATTTCCATGGCCTCTGGGCGAGTTGCGGCGTTCCAACTGAGCGCCTGTGCATAGTATTTCCGATACGGGAGATTCGAAGGATCGAGCTCGGTGGCGCGCTTCAAGAGCGCAAGAGCGTGGCCGCGATGACCGGACTGCCAACTTTCCATTTG
>JBAQYT010000189.1:0-6769 GCA_049787175.1 Candidatus Acidiferrales bacterium | reverse complement strand
GATATTTCGGGCGCGTTGAAGGAAGGCGGGCGCGGTGGCTCGGGGCGCGCTTCGCATCGCCTGCGCAGCGTACTGGTGGTGGGGGAAGTTGCCGCGTCACTGGTGCTGCTCGTGGGAGCGGGATTGTTGGTGAAAGGATTCCGCGCGCTGCTGGATGTGAACGAGAAATTCTCGCCGCAACGTTTGCTGACGATGAGCATCGCGCTTCCGGCGAACAAATATCCGGACCAAACAAGGCAAGCGGCGTTTTATCAGCAAGCATTGGTGCAGATGAGCGCGGTCCCTGGCGTGCAATCCGCGTCGGTGGCAACCCGTGTGCCGGATGCCGACAATTTCAGCTATCACCCGTTTACGGCCGAGAACCAGCCGTGGAGCGAGGACATGGCGCACCTTGCGCTTGCCGAGTCCATCAGCTCGAATTATTTCCGGACGCTGGATTTGCCGCTGCTACGCGGACGCGAATTCACGGATGCGGATGGACCCAATTCGCAGCGCGTGGCCATCGTCAGCAGCCCAATGGCCGCGCGTTACTGGCCGGGCGAGGATCCCATGGGAAAGCGCATCAAGCAAGGGCAGCCGGACGCGAAAAATCCGTGGCTGACGGTCGTGGGGGTGGTTGCGGACGTGAAGTACAATCCCTACTTTCAGGGCATCGACGGAGTCGTTTACGTGCCGTATGCGCAAGATGCGGATAGGAACGCAGAGTTTTTGTTGCGTACCGCAGGCGATCCGCTGACTTTCATTCCGGCGGTGCGCGCGAAGATTGCCAACGTGGATCCGAATCAGCCGATTTACGAGCCAAAGACGCTGGCGCGCTTAACGTACGAAGAACTGATCGGCATTTCGTTCATCGCGACGATGATGGCAGGGCTGGGGCTGATTGCTCTGGTGCTGGCGTCCTCGGGAGTTTACGGCGTGATGGCGCACTCGGTGACGGAGCGCACGCACGAAATCGGAATTCGCCTAGCGCTTGGCGCGGAACCGCGGCAAGTGCTGAGGTGGATTGCGGGGCGGGGAATTCGCTTGGCGGTGATTGGCCTTGCGATCGGCTTGGGGCTGGCGTTTGCGATGGCGCGCCTGCTGTCGAGTTTGATGTTCGGCGTGTCGGCTACGGACCCGTCGATTTTTGTGGGTGTGCCGGCATTGCTTGCCGTGGTGGCGATTGCGGCGTGCTATCTGCCGGCGCGGAGGGCGATGCGCGTGGACCCGATGGTGGCGCTGAGGTACGAATAGCGTTTGGTAGGGGCGACCATTGGGTCGCCCGGGCGAGGCAAGCCTCGCCCCTACGACGTGATTGGCACCGATAGTCGAGAGTTGAAAGGTGAGAGCAGGAGGGGCGCGATTTTTGTGGGTGTGCCGGCATTGCTTGCCGTGGTGGCGATTGCGGCGTGCTATCTGCCGGCGCGGAGGGCGATGCGCGTGGACCCGATTGTGGCGCTGAGGTATGAGTGAGGAAAGGCAGTGATGAGTAGGCAAGGGCGCACAGGCTGAAGCCTGTGCCACCAAAGGCGAGCGTGACGAGTGACGAGAAAGCAAAGGCAATGGCGACCTGTTGGGTCGCCCGGGCGGGGCGAGCCCCTACGATGTGATTGGCACCGATAGTCGAGAGTTGAAAGGTGAGAGCAGGAGAGGCGCGATTTTTGCAGAGAGGCTGCATATGATGGATGAACGGTTTTCGTGGGAGTAACCCTTGGGTCGCCCGGGCGAGGCAAGCCTCGCCCCTACGAATTGCTTTTGCGAGGTGAACGATGAACACATTGATTCAGGATATTAAATACGCGGTACGCGTGTTCACAAAGTCGCCGGGCTTTACGGCGATTGCCCTGCTCACGCTGGCGCTGGGCATCGGCGCGAATACGGCGATTTTCAGCGTTGTCGATGGCTTCTTGCTGCGTCCCTTGCCGGTCAAGGACCCGGGGCAAATCACCGTGCTCGCCCGGCAGCAGAAGAATGAAATTCTCTCGCAGTATCTTTCCTATCCGGAATACCAGGATTTTCGGCAGCAGGCATCCAGCGCATTTTCGGACATGCTGGCTTACCGGGTCGGGCTGGATGGTTTGAGCGTGAACGGCCACGCGGATCACATTCTGACCAGCTTTGTGACCGGGAATTATTTCACGATGCTGGGCGTGAAGCCTTTTCTTGGCCGCCTGATTTTGCCTTCGGAAGGCGGAACAGCGGGCGCGGACCCGGTGATTGTTCTTGGTTACGACTACTGGAGAACTCTCTTCGGAAGCGACCCGAATGTGGTGGGGAAAAGCGTGTCGATCGACGGCCACGCGTTCACGGTTGTGGGAGTCGCGCCCGAGTCGTTTCATGGGCTCAATGCCATCGTGAATATGCAGGCTTACATGCCCATGGGCATGTCCACGGTCGAGGGTGATCTCCAGAACAATTTCATGGCCGATCGCAATCAGAGGAGTTTCATTGTTTTTGGGCGGCTGAAGCCGGGAGTGAGCCTGGAACAAGCGCAAACGGCGCTCAACGTGATTGCGCGGCGCACTGCCGAAGAGCATCCGCAGGACGAAAAAGACCTGGCGTTGAGCGTGTTTCCGGAGTTGCTCGCGAGGCCTGTTCCGCTGCCTCACAATCCCATCCTTGCGGTTTCCGCCTTGTTCATGGGGCTGGCCGCGCTGGTGCTGCTGCTCGCGTGCTTCAACGTGGCCAATCTGCTGCTGGTGCGCGCGACCGTGCGGCAGCGCGAAATGGCGATTCGCGCGGCGCTCGGCGGGACGCGCGCGCGTCTCGTCCGCCAGTTGCTCACCGAAAGCCTGATTTTGGCGTTTCTCGGGGGCGGCGCAGGAATCCTGGTCGGGGAGTGGGGCAGCGCCATGATCGGCTCGGTCAATTTCCACAGTGAAGTCCCGCTGCTGCTGAATTTCAGTTTCGACTGGCGCGTGTTTCTCTTTGCTTTAGCCGCGGCGGCCCTCACGGGAATTATTGTGGGCATCGTGCCGGCGCTTCGCGCTTCGCGCAGTGATTTGAACGAAGTGCTGCATGAAGGCGGGCGCACCGTTTCGGCCGCGCACCACAAGCTTCGCAGCGTTCTGGTGGTCGCGGAGATTGCCGGTTCGCTGGTGCTGCTGATTGTGGCCGCGCTCTTCACGCGCAGCCTGCAAGACGCGCAGAAAATGAATTTGGGATTCGATCCGCATGGCGTATTGAACCTGACCATGGACCCGAATGAAGTCGGATACAGCGAGGCGCAGGGGAGGGAGTTCTACAAGCAGTTGCTCGAACGCGCGCGCTCCCTGCCGGGAGTCGAGTCGGCCAGCGTGGCTTTCTCCGTGCCCATGGGCGAAAACTATACATCCAAAACCATCAACGTTCCGGGCTACACTCCGCCGTCGGGCCAGACGGCTCCCACCGTGGCCAACAACCTCGTTTCACCCGGATACTTCAAGACCATGCGCATGCCCTTGGTGCGCGGGCGGGTGTTCACCGACGCTGACGATAAAAAATCACAGCGCGTCGCCATTGTGAATCAGACCATGGCCGCCCGCTTCTGGCCGCATCAGGACGTCATCGGCATGACATTCACGGCGGATAATCCCCCCACGACATACCACATCGTCGGCGTCGTCAAAAACGCACGGTACACTTCGGTCTTTGAGCAGGATGAGGCTTATTTCTACGTTCCCTTCGCACAAGACTACGTGTCGCTCGAAACGCTGCAAGCTCGCACGCCTGGCGACGCGGGAAGCATGGCGGACGAACTGCAAAAGCAGGTTCAGAAACTCGCGCCGGGCTTGCCTGTCTTCAACGTGCAAACAATGGGCGAAGCGCTCGGCTCGGGACAAGGATTTCTGGTGTTCCGCTTGGGCGCGGCGCTGGCCGGGACGCTCGGGCTGTTAGGACTCGTGCTGGTGCTCGTGGGAGTCTACGGCGTGGTGTCGTATGCGGCCAGGCAGAGAACGCACGAGATCGGTATCCGCATGGCGCTGGGCGCCCAGCCGCGCGCGATTCGCAAATTAATTATCCGCCAGGGAATTATCTTGGTTATTTCAGGCTTGGGAGTCGGCTTCGCGGCAGCGTTTGCCGCGTCCCGAGTCGTGGGAAATTTCCTCGTGGGAGTCAGCGCAGTGGATCCGGTGATTTGGGGAAGCGTGGCGGCGTTGTTGGCGGCGGTTACGCTGACGGCGTGTTACATTCCGGCGCGGCGGGCGATGCGCGTGGATCCGATTGTGGCGCTGAGGTATGAGTGAAAAAGCAGCGAGGGCCTCGGGTCAGTTCGCGCAAAGACGCGCGAACGGGACCCGAGCTACAGAAGCAAAGCAGTGATGAGGGAACGGCAAGGCGATAGCTACGAGTGATGTGGGCGTGGCGAAAAGCGTGACGTGAGGAGGAGCTATGGCAAAGATGGAGCGAGTGAGGGAAGCGATTCACGGGAAACTGGACCTCGATGACATGCAGCACAAGTACGCCGCGGGATGGCGGCTGGCGGCTCTCGAATGGGAGCGTGAAGCGGCCGAAGATGAGCCGGTGGAGACGCGAGGGAACTTGCATGAGCTGCCGTTTGGCTTGCGCGTGGCCGCCGATTGCGCGCACCTGGAAGAAGATCCCACGGAAATGAAAGCGCTGAACACCATGATGGAGCTGATCGTTCAGGATATTTCCATGCAGCGCATGGCCGACGAGCTCAATCGCGCCGGATTCACCACGCGCGGCGGCCAGCCCTGGACCACGGTGTCCATCTTCCAGATATTTCCACGGCTGATCGAGGTGACGCCGCAAATCTTCAACGAAGAAGGCTGGCGTACGCGCCGGCGCGAGCTGGGCCGCGTGGTCTGGAATTCGTGAGTGCCAGTCAAGGTTTGAGGACGTGAATCGCTATTGCCACTGGCGCTGCGCAGTCCTGACGCTGGGGTTTCTCGTTTTGTCGTTGAGCTGCACGGCGGTGAGGGCGCAAGAGCGCGTTGGCTTGACGCAGATCACGCCAAAAGTGTTCGTGTTTGCGACGAGCGGGGGCAACGTGGTCGCGTCGGTCGGGCCGGATGGCGCGCTGCTCGTTGGAACACCCTCGGCGGAGAGCACTCCGCGCATCGAGAGTTTTCTCGAGCAGCACACGAAATCTCGCGTGCGATACGTGGTGATCTATCCCGAGGACGCGGCGCAATCGGAGGGCGATGCAGGATGGGGGAAACGTGGCGCGTTCGTGGTGATGCAAGAGAAGGCGCTCGAACGGCTCGGCGGGCACAAGATGGGCGCGCCGGGGCCATTGCCGCAGCAATTGCTGAAGCTTGGGGTTGGCCGCCCTCACGTCTCGTTTTCTGAAGTCATTTCGTTCGACCTGAACGGGGAAGCGATTCACATCGTGCATCAGAAACCGGGCTACAGCGATGCTGACGCGGTCACCCATTTTCATGTGGCGAACGTGATTTATCTGGGTGAAGTGTTTCCGGGTGATGGGTATCCGCGAATCGACAGCGCGCAGGGCGGCACGCTGCCAGGTTTGCTCGATCAACTCGCGTGGACGGACCCGAAGCAACATATCGTGCCTGCGCGAGGCAAGGTGACGAACGGCACGAGCATAAAGGCGTTCACGGAAATGATCGTGACCGTGCGGGACCGCGTACGGCATTTGGCAGGAAAAGGGAAAACGGAAAGCCAGGTGCTCGCGTTGCACCCCACGGCGGAGTTCGACACGCAGTGGGGTCACGGGCGAGTTTCGCCGGATGAATTTGTGCGCGAAATCTACGCCGCGGCGACGAAGAAGTAAGCCTTTCGAATGGGTTCTGCGGAGGTGAAAAAAGCGCTTGACAGGGTTTTGCGTATATGTTACACGTTGTAACGCTACACGGACTAACACAACATGATGACGCAGACAAAGAAGGCGAAACCAAAGAACCTCGGAGAAGTCGAACAGGCCGTCATGGATTACGTCTGGTCGCACGGGCCGTGCTCCTCGGAAGAGTGCCGCGAGGCGCTCGCCGAAGCGCGGCCGATGAAGGAATCCACCATCCGCACCGTGCTGCGCCGCCTGGAAGAAAAAGGCTATGTGGCGCACGAGCTCGACGGCCGGACGTTCATTTATCGCGCGGCGGAGGCGCGGCAGAACGTCGCCGTCCGCGCGGTAAAAAATATCATTGACCGCTTCTGCGGCGGCTCGGCGGAAGAGCTGGTCATCGGCTTAGTCGATAATCAAGTCCTGAACCGTAAGCAGCTCGAACGCCTGGCGCGGAAAATTTCGCAGGGCGCGCAAGGCGTACAGGGAAAGGAAGGGAAGTCATGAGCGCCGATTCTCTCGCTCGCGTGTATTCCACGTTCCTAACGTATTTGGCCGAACCGGCGATGCGCTCGCTGGCCATCGGATGCGTGGCGGCGATTGCGCTGGCGGCGTTTCGCGTGCAGCGTGTGACCGTGCGCCTGCTGACGTGGACGACGGTCCTCTGCGCGGCGCTGGCCATGCCATTTCTGGGCGCGTTTTTGCCGCGCTTGCCGCTGGTTGTCCCCGCCGCGCCGCTGGTGCACAGTTTGCAGGCGAGCATTCAACGCGGTCCTGCGCGCGTCTTGCAACACAATGCCGCTGCATCCGGCGCTTTTCTGCACAGCGCAGCAAATGCAACCCGCACGGGAGTCAATCGGAGCAAGGCCGCCGCTGAGTTAGGGTTTGTAATACCAAAGACCATCGCAAAGATCGCCGCCGCGCGCAAGGTTATGCGCAGGCCGGATGATGATTTTGTGAACGACAACTTCCGTTCTGGTGCGGAGTCTGCTGCTGCAAACGTTTCGCTGTCTCCAGCGCCGATCACGGCCGACACCACCGCGC
>JBAQYT010000186.1:0-4148 GCA_049787175.1 Candidatus Acidiferrales bacterium | reverse complement strand
GCGGCGGGATGCGCGGCGGGAGCAGCTTCGATGCCGAGGATATCGACGAGCGGGACCTTCATGCGCATGGGGCCGGCTTGAATTTCGGCAGTGGCGGCGTCGCGACGGCGAAGCACGACGGGCTCCTTCATGCCACGGACGCGGATGCGCATGCCTTCGGCGAGTTGTTCGGGGGCGACGGGCTTGGGAACTTCGATGAGCGCGCCGAGATCGCTTTGCGAGGAGGAGAGAGTTTCGAGCACGGCGGCGTCCGCGTCGTTGCGCGCGTCGGATTCGATGCGGACCATGCGGCGAGCGCCGAGCTTTTCCGCCTGGGTGCGGGACTTGCGATCCTTGATTTCCGCGGTCAGGCGCGCCACTTCATTTTCAAGACGCTTGGTCGCCGCGGCGAACTGTTTCTCCAATTCGGAGATGCGCGCGCGCTGGCGCTCGACCCATTCGGTTTGCAAAGCGCGGCGTTCGGCTTCGAGCTGGCGCAGTTCGTCCTTCGCGTAGCTTTGGAGCTGATTGATTTCGTCGCGGCTGCGATGGAGATAAGCGATCAGCGCGCGCGCTTCGCGAGTCTCAGGAGAGAGGCCGGCGCGAGCGTGGTCAATGGTGCGAGAGGGCAAGCCCAGGCGGCGGGCGATTTCGATGCCGCTGGAGACTCCGGGAACGCCAGTGAGCAAGCGATAGGTGGGCTGAAGTTTCTCTTCGTCGAATTCGACGGCGGCGTTCACGATTCCCGGAGTAGTGGACGCGTAGGATTTCAAGCGATCGTGATGCGTGGTGGCAAGAGTGAGGCAGCGGCGGGCGCGGAACTCTTCGAGCAACGCCACGGCGAGCGCGGCGCCTTCTTCAGGCGCGGTGCCCGTTCCCATTTCGTCGACGAGGATGAGGGTGCGAGCCGTGGCGCGGTCGAGCATCGATTTCAGATTCAGGATGTGGGCGGAGAAAGTCGAAAGGTCGGCGCCGATGGATTGTTCATCGCCGATGTCCGCGAGGACGCAATCGAAAAGCGGAAGCTCGACGCTCTCGGCGGCAACAGGAATGCCGGATTGGCCTGCGAGAGCCGCGAGCCCCGTGGTTTTGAGCGCGACGGTTTTCCCTCCGGTGTTTGGGCCGCTGATGACCATGATGGTTTCATCGCCGCCAAGTTCGATGGACATAGGCACGATCTGGCGCTCTTTGCGGCGGAGATTATCCTCGAGGACGGGATTGCGCGCGCCGGTGAGGCGCAGATGATTGCCGGCAGAGAATTCCGGAATCGCGGCGTCGAATTCGCGTGCGTAACGCGCGCGGGCGAAAACGGAATCGAGATCGGCGATGGTGGCGGCGGCAAATTCGAACGGACCGCGGTCGGCGCGCAAGAGTTCGGTAAATTCCAAGAGGATGCGGGCGATTTCGGCGGCCTCGTCTTCGACAAGCTGCACGAGGCGATTATTCAATTCGATGGTCTCGAGCGGCTCGACGAAAAGAGTTTGGCCAGTAGCGCTGACGCCATGAACGACGCCGGGAATGGCGCGGCGATCCGCAGCGCGTATGGGAATCACGAAGCGGTCGTTGCGCAGCGTGACGTAATCCTCTCGCGAGTCTTCTTCCCGTGAGCGCAGAATCCTTTCGAGCGATTGCTGAATTTTTTCGCGCGCCTGGCCCATGCTGGCGCGAATGCGTTTGAGCGCGGGAGAAGCGTCGTCGCTGAGTTCACCATTGGACAGAATGGCACGATGGATTTGCGATGCGAGATGGCGGAAATCGGCGAGAGAAGCGGCGCGCTCGGCGAGGCGGGGATATTTCGGAGCATCGCTGCGAAGCGTTTGTTTGAGGCCCATGGCGGTGTCCATCAGCGAGGCGGCATCAAGCACTTCGGCGGCGGTGAGAGTGGAAGCGGGCATCACGAGGCGCGCAAGCCAGTCAGCCGGATCGGCGAGCGAGCCGAAGCCGAGCTCGGCGCCGGAGCGAAGATAGGCGACGGCTTCGCGGATGAGCGCAAATTCGAGGCGCAAACTCTCCGCGTCGGTGCGCAGCGTGAGTTTTTCCACGGCGCGGCGGCCGGGCGCGCACGTGCAGTTGCGCGCCACGATTTCGCGCAGGCGGCCAAACTCGAGAAGTTCCTCGGCGGTGCGGCTCATGGATTCAAAATGCGGGAACAAGAGCGCGGTGTCAAGTTGAGAGGATTTACCCGCGAAAATCAAAAGTGGAAACTCGAAAAGCGACAAGGCCGCGGCTGAAAGCTGCTGAGTTATCATCGTCCATTCCTATGGCAAAGGATTTGCTTGCGCGACTCGCAGGAGGAGACCGGCGGACGATTGGCCGGGCTAACGAAGTGGCGGCAATGGTGTCCAAGAATCCAAAATTGTTTCCGTCGCTGATCGCGGGTCTGTGGTCGGCGGATCCGCTGGTGCGGATGCGCGCCGCGGACGCAACGGAGAAAGTGACGCGGACGAAACGCGAACTGCTTCAGCCCTACAAGAAGGAACTGCTTGGGCTGATGGCCGAAGCCAGCCAACAAGAAGTGCGCTGGCATTTGGCGGTGATGATTCCGCGGCTCGCGCTGAACGCGAAGGAGCGGCAAATCGCCGCAGCGTTGCTGAACACGTATCTGGAGGATCGCAGCTCGATTGTGAGAACGTTCGCTCTTCAGGGGCTTGCGGAGCTGGCGGAAAATGACGCGGGCATGCGGCCCGCGGTGATGGAGCTCTTGCGCGAGTCTACGCGAAGCGGCACGCCGGCGATGAAGGCGCGCAGCCGCAAGCTGCTGCTGCGGCTGGAGCGTTTGTAAGTATCACGAGCGTGCGTGGGCGCCGGGCGAGAGTTTTGAAGCGAGGTAGTCGGCGGCGTGCGCGGGATCTGGCGCGAAATAAATGAGGCGCTCGGCGGCTTCGCCCCATGAAGATGCGTGGCCGATTTCGACTTCGCGGACGCGCTCAATGATGGGCTGCCAAAAATGCCCGATGGTCACGAAGGGCTTCGCCGGCATGACGCGCTTATTCAGCATTTCCCAGACGACGGCGAGCTCGACCAGCGTTCCGGTGCCGCCCGGACACGCGACATAACCTGAGCCGCGCTCGATGAGAGCGAACAGGCGCTCCTGCCAAGTTTTCATGGAAATAATTTCGTCGACCCAGGCGTTCGCGCGCACGCTGAAAAATTCCGCGGTGATGCCCAGCGTGCGCCCGCCTGCGTCCTTCGCGCCGCGCGAGACCGCTTCCATCACGCCGCCATAGCCGCCGCTGCAAACGGTGAATCCGCGGGCGGCAAGCTGCGCGCCAAGTTGCTGCGCGAGGGCGTAGTGCGAATCGCCTTCGCGTGGGCGCGAGCTGCCGAAAACAGTGATGATTTTGGCGGACGGGCCAGCATTTTTCATTTGTGTTTTTTGACGGACTTTTTCGCGGGCACGCCGAGATCTTGAACCATGGCGACTGCGATCGAGTCGAGAACTTTGACCGCTTCGCGGTTGGGGCCGCCATTATGGTTGTCGAAGATGGAAAAAATGAGGTGCTCGCCGCGAAGCGTAGTCGCGAAGCCGGAAACGGCCTGGGTGCGCTCAACCGAACCGGTTTTCGCCTGAATGCGGCCTTGCGCGGGCGTGTCGTTCAAGCGGTGTTGAAGCGTGCCATCGACACCGGCAACGGGCAGAGTGGCCACGAAGGCATCGCCCCAAGGCTGTTGATGCACGTATTCGAGCAACGCCACGACAGCGCGGGGCGTGACCAAATTCTCACGAGACAATCCTGAACCGTCGTCCACTAAGACATCGCCGAGCGGGACGCCAATCGAAGTGAGGAACTTCTGCTCGACGGCCAAGGAGCCCATACCGGTTTTTTCCTTCGCTACGGTGCGCAAGAGAATCTCGGCGTGCAGGTTTTCGCTGACTTTGTTCAACACGCGAATGATTTCAATCAATGGGGGCGAATCGTGCTCGGCAAGGACTAAAGGCGCTGGCGCGGGCGACGATGACGCCAGCGATGGCGATTCGGCAGGCGAATTTTCGGGAGGAGGCGGCGCATGCTGCGCTCGGGCATCTCCGGTGACGCGAATACCCCGCACCGAGAGCATCTGCTTCAACACATGAGCCGTATAGTCGGCGGGATTGGGCATGGCGGCGGGCAGATCCATGGTTGCGTGACCTAGAGGAATCGAGCCGCGGAAAAGAAATCCCTTAGGAC
>JBAQYT010000182.1:0-5325 GCA_049787175.1 Candidatus Acidiferrales bacterium | reverse complement strand
GTTCCGGCACGCGAAAAGACGAATTGCTGCTGCCTGCGGACGAGCTGAATCGCATCTGGGTGCTGCGCAAAGTGCTGAGTCCGCTCTCCACCGTGGAAGCGATGGAATTGCTGCTTGGCCGCCTGGTGAAATCGAAAAACAACGCCGAATTCCTCGGCTCCATGTCCGGCCCGAACTGACAAATCCGACCAGGATTTGGCATCCTGAGCCTGCCTGCGCAGCGGCGAAGGATCCGAATTGCGTGGAGCTTGCGGAAGATAGAGCATCCTCTGCGTGGGGGACTGGAAAAACTAGTCCACTTCTGCCCATGCGGACCCTAGCGCCTGCGCAGCGTTGAAGGACCGGCCTACACGGATTTCGTCGCAGTCGCTTCCCGCGCCAGCATCGCGATCAGCCGCGCCACTTCTTCCGGCTCCATCGCTGTGCTGTCGACGAGCACTGCACCCTCCGCGTGCACTAGCGGCGAATGCTCGCGTCCGGCGTCGCGTTTGTCACGTTCGCGAATTTCCTCGAGCGTCCGCGCCAAATCGATCGTGTCGCCTTTCTGCTGATGCTCCCGCCAGCGCCGCCGCGCGCGAACTTCATCCGACGCGGTCAGAAAAACCTTCAGCCCGGCATCGGGAAAAACCACGCTGCCGATGTCGCGTCCTTCCATCACCACTCCGCCGCTGGCGCCCGCGCGCCGCTGCTCGGCGACCAGCACACGCCTTACGCCTTCGATCACCGCGATTTTTGAAGCAGCCTGCGAAACCTCTGGCGTGCGAATCGCTGCGGTCACGTCCTCGCCGTCGAGCAACACGCGCTGCGTCCCATCCTGCGTGCGCAAATCGATTCGCGCCATCGCGGCCAGCGCGACGAGCTTCTCCGTCGCATCCATCGCAATTTTCGCGCGCAGCGCCTTCAGCGCCACCGCGCGGTACATCGCGCCCGTGTCGATGTACGTGTAGCCGAGCAGCTCCGCCACGCGCCGTGCCGCCGTGCTCTTCCCCGACCCCACCGGCCCATCAATTGCAATGACAATATTCTTCACGATTCTTCACGGCGTGATGATAAGCCTCAACAGGTCCAAACCAATCGCGGCGACGAGGGCCCACACTGCCAAAAACAGCAGCCAACGAGTAACCGTCAACGCTTTGCCCTGCGGGAATTGCTGATGATAAGACACCGTCACGTTCTTCGTGAAAGTACTCGGTGGGGAAAAAGCAAGCCTGTAACGAATCCTTCGATCCTTTGGCACGCAGCTATTGACTCGAAAAATCGTTTTCAAAGCAAAGCCAAAGTAAGCCAAGGCGAGGATAAGCACGATGCTCTGGGCGAAGAAGACTACACCATTGATATGCATCATATTCTCTTGAATGCCCGCTCGATTTCGCGCACCGAATATCGCAGCACCACCGGCCTGCCGTGGGGACAGCTCATCGGATAGTCCGCCTTGGCCAGTTCCGCGAGCAGCCATTCCATTTTCGTTTGGTCGAGTGGCATGTTCACTTTGATGGCCGCCTGGCACGACGTCGAAGCGGCGATGCGCGCTTGCAGCGATTCCAGCGAAATGGCCTGCGACTCGCGCGCCACGCCGTCCAGAATTTCTTCCAGCAACTTTTCCGCGTTGCCGCTGGCAATTCCCGCCGGCGCCGCGGCGATCGCCACCGCCCGCGGGCCAATCAATTCCGCTTCAAACCCATTCGCGCGCAGCTCCTCGGCGATCTGCTCGAATATCGCAATCTGATGCGGCGCAAGCTCGGCAACAATCGGCATCAGCAGCCGCTGCCCTCCCACGGCTCCGGCGCGCCGCGCCGCCAAATGTTTTTCGAACAGCACGCGCTCGTGCGCCACGTGCTGATCGACAATCCACAGGCCTTCGCCGTTCACTGCGACGATGTAACTCGCGTTGATTTGCCCGAGCGGCTTCAAATCTCCAATGTCGCGAGGCCCCGGCAATGCGCCCGCGGACTCGGATTCGCCGGCCGTCACTTGCGACGACTGGCCGCAAGAACCGGCCGAAGCGGGCACCGCTCTCGGCAACACAATCGTTTCGCCGCTCTCAAAATTCAGCCGCTGCGGAATCGGCCGCTCCGGCGCGCCACTCAAAACGAACTCATCCTCAACCGTCGCCGTTGCTCTCGCCGCCGCAACGCCAAATCCGGATTCCCCAGGCGTGAAGTTTTCCGTGTCGCCATTCCCGCCCTGCATCGCTGATGCAGCGCCCGTTGCTGGATTCTGCGCCATTCCCGCGCCCGCACTTGCGCCAGCACCCGCAGCAAGCGCAGCTTCCGCTTTGCTTGCCGACGAAGACGGAAAACTCGGCACGGACCGCGCGTTCGACAGCGCCAACCGGATCGAATCGCGCACAAAATCGTGCACCACCTGCGAATGCCGGAAGCGCACTTCGATTTTCGCCGGATGCACGTTCACATCAACCTCTTCGTACGGCAATTCCAGGAACAGCAGCACCGCGGGAAACACGCCCGGCGGCACGATGTTGCGATACGCCTCGTTGATCGCGTGCAGCACCAGCCGGTCGCGAATCAGCCGTCGGTTCACGAAAATGTAGATCGCATTGCGATTCGTTCGCTGGATTTCCGGCCGCGACACAAACCCGGAAACGCGAATCCGCGCCGACTCCTCTCCCGGCTCAAGCTGCGCTTCCGTGATGGCCGCGCGAATCGGCGCTTCGGTCGCCGGCATCTCCACCATTTCCATTGCCGCCTGCCGTCCGAACACTTGATAGACGCGCTCGGCCATCGTCTCCACGGGAGTCGCGTTCAGAATCTCCTGCGTGGGCGTCTTCAGCAGAAAATGTTTGTCCGGATGCGCCAGCGCGTAGTGCGTCACCAGCGAAGCGATGTGCCCCAGCTCGGTGGTTTCCGTTTTCAGGAATTTTCGCCGCGCCGGAACGCAGTAGAAGAGATCCGCAACGCTGATCGCCGTTCCCGCCGGCGCGCCTGCGGGCTTCACACTGAGGAGTTTCCCGCCGGCAAACTCGATGCGCGCTCCCTGCTCTTCTTCCGCCGCGCGCGTTTCCAGCGTCAGCCGCGAAACCGCCGCAATCGACGGCAGCGCTTCCCCGCGAAATCCCAGCGTCGAAATCGAAAGCAAATCGTCCGCGCTGCGCAGCTTCGAAGTCGCGTGCCGCTCAAACGCCAGCAGCGCGTCGTCGTGCGGCATTCCGCTGCCGTCGTCCGTGATGCGAATCAGCCGCTTGCCGCCCGATTCCACTTCCACGCGCACGCTCTTCGCGCCCGCGTCGAGCGAATTTTCGAGCAGCTCCTTCACCACCGAAGCGGGCCGCTCCACCACTTCGCCCGCCGCGATTTTATTCGCCACCGTCTCCGGCAGTATCCGTATCCGGCTCATCGCAGTTTGTACATTTACGCGCCGCCCGCCGTTGGCTTTTGCTTGGGCTTCAGCATGATTCCCAACTGATCGAGCTGCTCTTCGTCCACTTCGCTCGGCGATTCGGCCATCAAATCCTGCGCCGCAGTGGTCTTCGGGAACGCAATCACTTCGCGTAGCGATTTTTCTCGCGCGAGCAGCGCCACCATGCGGTCGATGCCCAGCGCGATGCCGCCATGCGGAGGCGTGCCATAGGTCAGCGCGTCGAGGAAAAACCCAAATCGCCGCCGAGCCGTCTCATCCGACAACCCGAGCGCCGTGAACAATCGCGCCTGCACATCTTGCCGGTGAATTCGTATGCTGCCCGAGCCGAGTTCGACGCCGTTCAGCACCAAGTCGTAGCCCTTCGAGCGAATTTCGCCGCGCTTCGTCTCGTCCTCCAGCTTGTCTAAATCCTCCTCGACAATCCCCGTGAACGGATGCTGCGCGCTCACCCACCGATTGTCCGTCTCGCTCCATTCAAAGAGCGGAAAGCCGGTGATCCACGCAAATTCCCAGCGATCCTTGTTGACCACGCCGAGTTGCTCCGCGAGCCGCAAACGCACCTGCCCTGCAACCATTGCCGCCGCGTCGCCGTGCGCGACTTGCTCTTTCGCCGCGACCGCGACAATCAAATCGTTGCGCTTCGCCCCAACACCCTTCGCCAATTGCGTCAGCGCCTCCGTGCCCAGCGTCTTTTCCAACGACGACGAAACGCCCTCCGGTGTGACCTTGATGGTGTAAATCGCCTTCGCTCCTAGTCCCTTCGCCAACTCGCCCAAATCGTCGAGCTGCTTGCGCGACCATGCCGCAGCGCCTTGCGCCACGAGCGCAAACACATTGCCTTCGATTCCGAACGTGGCGCGCGCCGGCTCGAAGTATTTCGTCACGTCCTGCAATTCCATGCCGAAGCGCAAATCCGGCTTGTCCGAGCCGTAGCGCCGCAGCGCGTCCTTGTACAGCATGTGGCGAAACGGCCGCCGCACCGTCGCGCCGATCACCGCCATCGCGCGCTCCATCACCCGCTCGATCACTTCAAAAACGTCCTGCTGCCGAGGAAACGCCATCTCCAAATCGAGCTGCGTGAACTCCGGTTGCCGGTCCGCGCGCAAATCCTCGTCGCGGAAGCAGCGCACGATCTGGAAATAGCGGTCCATGCCGCTGATCATCAGAATCTGTTTGAAGATTTGCGGCGACTGCGGCAGCGCGTAGAACTGCCCGTGATGCACGCGGCTCGGCACCAGATAATCACGCGCTCCTTCAGGCGTCGAACGCGTCAGCATCGGCGTCTCAATTTCGTAAAATCCCAATTCGTCGAGCGCTTTGCGAATTTCGAACACCACGCGATGGCGCAGCGCGATGTTCTTGTGCGGTTTCCGCCGTCGCAAATCCAAGTAGCGGTAACGCAGCCGCGTCTCTTCGCTCGCCGTGGTGTCGTCCTCGAGCTGAAATGGCGGCGTCTTCGCGTTGTTCAAAATCCGCACGCTCGTGGCCATCACTTCCACGTCGCCCGTGGCGATTTCCGGATTCGGTTTCTGCCTGCGAAACACGCGTCCTTCCACGGCCACCACGTATTCCGGACGCACTTCGTCCGCCTTCGCGTGCGCCTCGGGATACTGGTCGCGATTGCACACCACTTGGCAAAGGCCGGCGCGGTCGCGCAGGTCCAGGAAAATCAAATTGCCCAAATCGCGCCGCCGGTGCACCCACCCCATCAAAATCACGTTGCGGCCCGCATCCGCCACGCGCAGCTCGCCGCAATATCCCGTCCGCTTCAACTCACCTAACGAATCGAACAATTCGAGTCTCCCTTGAACAAAATGTACTGACACTTCTCAGCAACTGACCGACTACATTTCGAAGTGCAGCATCAGTCCGTATCGGATTTCTTCCACTTTGCGCCGCTTTGCGCGCAAAGTCTTGGTCTGTTCTACGTTTCGCTTACAAATATCG
>JBAQYT010000170.1:0-16162 GCA_049787175.1 Candidatus Acidiferrales bacterium | reverse complement strand
CGATCAAGCCGTTGGACGAAGACGCAATTCTCGCTGCCGCGCGCGAAACGGCCGCGATTATCACCATCGAAGAGCATGGCATCATCGGCGGCCTCGGCAGTGCCGTCGCGGAAGTGCTCGCGGAGCGCTGGCCGCAAGGCACATCGTTCAGGCGCCTCGCCTTGCCGTCACAATTTACGTCCCTTGTGGGGAGTCAGAGCTATTTGAGGGAAGCGTATTCATTGTCGGTCAGTGGCATCGTGAACGCCGCCCTTCAAACGTACGAAGTTGCCCCTCCGCCTCAGCAGGTTTGTCGTGTCCACTGATCAGCATTTTTCTGGAAAGGTTCGCCATGAGCTACCGAGTGCCATTCGTCGACCCCAAGGCGCATTACCAAAGCCTAAAGCCGGCCATTGATTCGGCGATTATCGGCTGCCTCTCCCGCGGCGATTTGATTGATCGCCGCGATCTTCAGGGTTTTGAAGAGCGCTTCGCGGCGTTTGTAGGCGCAAAGTATGCGATTGGCGTCAACAGTGGGTACCACGCGCTTCAGTTTTCGTTGCAGGCGGCGGGCATATCGCGCGGCGATGAAGTCATTACCAGTAGCCACACATTCGTGGCGACCGTTTCAGCGATTGTGAACGTGGGCGCTCAGCCCATCCTTGTGGACGTCGGCGACGATTACAACTTGGATCCGAATGCGGTCGAAGCGGCCGTCACGCCGCGAACGCGAGCGGTTGTTCCTGTGTCCTTGAATGGACGCGTATGTGAAATGGGAGAGATCTTGGCCATTGCGGCGAAGCACAGTTTGACCGTCATCGAAGACTCCGCGCAAGCTCTCGGCGCGGAATATTGCGGCCAGCGGGCGGGATCTTTTGGCTCCGCCGGGTGTTTCAGTTTTTATCCGTTCAAGATGCTGGGGGGCTTCGGTGACGGCGGCGCCGTAACCACAAACGATGCCGGCATCGCACGAACGGTTAGATGGCTGCGTTATAACGGAGAAGATCGCATAACCGGCGAATATCACCATCACGGACAGACCGCTCTTCTGGATAATGTCCAGGCTGCCGTATTGGATGCGAAGTTGAAATACATCAAGGCCTGGATCGAACATCGTCGAAAAGTGGCGGAACATTATCGCGAAGGATTGGCTGGCATTGCGGAAGTGCGGTTGCCGCATTTTGACGAATCGAAGCAGCGCGACGTTTTCCAGAACTATGTGATTCGCGCTAACGCACGCAGTCGGCTCAGAAGCCATTTGGAAGGCAACGGAGTCGAGACCCTCGTTCACTGGCCGAAGCCGATGTGGCGGCACGCAGGACTCGGTCTGCGGGATCCCGGGCTTACCCATACGGAGAAGCTCTGCCAGGAAGTTCTTTCTCTCCCAATGAACGCCGAAATTACCGAAGACCAAGTCGAAATCGTCATTGATTCCATCCGCAGTTTCTATATTTCGGTCGGTGCGCGATCGGCTCGCTGTGCCTGAACGTGGTTACACTTCCTTCGTCGATAAATCGTTGTTGCTTTTTTGTCCATAGTGAACTTTTCGTTCTCTAAAGAGTTTTCGCGAGTTCTGCTGCGCCGGAGCGCATGGTTCATTGCGCTGCTGCAGGCATGCCTAATCCTGTTTTCATTGATTATGGCGTGGTTGCTTCGTTTCGATTTCTCGTTGCCGTACCGCACTATGCTTCTCGCCGCTGCGCCAATCCTCATTTCCGTTCGTCTGACGGCAATCGGCGCCTTCGGATTGTTCCATGGCTGGTGGAGGTTCACCGGAATCAGTGATCTCGCAGACATTTTGAAGGGAGTGGGCGCAGGGTCGGTCGCATTTTTCTTGATCATGTATGTTTTCCTCGGCTTCACGAGTTTCCCGCGGTCGGTGTACGTCCTGGAGCCGCTGCTCACGATCGGCATCTTGGCTGGAGTACGGCTGCTTTCGCGCGCAGTTTTCGAATCCGTGCGGGAAGATGCGCGTTCATCGAGGCGAGTGGCGATCATCGGCGCGGGTGTTGCGGCCCAAATGATCCTGCGAGAGCTTCGACAGCCCGGTGCGGGCTGTATCGCGGTGGCTTGCGTGGATGACGATCCGTCAAAACGAGGGCTCAAGATTCAAGGCGTTCCGGTCATGGGCTCAATCGATGAACTCCCTGAAATCCTTACAAGACATCCCGTCGACGAGATAATGATCGCGGTGCCTTCGGCCACGGCGTCGCAAATGCGGCGTTTTGTAACAATTTGCGAGAGAAGCGGCGCAAAATTCCGCACAGCTCCGGCTCTTCGCGAATTAATTGCCGGCGAGATGACCGTTAAGCAGCTCCGCGAAGTAAATCTCGAGGATCTCCTGGGTCGCCAGCCGGTCCACATTGACCTCGCATCGGTAGGCCCGGAAATTCAGGATCGCGCGCTGCTGGTGACCGGCGCTGCGGGTTCAATCGGTTCGGAGCTATGCCGCCAGCTCGTTCAATTCCGGCCGGCAAAGCTCATTTGCATTGACCGGAGTGAGACAGGAATATTCCATTTGCAGCGCGAGCTGGCGAATTACAAAACGCAAACGAAGGTGATTCATTACGTGGCGGATGTGGCCGAGCACGAAACGATGTCGCGCATTTGCGGGCATCACCGCCCCCACGCGATTTTACACGCGGCTGCCTACAAACACGTGCCGATCATGGAAGCGAACCCGCGCGAAGCAGTCAAGAACAACATCTTCGGGCTGATCGGTCTGCTTGAGGCCGGCGAAGCGAATGGATGTCAGGCTTTTGTCTTGATTTCATCCGACAAGGCGGTCAACCCGGCAAACGTTATGGGTGCGACGAAACGAGCCGGAGAGCTTATCGTTTCTTGCCGGCCGGCCAGCAGCATGCGCTGCATTTCTGTAAGGTTTGGAAATGTGCTGGGCTCGAATGGCAGCGTGATTCCCCTGCTTCAGGAGCAAATTCGCGATGGGCGCGAGCTTACGATTACCCACGCTTCTGTCCGCCGGTTCTTTATGACCGTTCATGAAGCCGTTTCTCTCGTCTTGCAGGCGTTCACCATCGGCAATCACGGGGAGGTTCTCGTGCTCGACATGGATCGGCCGATTCGCATTGTCGATTTGGCGAGGACTCTGATCCGGCTTTCGGGCAAATCACCTGAAGAAGTGAAAATTCGATTCACGGGTCTGCGGCCCGGCGAAAAGGTGTGCGAGGAATTGTTTTATCCTGGGGAGAAGATTGCTTCGACGCGCTACCCGAAGATTCGAAACGCTCGCGGCGAAAGAAGGGATTGGTCTGCCCTGGAAAGCCAGTTGCAAGACTTGCAGGAGTGTTGTGTGGCAGGAAACGATGCCGCCATCCGAACGAAATTAATGTCCATCGTGTCCGCTGGTTTCTATCGGCCCAATAGCCTGCCTCGCCGCAGTGTCCGCCTGGAAAAAACGGCGCCAATGGTTTTAAGCCGCGCTGCGGGCCAAGACTGACCGCTTCTCGCTGTTCTTGCCGGCTTCCTTCCTTCGTCTGCTGCCAGCTTGCGGGCCGTGCTTGATCCTACGACGAATGAAAGCGGCCGCTGGCGCTCTCGTTCATTAGACCGCCAGCGGTAACGCTCTCCTACTGCTGTTCCTTCAAAGTATTTTCGATAAACGCCGACACGTTTGCCTTGAGCTTTGCGTGAGCGGCTTCCGATACGTACATCATGTGCCCCGCATCGTAATATTTCAGTTGGACGTGGCTTCTCAAATTTGCCGGCAGGTCCAGATGATCCATGGTGTACTCGGTTTCGAAAAACGGCGTGGCCAGATCGTAGAGGCCATTTTCGACTTCGACGTGCAAATTTGGATTCGAAATGAGAGCTTGGACTAAATCCGGCTCGACGTTGGGAGACCCGGGGAAACCGAATCCGCGCCCTTCATTGTGCTTCCAATCCCAGCTTGCTCCCGCGAAATTCGCCGAAACGTTGTAAGTCATGTTCTGGCCGAATTTGAGGTCCTGCCGTATGTATTGGTTGAATGCCGCTGTGTAAGCGCTGCTCAGCGCGGCCGATTGGGGATCGCCGGAGGCGTACTCGGCCAGCGGATCAGCGCTGTAACCTGAGAAACGCGAATCCAGCCGGCCTGTTGTCAGTCCCTTGGCGCGCTGCAGCTCCTCCATGAACTGCGGCAGGGTCACGCGCAAGTTTGCTTTTGCGATGTAATCTGCGCTTAATCCCGTAAACTGCGAAAGCTTCTTGGCAACGCTCTCCCGTTCCGCATCGCTGAGCTTTGATCCTTTGAGCAGTGCATCGGCATAATCTGTTTCTGCAAATTGCCTCGCCTGTTCCAGAAATCCGTCCAGGTCCGAAGGGCAGCTCATCACTTTGTGGTAGCAAGCTGTCGCTGCATAGCTTGGCACGTAAAGGATGTACGCAAGGTCTTCGCCGGGATAAAAAGAGATCGTACCCAGATCCAGAACCGAGGACATCAGCACAATGCCGTTCAGATTCACGTTGTCGCGCGATTGCAGATAATTCCCGAGCGCGGCGGAACGAAATGTGCCGTAGCTTTCGCCGATCAAGAATTTGGGCGAGTTCCACCGATTGTTTTCTGTGATGTAAGTGGTGATGAATTGCCCGAACGCCTGAACATCCTGATCAACGCCCCAGAAATCCTTGTTCTGCGTCTTCCCCAAAGCATGGCTGAACCCCGTCCCCATGGCGTCGATGAACACTTCGTCCGTTACGTCCAGCAATGTGTCCTCATTGTCGACCAGCTTGTAAGGAGCCGGTGGCGTCGGAGCAGCGTCTACCGTAGCGACGCGTTTCGGGCCATAAGCGCCCATGTGCAGCCAGACCGTCGATGACCCAGGCCCTCCGTTATAAAAGAACGCGACGGGACGGCGGCTCATGTCTTCTGCATCCGATCGCGTATACGCGACATAAAACATGCTGCCTGTTGGCTCGCCCGTTGCATCTTTTAGGATGATCGTCCCCGCCGTCGCCTTATAAGGGATTGTCTGGCCGTCAACGCGAATACTGTGCTCGGTAACGGATGATTGCTCCTTCGAATCTTGCGCGGTATCCGCGGCCTTTTTGTCTTCCGTTTTCGCCGCGCTACTGGGCATCTGCGCCGACGCGGTCTTTGCGTATCCAAGAAAGAGGAAGAGGCTCAAGAATATTGCCGCCACAGCAGTATCAAAAATCCTTTTCATTGTTTCTCCCTTTGTTGCCTGCCTTTCCAAATGGCGCAGGGATTTTATATAGCTTCCGAAGGATAAGTCAAAAATGTTTCCTGCAGTTTCTTGGTATTCTGAACGATGAACGCGCCACGCATTCTGCATCGCTGTATACAATGGGGTAAGAGCCGCCAGCTCTCCGGTTGTAATAGTATCTCCACATGAATTACTTTGAATGGATAGGCCATCTGTGAGGAGGAAAACACTGGAGCAAGGATGGTGAGACGGTTTCGGGGCTGCACCCGAAGGGAATTCATTGCGTACGTGGCTCGGTTCGGAGCTGTATCGCCTCTGCTCGGTATTGGGAGAGACGGCCCTGCGTCCGTACTGCAGCAATTGCCGGAGCCAGCGCCGGAGCCTCCCTACACGTTGACCCTATACGATGAGACCTTGCTCGATGAATTCGAGCGAGCTGCTTGCCTTTATTTTTGGGAGCAGGCCAACCCGGACACGGGGTTGGTCAAGGACCGTAGCACTCCGAGCGAATTCGACGACTACACCGTTGCGAGCATTGCCGCCACTGGTTTCGGTCTTACGGCTCTGTGCATTGCCGACAAGCGCGGATTCATTCCAAACAGCGCCGTCACCTCTCGCGTGCGCGCTACCTTGAAGTTTCTCGCCACGCGAATGTACAACCAGCGCGGTTTCTTCTATCACTTCGCCGACGTAAACACCGGCGAGCGGGCCTTTGATTGTGAAGTTTCCTCGATTGATACCGGCCTTCTGCTCTGCGGCGTGCTGATGTGTAAGCAGTATTTCGCCGACGCGCAAATTCGCGCTTTGGCAGCCGAAATCTTCGACCGTACGGATTGGCTTTGGATGCTTGACCGTGGCCGCACTCTTTCGCACGGCTGGACGCCGGAGCAGGGATTCTTGCCTTATCGTTGGAACACGTATTGCGAACTGATGTTGATTTACTTGCTCGGCATCGGCTCGCGCACTCATGCGATTCCGGCGGACACTTGGGATGCATGGTGGCGCCCGATCTTCGACTACAAAGGCCTGCGATACATCGGCTCCTACGCGCCGCTGTTTGTGCATCAGTATTCGCACGCCTGGTTCGATTTTCGCGGCAAGCGTGACCGCTACGCGAATTATTTCGAAAATTCCGTGCTCGCTACCAAGGCCCATCGTCTTTTTTGCATCGGACTGCACAATCGCTTCCCGGATTTCTCGGACAGTCTTTGGGGCGTGACCGCCTCCGATTCCATGGACGGCTATACTTGGTGGGGTGGTCCTCCTCCCATCGGAACGATCGACGGCACGCTCGTTCCTGCGGCTCCCGCGGGATCCTTGCCGTTTCTTCCACGCGAGACTCTGCTTGCGCTTCACACTATGCGCCGGCGCTTCGGCAAGAAACTATGGAAGCGCTATGCGTTTCAGGACGCCTTTAATCCACTGAAGGACTGGTACAACTCGGACGTGGTGGGCATCAATACAGGAATTGGAGTGCTGATGGCGGAAAATCTTCGCACAGGCTTCATCTGGGAAACATTCATGAAGAATCCCGAAGCGCAGGCTGGCATGCAATTGACCGGATTCCATCCGGAAGAGCCGGCTACTGCACCTCCAACAAATCCAGCGCCTTTGGCGCGAGCGTTAGTGTAATTCGATTGGTTTTCAGCCCTTGAACTTCCGGCGGATCTAGCTTCGCTGCATTTTTTAGTTCTTCATACTGCTGCGCTGTAGGACTCGCGGGTTTGCCCATCGCTGCATACGCTTGCAATGCATTTCCATGTCGCGCATCGAGCCGGTAAATCAAAACCTTGTGTCGGCCATGCAGTCCACTGAATTCCAGCGTCACCTCTTTCGTATTTCCCGTTGTTTCTGGTGCGGAATAATTCCAAACAACGATATTCAACTTGTGGCCTGTGGCCCGAGTCGCCAGCACGGAGTCGGAATCCGCGGGGAGTCTTTCCGTTCCCAGCATATGCAGCAACAGAAATGCATTGAACGCCGGCTTCGGCACTCCGCCTTCGGCAACCAGCCCAAATCCTCCATAGAATGGCGTCTTGATCACGCCCTGCTCTTCGAATACATCTGAAAACGTCCAGTAGCTCATCATGCTCGTCAAACCGTCGCACTCACGAATCGTATTTGCAAGCCACGGACCCATGAAGACCGAGTCGGTCACGTCTGGCTCATTCGCATAGCTTGCGTTGTACTCGCTGAAGATCACGGGAAGCTGCGGCCGCGCGGAAGATTGTACTTCTTCATGCACTTTCTTCGCCGCGCGGCACACCATGTCCGACCGCGGAATATTTTCGCTTGTGCCAAATACGTGGTCCGCCGTGTCATTGCCGTAAACGTGCGTGGAGACAAAATCCACCGGAACATTATTTTGCACGTCATGCGCGATGAAGCTGCTCACCCATGCTGCCTGCGCCGTCGAAGGCCCGCCAACGCGCAGGCGCGGGCTGACGCGCTTAATATCTCGCGCCGTGTGATCGTAAAGTTCGTAATAGGTCGATTGCTTCGGCTCGCCCGCCCAGAAGTCGATATTCGGCTCGTTCCAGACTTCGAAATACCAATGCGAAACTTCGTCAATGCCGTATCGGTCCACTAAGTGCTGCGCGAACTTTGTAATCAAATCATCCCAGCGCTCCCAATCTTTGGGTGGCGACACGACCGGGTGATACCAAAACGCCTGATGCGCTTCGCGCGAGGCCAGCTTCGGCGGCATGAAACTCAATTCAACGTACGGCCGCACGCCGTTCGCAAGCAGGCCGTCGTAAATTTGATCGACATAGGAGAAGTTGTAAACGGGATTCCCGTTCTTATCTTCGTCGTACACGTCCACGTCATCGTCCAGGATCCCGTGAAAGCGCACGTATTCGAATCCTGTGATCGTTTTCACGGCGCGCAAATCCTGACGATAACTGTCTCGCAAAGAAAGCGTGGCTCTGCCAGACCCGAACATCTCCTCCCAGAAATGCGGAAACGGCTGCCCCGCCGCATTCGCGTCAATGTGCACTGTCTCCGGCGCATTCCTTTCGTCTTGGCAAACAGCGGATCGAACTGTCACCAAAAAAAGGAACATACAAGGAAGTGCAAGTGCCGCTCTTAGGCGCTTCACACGCAGTCCCTCGCCGGGAGTCCCGGAAACGCGCGCAACAACCATTTCGTATTCGTGGAATTCACCTAGGCGCAATTAGAACACAAAGCGGCCCTCGAGTTCGACCACGCGCCCTGCCAACCCGGAGGCCGCGGTTCCAAACAGCGTATTCGCGCTAGGGTTACGGCGGACCGTGTGACCAAATAAAAGCGCAACCGCCGTTGATTCACTAGGTTGGTTGGGGTGAGCGATGGGATTTGAACCCACGACCCTCGGTGCCACAGACCGATGCTCTACCAACTGAGCTACGCTCACCGCCTGAAACCATGATAGCACGCAGCGGTAATTGGAAAAAAGCGCGAGCAAACTTTTCCGCGCGGCAATCTTTCGGCAAAAAATGGAGCGCCGGAGCCTGGGAAGTGTGCGGCGAAAAATTCAGCGAGCCGTCGTCTGCATTTTCAATTTCGGTCGTGGGGACGGAAGGGAATTGGCGCTCCCGGAGTTCTGGGGAGGCGAGCTTCTTTCACCTGTGTGCGTGCGAAATCCGCCCACGGGCCATGAGACTGTTGTTGGAGATACAAAATCCAGTGTTGCAGCGCAAGTTCCTTATGGCCCTGTTTTTCGTATGCGGACGCAAGATTGAAATGCGCGTCCGCGTGCGTGGGCTCGAGTTCCGTGGCGCGGCGTAAATGCTCGATTGCGTCTTCAGGGCGCCCGATTTCGTCGAGGACGCAGCCAAGATTGAAATGCGCGACAACATTGTCAGGTTCGCGCTCCAGCGCCGCGCAGAAAGCCGCTTGGGCGTTTTGCATTTCTCCGCGCTGATAATACACGCAACCGAGATTGATATGCGGCTCGCTCCAACGCGGTTGCATCTCCATCACCTGCTGGTAGACGCGCATCGCCTCGTCGATCCCTTCTGGCCGCCCTTCGCAGCGCACGGCATACTCGAACAACTGATCGGCTGCGCGCGACTCCATTTGGCGAACTTTCGCTGCGGCCCCTGCGTGGAAGGGAAGAACAAACTGGCCCGTGAGTGGCTCGATGGCGTGTTCGGGCGCTCCGGGGGGAATCGCGGCAATCTCACGGCCGCTGGGAAATAGGCTGAACTCGCCAATCGCGATGTTTCCCTGGGGATCGCTTCCTTGGAGCGCGGCCACCGCGCGGAGGAGCTTGCGGGCCGGAATTCGGCGTTCAGTTATGGTTTTTATGGAACGCAGCGCGACCAGATCAGTGAAATTGTAGAAGTGTTCGCCCCAGCGCGCTTGAGGAACAACCAATCGAAGACGGTGCCAGTAACGCAGGCGGCTGGGGTCAACGCCCACAATTCTGCTCGCTTCGCTTTGCGTAAAACGCTCTGGCAATCCGCCTCTTGTCCCGGTGAGAGTCTCGGCCTGCGTCCCGTTTGCCGCAAACCCTAGTCAAGATTATGCACCCGTTGTCAATGGCATGATTTGCAGCACTTTTGCCTCCTCGTATTGATCAGGTATGGCCAGCAAAAAGAAACCGGCATCGGGCTTTAGGGCAAAACCGCTGACGAATCTGCGCAAAGAATAAGGGCCTCTCCGTAACTGGCGAGAGGCCCTTATGCATTTGGTTTGTGTCGCGGGCTTTGTGCCCGCTTCACGATCTACTGCTGTGCCTGCGGCTGCGGTTTCGCCGCGTGCCGGTGCCTCGGTGCCGGCGTTTCCTCCGGCGTCTCACCGTCCGCTTGACGAACCTTCCGCAAGCTCGGCTTCGGCATCTGCCACAGGATCTTTGCTTCCGCCGCGCCATTCGGATAGAACTTCGTCGACTCCTGGCCCGTCGGCTGCAAGATGATGTCTACGCGCCGGTTGTACGCCAGCCACGTATTGCGCACGCGTCTCATCATCCATTTTTCCGGTTTCGCCGGATTTTGCTCTTGCAACTGGCTCACTTCGGCATTTTCCAATTGCCGCTCTTTGCCTTCCGCGCGCGCTTCGATCTTGTCCGCGGAAATTCCCTGCGAAACAAGATAATCTCTCACGCGATCCGCCCGCCGCTGGCTCAACTCCTCGTTGTAGGGCGACGATCCGCGAACGTCCGCGTGTCCCACCACCGTGAGTTTCGCCGTATCGTCATAATCCAAATATTTCTTGAACGTGGCGGCAACTTCATTCAGTGACTGCTGCTCGCTGCTCACCAGGCCGACATCTGGATGCTCCTTCACCGGGTAAGCCGTCGGATAGAAAACGCTTTCGAGCGTCACCACAGGCATCGGCTCGATCGAGCCGGTGATATGCAGCGCCGCCGTCTGCGTCGTTGTTCCGCCGCAAACGTTGGTGGCTGTCAAACTGTAAGTTTGATTCTCATCGATCGGCCCTACGTTCTGCTGTTTCGGTTGCGCGGTGACCTGCTGGCTGCCATTCGTCTGAACATTTCCTATCGGATCGATCGATACGGAACTTGCATTCGCTGAAGTCCAGCTCAGCGTCGATGTTCCATCTTCCTTCACTTTGTCGCCGATTTTGTGATACCGCACTTCCGTCGGATTCAGCGTCAGCGTCGCCGTCGGCTGGATGTTCACGTTGATCGTTTGGCTCTGCGTTACTGTTCCTCCCGGACCCGTCGCCGAGAAGTTATAAGTGGTCGTCTTCTTGGGCGAAACCGACTGTGTTCCGCTCGCCTGCTGCGCTCCCACCTCGCTGATGTTTACGTCCACCGCGTCGGTCGAACTCCACGTCAGCGTGGACGAGTCTCCGCAGTTAATTTGCGTCGGCGCTGCCGAGAACGTTCCCGATACCGGAGCAACAGCCACAGTGGTGTTGACGAGCCCCGCTTTGAATCTCGGTTGGGCCGTCAGCGTGTTCCCCTGCTTCCAATCCTTCGTTTTGGTCTTCCCGTCGTTTAGTTCCACGGTCACGCGCTGTCCCGCCGCCACTGTGACCGGACCCGACCATAGCGTTTTCCCGCCTCGGGTCACGTCGATTTGGTACGTGCCTGGCTTCACCAGCAACCGCTGATGCCAAAACAGTGCGTTGAAGTTGAATTCGTCCACATGCCCTACAAAGTATGCCGGGGTCTTGCCGTTCAGCAGGACCGCGGCGCGCGAGTCGCCTTTTATCTCGATATCGCCGAACGGTCCAGAAACGTCGCCGCCCGATGCTTGCAGCTTCACGTCTAGATCGGTTGTTTTTCCGGCGGTAATGTCGACATCCTGCGTCTGTGATGTGTAGCCGTAATTGTAGACACCTACGGAATGCTTTCCGGCCGACAGCTTGATCGGGTGGCTGCCTTCCCGTATGGCATTGCCGTCCACAAAAACGTAGGCTTGCTTTGGCGTAACCTTGACCTTCAGTTTCCCGTCCTGGGCGAATGCGGGCGCGGCGGACATGAGCGCAACAACCATCGCGAGAAAGGGAACCAGAGCGAGAGATTTGATCCTCATCTTCCTTAAACTCCTTCCGAGTTGAGCAATTTATGAGATTTGGAGCGAAAAGCTCCTCTTTATGCCATTTACAAGCGGGGACTAAGGGTGGGAGGTTCAATTAGACGCCCCAACGTATTCGGAGTCAAGAGGATTAACCTCCACACGGGATAGGGATATTCGATGTATTCCCTCTGGAAATCTGGTGGCCTCGCAGTTCTCATTCGTCCCTGCTTCGGCCCTGAACCGGACTGTTCGTTTGAGCGAAGGCGTTTCCCACAATCGGACACACCAGCTTCGCTCAATCTTCCGAGATCGATCTAACTTATTCTTTTTGATGGGTTAAGCAGCACGATCTTGGCCTATTGCTTGCATATCACCGCTCGCATACGAGTGATGTTATTCGACTGAGGCGCCCCTATGGTCTTTTGGCAAGACGTCCGCTACGGCCTGCGTGTTCTCTTGAAGTCGCCGGGCTTTGCCATCATCGCGATCCTTACGCTCGCCCTTGGCATCGGCGCAAACTCGACAATCTTCAGTTGGATCAACTCCACCGTGCTCAATCCCATTCCCGGCGTCTCTCACGCCAGCCAATACGTTGAACTGACTACTGGCAGCGCCAATCAGAATAATCAACTCTCATATCCTGACTACGTTGATCTCCGCGACCGCAATCATAGTTATTCCGGGCTTTTCGCTTCCGGCCTCAGCTCCATGGATCTCACGGCCAATGCCAAGCCGCAACGCGTCTGGGGCGTTTTTTGCACCGCGAATTACTTCGATGCACTCGGCGTGCGGCCCGTTCTCGGCCGCGGTTTCCTTCCTGTCGAGGGCACAAAACCTGGTGGCGCGCCCGTGGTCGTCATCAGCTATCGTCTGTGGCAGGCCCACTTCGGCGGTGAACGCTCCATTATTGGTACCACGATTGAAGTTAACAAGCACCCCTACACAATTATCGGAGTGACGCCCCCGGTTTTTCAGGGAACTCAAACGGGTTTGCGGGCCGATATGTGGATCCCCCTCATGATGATCCGGCAATTCTGGTCGCAGGAGAATCCTCTTCAAGACCGTGGAAACGGCTGGCTCGTAGTGACTGGACACCTGAAGCCGGGTGTCACTCGAGAGCAAGCTCAGTCCGAAACGGGTGGGCTGATGCAGCAGATCGCCCGCCAGTATCCTGATTCGCATAAGGGGAATAACTCGGTCACGCTTCATCCGCTCTGGCGCGCGCCCTCTGGCGCGAACTATTATCTCGATACCATTCTCTTTCTCCTGATGGCCATCTCCGGAGTAGTGCTTCTTCTTGCTTGTGCGAACGTCGCGAATCTGTTGTTGGTCCGTTCCGTCGCTCGCCGCCGCGAAATGGCGATTCGCCTTTCCCTAGGTGCCACCCGCTGGCGGCTCGTTCGCCAATTGCTCGCCGAAAGTCTCATTCTCTCCTTGCTCGGCGGCGGCATAGCGATGCTCTTCACTCTCTGGACTGCGGGAACGCTCTCCGATTTCATTCCCCCAGTTTCTGAGATTCCGATATCTATCAGCATAGGCGCTGACCGCGCTGTCCTTCTCGCGACGCTCGTCATTTCGCTCATCACCGGGGTCATCTTCGGCATTTTGCCCGCGCTTCGTTGTTCATCGCTTAAACCGGTCGCCGTGCTCAAGGAGGAATCCGGCAGCATAACCGGCGGCGTGCGCAAAGCGCGTCTGTCCAGCGTCCTTGTCGTCGCGCAAATCGCTATGTCGCTCCTTTTATTGGTCTGTGCGGGGCTTTTTATCCGCAGCTTCCGTCTCGTGCAGCAATTCAATCCCGGCTTCAATCCGCACCACGTCTTGCTTTACTCCTATGACCTCTCTGGCGTTGGGTACAATCAGAAATCGGGCGTCGAATTCGACCGTCAACTGTTCGCAAAACTTCAGGCGATTCCCGGTATTCAGTCCGCAACTCTGACGAACTGGGTGCCCTTTGGCTTCGACTTCAGCTCCTACCTCGTCCAGGCGGAAGGCTATGTTCCTCAGCCGCACGAATCCATGGACATTGAATATGCGAACGTGGCTCCCGATTATTTCCAGACCATGCAAATTCCCCTCGTCGCCGGACGTGAGTTCGCCATGAATGACACGGGAGAGTCCCAGCCGGTCGCCATTGTCAACGCGGAATTTGCAAAGCGCTACTGGCCGCATCAGGAGGCTATTGGCAAGCGGCTTCATGCGGACGGTAAGTGGTTCACGGTGGTTGGGGTGGCGCGGAATAGCGACTACCACGATATCAACCAGAGACCCCAAGGGTTTTTCTATCTTCCGCTTTTTCAGGTTTATGATTCCAACGCTTCGATTCAGCTTCGCGTGGCAGGTAACCCGCTCGCCTTTGGTTCTCCCGTGCAGCAGGCCGTGCATTCCCTCGACGCTGATTTGCCGCTTTTTGATTTGACGACTCTCGATTCGCGCATTCAACTCAGCACAGTTACGCAGCGTATGGGTGGAGTTTTTGTCGGCGGGTTCGGGGTGCTTGCGCTTATTCTCGCCGGCATAGGAATCTATGGCGTTCTGTCCTACACCACGCGCCAGCGTACCCATGAAATCGGAATTCGCATGGCCCTCGGTGCTGAGCCGCGCGACGTCTTCTCGCTGGTCTTGCGCCAGGGGGCGTTCCTCGCGGGCCTTGGTCTTGTCATTGGTTTGGCCGCGTCCTTTGTGCTCACACGCGCTTTGTCGAGCCAACTCTTTGGTGTTACGGCGACCGACCCACTGACGTTTGCTGCGGTTGCGATTCTGCTGCTGGCCGTTGCCCTCCTTGCCTGCTACATCCCTGCGCGCCGCGCCATGCGCACCGATCCTCTGCTCGCATTAAGGCACGAATAGCAAGCCATGAAGAGACAGAGTCAAGTGCCGAACGCGCCTTCGAGTCTACTGCTTTCGCCGGTTGACCTTTGGCTGCTTCGTCCGTCTAACCCAGCGAGGTGCCAAGGGATTCGATGAATACACTGTTGCAGGACATCCGTTTCGGTCTGCGAATGCTATGGAAGGCTCCCGGATTCACCGCCGTTGCCGTCCTCACCCTGGCGCTCGGCATCGGCGCCAACACCGCAATTTTCAGTCTCATTAACGCCGTGATGCTGAAGTCGCTGCCGGTGAAGGACCCCCAACAGCTCGTCCTCTTCCAATGGGACGACAACAAATGGCCTCCGCAATTCGGCCAGACCGGCTGGGATTCGAAATTTTCCTTTTCTTATCCTGCATTCCAGGAATTCCGCGCACAAAGGCAAACTCTGTCGAGCGTCTTCGCCTGGACGCCGCTCGGCTTCAACGATCAGAACACCACCGTCGGCATGAATGGCGAACCAACCCTCGCCAATGGAATGATGGTCACCGGGGAATACTTTTCCGGCTTGGGCGTCACTCCACTGCTCGGCCGCGGCATCAACGAAGCCGATGAGAATCCCGGCGCGCCGCGTGTCGCCGTCATCAGCTACGCCTATTGGAGCCGCCGTTTCGCCCGCGCCTCTTCCATCATCGGCCAGAGCGTTACTCTGAACGGAATACCTTTCACCATCGTCGGCGTCACCCCTTCCGCGTTCTACGGCGTGCAAGTCGGAACCGAACCCGACCTTTGGGTGCCCTTCGACGATAAACCCAACATGCGGCCCTGGAGTACGCAGCCTGGAGGCGGTGGGACTTCCGTCTTCACCGCGCGAAACTGGATATGCCTGAACGTCATCGGTCGTTTGAAAAATGGTGTCACCAGAGAGCAAGCGGCAAGTTCGCTCGATATTCTCTTTCATAATTTTGTCACCGCCGATTGGCACCCTGACAAACCGGACCAGGTGCCACATATGACGCTTGCGCCCGCCAGCGAGGGATTGCCCTATCTGCAATCGAGCACCGAAAAGCCGCTCAACATTCTCATGGTCGCTGTTGGTCTGGTCTTGTTGATCGCGTGCGCGAACGTTGCCACTTTGCTCCTGGCGCGCGCCACCGGCCGGAAAAAGGAAATCAGCGTGCGTTTGGCCATTGGCGCATCCCGCTATCGCTTGATCCGTCAGTTACTCACCGAGAGCGTCTTGATGTCCGTTCTCGGCGGCGCATTGGGATTGGTTTTTGCAAAATGGGGCACACAGGCCCTTGTCGCGCTGATGTCCAGCGGCGCCAGCCCGATGATTTTGGACGCAGCCGCGGATTCGAAAGTGCTCCTTTTCACGCTGGCGGCGTCGGTGCTCACGGGAATCGTATTCGGCTTCGCTCCCGCGTTTCGTGTCACCAATATTGAGTTAGCATCCGCGATGAAAGATAGCGCGGCAAACATTTCCGAGACCCGCGACAAGCACCGCCTCGGCAAATCGCTCATTGTTGCCCAAGTAGCCGCATCGCTCGTGTTGATGATCGGTGCCGGCCTCTTCGTGCGAACGCTCGTGAATTTCGAGAACCATAACTTCGGTTTCGATCAGCAGGCTTTGTTGAGCTTTGGTTTGGATCCCACACGCGCTGGCTATCACGGTGCGCGCCTCGTGAATTTCTATTCGCAGTTGTTGGATCGCATGCAGGCCCTCCCCGGCGTCAAAA
>JBAQYT010000156.1:0-5292 GCA_049787175.1 Candidatus Acidiferrales bacterium | reverse complement strand
ATGTTCGACTTGCAGTTCTACGCGCTGAATAAAGATGGAGTGCACGGCGCGGCGTCGCTGTGGTCGGATCGCGAGAACGAGCACGGGATCAGCTACGCGGTGCACGATGGAACGGAGGCGCGCGAAGCGCCGTTCACGCCGCTGTTCGAGGGGATGGGGGGAGATTACTGAGAGCCGTGAGGCGCACTGGCGCGATCAACTAGCGCGCAAAGGTCGCGCACGAAATCTTCGATGGGATCGGGCGAGACAAACTTGCGAACATCAATTGCGGCTTGTTCGCCCATGTCCTCAAGCCGATTGCGATTCTCCCAGGCGCGATTCATGGCCTCGTCGAGAAGTTCAACGGTGGGAGCTTTTGCGAGGAAACCGTTGACGTTGTCGCGGACCAGTTCGCGGGCGCCGCCGACATCGGTGATGATGGAAGGACGGCCACAGAGCATGGCTTCCACCAGAACCAAGGGCATGCCTTCGTAACGTGAAGGAAGAATTAAGGCATGGTGCTTGGCCCAAAGCTGCTCGACATCGTCGACAAAACCGCCAAACTGAACGCTGGTGAGCTTTGCGTTTTGGATCCAGCGGCGCAGAGCGCGCTCGTTCGGGCCGTGGCCAAAGAGTGAGACGCGAACGTCTCGCTCACGCCAGTGCGGAAGGCTGAGAACCTGAAGCAGCAAATCATGTCCCTTTCCCATAATTTCCAGGCGGGAAACAAAGGCAAGAGACAATTGCGCGGCGGCGTTGGAAGGCCAGGGAGGGTGAGCGTCGTAACTGACATTGAAAGGATTGCGGATCACTCGCCCGCTCGAAAGAGGAGTGACAAGCATGCGGCGAACGAGAGCGAGCGTGGCTTGGGAAACGAAATACGCTGCGCACGCACCCTCGTAGGCGGGAGCCAATCTGTCGATCAAATCATCATCTGGCCACTTAACTTCTGCGGCCCCATGCACAATAGAGGCATATCGGTGGCCGTTTGAGCGCAAGACCTCCATCCACGGGAGACCTTGGACGTAATCGCCCTGCGACACGACGGTCAAGTCTGCCCCGGCTGTGAGTTTGCTCACATGACGGGCGTAGTCGCGTCCGGGAAAAAGATTGCGGAGCCCACGAGACAGCAGAGAAGGCCTCGGGCGAGGGAAAATGCGACAGCCCAGCGAACGAAGATGCTCGACTTGCGCGACCGGCACGTCCCAGTCCAAAACGCTGACACAGACTTCCACGCCGCGCTGTGCCAGTTTTTCAGCGGCCGCGGCCCACAAATACTCGCTGCCGCCCCAGGGAACGTACTCGTTCGCGGCGATGAATACAATTTTACGCATGGTCAGCGGCGCAAGTGGACAAGCCATTCTAACAATTTTGCTTTAGACTTCTAGCTTTGGACAGCAGAGAGAATGGGCACATGAAGCTTAGCGTGATGATGATCACTTACAATCATGGGCGATACCTCCCGGAGGCCCTTGATAGCGCCCTATCGCAGCGAGTGAACTTCGACTACGAAATTGTGGTCGGCGAAGATTGCTCGACGGATGGCACGCGAGAAATTCTGATGGATTACAGCCGCAAATACCCCGGACGGATTGTTACGCTCCTGCAGGATCAAAACGTTGGAACCATGCGGAACTTCGAGGCGACGCTGGCAAGCTGCAAGGGCGAATATGTAGCGTTTCTCGAGGGAGACGATTCCTGGCTATCGGCGAATAAACTGCAAAGCCAAGTCGACTTCCTGGATGCAAATCCCAACTACGCGATTTGCTGTGCACGAGCGAGAATCTTGAACGAAACGAGCCAATCCGCCCCAGCGATTTACCCGGAATGTCCGGCAGGAACTTACTCCATCGAAAATCTGCTCGGCGGCAATTTGATAGCAACGTGCACGGCGGTATGCCGGGGCAGAGCAATCGGCGTTATGCCACGCTGGTTTCATGAACTGAAAATGGGAGACTGGCCGCTCTTCGCTATCGCTGCTACGTCAGGGAAAATTCATCTGATAGACGAGGTGCTGGCGCTGTATCGCGTGCATCCGGGAGGGATCTGGTCCGCACTCAAGGAAATCGAACGGCAGAAGGCCATAATCGAGATGCTGAAAGCCGTTGACAAACATTTAGGATATCAGTACGCGAAAATCGTACGGCGGACAATTGCAGGATGCTACTGCGCGATGGCAAATATTTCAAAGGAAGAGAACAAGCGAGCGACCACAGCGAAGTATTTGCTCGCTTGCGTGTGGAATCGCGGCTGGGTACTTGAAGGCAGACGCCGGATGATGGCATCGCTCGCGGCGTATACGCTGACGGGTTCGTCGTACAAGATCTTTTCACGCAAGAGGGAAACGTAACTGTTGGACGAGCCCAGGCTCGGCACGCTATGAAGTGGTAGCGGCGGACTGAGTGTGCTGAGGAGTGGCCAGACGCTGACGAACAGCCGGGGCATTGGCTACAGCTAGCGCAATGATGCGGCAGATCTTGGCAATGATTTCGTCATTGACGCTGGTGCCGTTGGGCAAAGTGAGAACGCGGCGGCAAAGCTTTTCGGTTTCCGGAAGGACGAGAGCGGCGTGCGGGAAGTAGGAGCGATAGGGCTCCATACGATGACAGCCGGGGAAGAAATAGCGGCGAGCCAGGACGTTTTCGGCAGAGAGCACGGCGAGCAGTTCGTCGCGAGAGAGCCCGGCAGCGGCTTCGTCGACTTCGAGGACAATGTACTGGAAATTGGCGCGCTCGTTTTCGTCGTAGGCCATCAGAGAGACGCCGGGGATGGCGGCGAGTTCGCGGCGGTAGGCGCGGTGATTGCGGCGATTGGTTTCCATGAATTCGCCGAGGCTTTCGAGAGAGGTGAGGCCCATGGTGGCGCAGGCTTCGGTCATTTTGCCATTGGTCCCGATGTAAATGACGTTGTCGTTGCCGTGGAATCCGAAGTTGCGCATGAGGCGCATTTTCCCGGCGAGGGCGTCGTCGTTGGTGAGGACAGCGCCGCCTTCGAAGGTGTTGAAGAACTTGGTGGCATGAAAGCTGAAGACTTCGCAGCGGCCAAAGCCGCCGATGAGTTTGCCGCGATAAGAGCAGGCAAAGGCATGGGCGGCGTCGAAAAGGAGTTGCAGGTTGCGACGGCGAGCGATAGCTTGCAAGGCGTCGATGTCGCAGGCGCGGCCCCACGTGTGAACGCCGATGATTCCGGTGGTGCGCGGGGTGATCATTTTCTCGACCTGCGCGGCGTCGAGATTATGAGTTCGCGGATCGATGTCGCAGAATACAGGGGTGATCTCTTGCCATTGAAGCGCATGGGCGGTGGCGATGAAAGTGAAAGAAGGCACGATGACTTCGCCGGAGAGACCGAGGGCGCGGATGGTGATCTCGAGTGCCACCGTAGCGTTGCACATGGCCACGCAGTGGCGAACGCTCACGAATTCGGCGAGGCGTTTCTCGAATTCCTGGACGTACGGTCCGTCGTTGGTGAGCCAGTTGCGGTCCAACATGTCGTTGATGCGCTGAAGGAAGCGGTCGCGGTTGCCGAGGTTCGGGCGGCCAACGTGAAGTTTTTCGGCGAAGGCGGGAGAGGCGCCGAAGATGGCCAAATCGTGAATTTTGCATTTTGAGTTGTTCGTCGCCATCATCGTTGTGCGGTCTTCATTCGTTGATTGCCAAAGACGGATGCTGGCACTCACAAATGCGGCTATTGTTTAGCGGCATTTTCGGCTTCCTCGCGCAGCTGTTTCTCCAGATCGAGGATCTTACGACTTCTGGTCGAAACCTTGACTGCCGGAACGCCCACTACGATATCGAAGTCGGGGACATCCTTGTTTACAAAGCTGAGCGCACCCACCGAAACCGCAACTCCTAGCGTACAATGCATAATTACAGAGCCGCAGCCAACGACAGCATGCTTATTTAAAATACAATCACCCTTAGTTACCTTCCTGAACTTGTCAGGAACTGTGGGCCCTGTCATGTAACCGCGCACGTAATCATCCGTCCCGGTGTACAGCAAAGTTCGAGCAGAAATCCCCGCAAAATCGTCCAGCCTTATTTTTCCACCAGAACCAAACAGGCAGCAACCAACAGCGATATGCACGTGATCGCCGATCGAAATGCCCTCTTCTCCGGCACTGAGTACCGAGAAGCAATCAATGCGAACGTGCGAACCGATGTGTATTCTTTCCCCACCATAGATGACACAGGATTTATGAACGCGAACATCTTGCCCAACGGAGCCGAACATTCCTTGTAATTCAGTCTCCGAGTAATTCATCGTAGGAAGTGACCTCTTCCGTCGAGAGCGATGGTGTTGAATCAGCATGCGATTCCGGGATGAGCTCTGTTTGCCAATCCAGAACGGGCCTAAGCACGCCCGGAATTTTGCCGTACCAACGAATACCTTCGGGACGGACGTCATGCACTTCAAAAATGACGGCATCTTGCATATCGAAAATCACAGCCGCTTGACCTTCGACAACCATTAAATGAACCCGGTAGCGGCCGTCATTGAGCAAGTCAGCGGGTATGTAACACGAGGTCCGAAACAAACCTACAGGAAAAGGCTTACCCATCCAACCGGAGGTAGCAGATGGGAACGCGTTGAAGGCCAAAGCACCTTCTCCATCGTGGACGTGGATGCTCAAATTCAGACGCGCGTCAGGCCGCAGATTCCAGTATTCGAATTCCATAACGAGAGGGGTGCGCACGTTTATACGCGTGGAATCGCCGCTGGCCGGATTTTCACCATCCGGCCGGATACTCACCTTGCGGATTCGAACGGCATTGTTCCCCGGGGCATCTTTCGGATCCGGCCAAAAACCGCTGCTGGGCGTATGAGCGAATTGGGATAGATACGCAGAAACAGTCGCCGCGACGGGACCTTGCTGGACGATTCTTCCTTCACTTAACCAAATTGTGCGGGCGCACAAAGCTTGAACGGCGGCCATGTTGTGGGAGACGAAGAGGGCGGTGCGGCCGGCGCGGGCGACGTCGCCCATTTTGCCGAGGCATTTCTTCTGGAATTCGGCGTCGCCGACGGCGAGGACTTCGTCGACGACAAGAATCTCAGGTTCCAGATGCGCGGCGACGGCGAAGGCCAGGCGCATGTACATGCCGGAGGAATAATATTTGACGGGCGTGTCGAGGAATTTTTCGGTGCCGGCAAAGGCGACGATTTCGTCGAAGCGGGCGACGATTTCAGCGCGCTTCATGCCGAGGATGGCGCCGTTGAGGAAAATGTTTTCGCGGCCGGTGAGTTCGGGATGGAAGCCGGTGCCGACTTCGAGAAGGCTGCCGACGCGGCCCTCGATTTCGATTTCGCCTTCGG
>JBAQYT010000155.1:0-1835 GCA_049787175.1 Candidatus Acidiferrales bacterium | reverse complement strand
GCAGTGATCCCGCCACGGGCAGGGAAGAGCTGCTGCCCAGCATCATGCCCGACGAATTCACCGATAATCACGCCATTGAGCTTGACGCGTGCAAACGCTGGTTCTCTTCCGATGCGGGGCAGGTCGCGAAAATCGCCGATCCTGCTGGATACGCGAATGTCCGCGCGCACGCCCAAATCCACCAACAATTCCTACTGCAGCAGCAAGCTCAAGCCGCAGCGCAGGCCCAATCCGTGCAATCCGCCGGAAGCATTAACGCAGCCGCGCAGAAGCCAACCCAGAAAACATCCCAGTCGTAATGGCCAATTTGTGACGGAACCACAGGTTCCTCGTCCATCGCGCGGCATACAAGATGATTCGTAAGGAACTTTGCAATGCCATTCATTAACGGCCGCTTCTACGCCAATCCCGTTTACGGTAACGCCGTAGAGAACGCACGCGATACCGATAACCAATTCAACGGTGAAGCGATGAGATCCGATGTCGGCGACGGAGATGATGTTCCCGAAATCGAACCCATGTCCGATAGCGTCCAACAGCCCGGCGTTTCGGAACAGAGATCGGGACATAAGCGAAACCAAACGGCATCAAAATCGCCCGATCAAGTCACAAACTCAATCTACAATGAAACCTCTGGGCTGCGGTCCATCACGAAGCGCGGTCCGGGAAGCGCGAATGACTTGAGCAATGCGCGTGCCTACATGGCGTCAATTGCTCGATTTGGGAAAGCCTCCGTCGCGTCGGATAAGCTTTCCCCCTCAGAGACGCATGCGATCAAAACATATCCTCCGGCTCGTGCCGCTTACGAAGATTCCCAGCGTGCCGCACATGTAGCTTTCACTGGCCCAGACCCGGGCGGGGCAACTCACTTTTATTTGGATGATGGCCGGACTCCACCCGCTTGGGCAAAAGGAAAGAAACCTGCAGCGGTATTCGGGCCTTTTAAAAACGAGGCCGGTGGTGGAGATATAAGAAAAGGTGCTATAGTACGAATCGTAATCATCCGCTAAAGGAGGTCTGGCCCGTGCCCAGGCGCCTGATTTCAGTTCTTGCCATGATGTTCTTTTTGGCCGTTCCTGCTTCGTCGGTGCAGGGTGAACGGCAGATTACCACTGCACAGATAAACGCTGTCACCCAAGCAATCGAGGATGAAATCTACGATTTCGATTACCAGAATTGGGACTTCGGATACATTGGAGAAACAATCGCACCTGACGAACAGCAAATTCGCGTTTACATCAGCCCTTTGGAAAAGGATGTGAATCTTGGTGGACCGCAAAAGTTCATTGGTTATATCATCTACAAATACATGCCCTTTGGTGAAGTGTTAAGGCTGTTCTGGTTCACAAAAGGCGGTTTAGTCGTCCTCGGCGGCAATCCAGAGTTTGGATTTCCACCGTCTCGCCCAAACTACCTCACCGTGTACATGGATGACGACGAATTGTGCCGCGACAAGCAAACCTGGTTGAAAGCCAATTTCATCATTCAGCTGCACCCCGGCGCGCCGCGTCTGCGCGAAGCTGCCGAACGTCAAAAGGAGCGTATCGGATATTCCGTTCGTCTCGACCCAAGCCACAGGCTTGTGCCGGCGGGACGTGACCCGCGCTGTCCTGCGAATTGAGCTTTGAGATTGCGGCGCGAACTTTACAGCATGCGGTCTACGGTGGTGTCGCCCGAGTTGCCGTACGTCTTCGGCGCGGACGAGAGAGGCGAGGGCGCCAGCAACCGCACGACTTGCAGCATGCGCTCGGGATTGAATGGCTTGGCCATGCAGACCACCGCGCCGAACTCGCGGCTCGCGGCGTAATCCGCAGGCGTTGCATTTCGCGTGACCA